>JBEKDV010000699.1:0-3087 GCA_050014175.1 Candidatus Solibacter sp. | reverse complement strand
ATGTCGGCCGCTTTCGGGACCGGTTCCCCGGGCGATCCGCAGCAGGCGCTGGGCATGGATGCCGTTCTCGGCAAACCGGCCCAGCCCGAGGTGTTGCTGGACGTCGTGCGCCGGCTTCTGGCACCGCAGCCGGGCGGCGACCGTTCGCAAGGGGTTTGGCGCCAAGATTATCCTGGACACGAGTGAGCGCAATGCGTGTTATTAGGAATATAGGATTTTGATTATAAATGATAGGATTTTCCTTTCCCCATTAACAAGTGCGATTTTATAATTTGGCGCAATAATAACGCCGACGGATAGGCGAAGCGACGTGGATGTTACGGAGCGCAATCCGGTCGAGGAGGAGGCTCTGGCTGCGGAGCGCCGTTTCGGGGACCGAAGTGGCGTCGGCGAAGCGGTCCACCAGGCGTGGTCGCGGCCGGATTGGCGCAATGCGCTACCGCGGCGGCTGGCGAGTTTCTGACTTCTCTCGCATCAATCAAGGCTTTGGCCGGGTCGGCACCACCGGGTTGGCAGAAAAACTGCTTGGTGAACTTCCCCAAGATCTTCAGCGCAACGGTTGGCCAGTTCTTGCCCTTTGATGTTTCCCCACGGCGTCTCCACTGGGTTCAGATCTGGCGCGTCGCCAGGTAATCTCTCTACGACGAGCCAATCGCGCTGTTGCCCCAAGTAGGATGTCATTTCCCGACTCTTGTGCGCCGGTAAACCATCCCACACCAGAACCGCCTTCTGCCCCCGCAGTTCGCGTTACAGGTCCTCCAGGAACCTCTCAAACCACGAGCCGCTCCAGTGGGAGAACAATCCGCACAAAGCGTACCGGTCGTATCCGAGGGGGAAGCCGCTTTCAAAGTACGACTGCATCGGCGCCTCAGGGCTTCTCACGAATCAGGAACAGTTTTCGAGTCGGCTTTCCACCTTGAATTGAATTCTGCGTTGAAACGCCGGCCCTGTCCGCGGGAGCGTTACATTTCTTAACAATTTGATTGGCCGGGATCAGCAACGCCAAAACCTGGAAAGCCGTCCGACATACTTGCCGCAATGCCGTGTGACTCGATGCAGGACTTTGGGACGCTTCGCGTCAGCGTCAACGTGGGCATAGGAGGTAGGAGAACCGGACCTTGAATAGACCTCCTTGCGATTGGCGATGAGACTACTTGTGGTGGACGACGACCCGGAGCTTTGCTCCATGCTGCGAGACTACCTTCAGGAGTCGGGCTTCTCAGTGGATTTTGAAGTGGATGGCGCGCGCGGCATCTCCCGGACGCAGAGCGAGTTTTACAACCTTCTGATCTTAGACGTGATGCTGCCCGGACAGAACGGCTTCGATGTCTTGCGGCAGGTTCGCCAGCAATCCCGCGTGCCGGTCATGATGTTGACGGCCAAGACCGGACGATTCGACCGCGTAATGGGTTTCGACTTGGGCGCCGACGATTATCTTGCGAAGCCGTTTTATCCGGAAGAGTTGCTGGCTCGGGTGCGCGCCATCCTGCGCCGGTCGGCGCCTGCCTCCGCCGGCTCGCCAAAGGTGCTGCAGGCCGGCGACGTGATGCTCTGGCCGGGCACTCGGAATGCTTTCTATCGGGGCAGGCAGCTCGATCTCACCGCCATGGAGTGCGAAGTTCTTGAACAGTTGCTTCGTTCGAGCGGACAGGTTGTATCGCGCGATCAACTGAGTCTCCATCTTTACAATCGTCCCGCTTCGGCATTCGACCGGTCGATTGATACTCACATAAGCCGAATTCGCCGCAAGATGGGCGTGGGCCGCGACCTGATCCTGAGCGTCAGGGGCACCGGTTATCAGCTCTGTCATCAGGCGGGCCAGGTTCAAACATGAAGGCCTGGATTGCGCATCGGACGAATACTCTGCGCCGCATCTTCAGTCTCTGGGTTCTGCTCGCCCTGTTTTTGTGCGCCAGCATCGGTCTGGTTGCAGTCAATGCTGTGTTGATGTTTGGTTTGATTCGCAGCCACATCAGCGAGGTTTGCTCTGCAGCCCGCGGAGCTTATGAGCAAGGAGGACCGGAGCCACTACGCCTTGTCTTGAGAGGGGCAGAAATCGGGCCCGGCATACGTGTGCATCTTTTGGATTCCACCGGAGTCGATTTGGTAACCGGACAACACCTGTCTGCGCTGATCTCCGGCGCGCAACCTGACCCGCTCTCTGCTCGTGCCAGCCAACCCGCCGTGACCGTCAAAAGTGGGGCCTACTCGTGCGTGGCCGAGCCCCCGCCGCGCCCTCCTCCCATCCCTCTCGGCCCGATGTTGTGGGTTCTGCCATTCGTCTCGGCCCTGTGTTGCTCGGTCGGCGCGTACGTGACATGGCGGATGCGAAGGATCGAAACGGTCGTGAACCATTTTGGTTCGGGCGAACTAGCGGTGCGAATGAACCCGGACTCTGGGGATTCCATCGGGAGGCTGGCTCGGGCGTTCAACCAGATGGCGGAACGGATCGAATCGCTGGTCTCGTCTCACCAGAGCCTCTGCGCCGACATGGCTCACGAGTTGCGTGCTCCGTTGACACGATTGCTGCTGGCGATTCCCGCAGCCAGGCGCGGCGCCTCTGGCGCGTTGGACCGGGTCGAAACCGAAGCCAGCCGTGTGAACGACCTGGTTGACGAGTTGCTTGAGGTCGCGCGTGCGGAAGTCAACTCCACAGCGCTGCAATTGGAACCTCTGGATCTCGAAATGCTATTGACTGAGATCGCCGATCACTGCGCGATCGAAGCCCTTGACCGTGGTTGCGAGATTCAACTTTTCCTATCCCAGGCAGGCACACTGATCGGCGATGTCGACCTGTTAAGGCGCGCGATTGAGAATGTGCTCCGGAACGCCGTGCAACACACTCCGGAAGGCACCCGTATCCACGTTTCCAGCCAAGGCGATGACGACTTCGCGACCATTGCCATTCGCGATTGGGGACCGGGAGTCCCCGATCCCGCTCTAGCGGAGATCTTCCGGCCGTTCTACCGAGTGGATGCCGGGCGGGGTCGGACAACCGGCGGGGTGGGCTTGGGACTCGCGATTGCCCAACGAGCGATTGCCGTGCATCGCGGGACCATCCGCGCCGATAATTGCAGGCCGGGGCTG
>JBEKDV010000698.1:0-3193 GCA_050014175.1 Candidatus Solibacter sp. | reverse complement strand
TGCGCGATTTCCGTTCCGAAAGCGACCAGGCAGTCACGTGCTATTTTCCCGATCCCAGGCTGGGACGCAGGTGGGCCTTCTATCTCCAGCAGTTACATTTGAGCGTATTTCGCGATGGGAAATAGAGATATAAGCTGCTTGGTATAATAACCTCTCTATGACCCGATCCGCCATGGTGCCCCTCCTGAAACAACTGGCTAACGGCAATGCCAGACTGTTGCAGCGGATACAACTGGCCGTTGTGTTTGTCCCCGTCCTCGTAACGGCATGGTTTGTCTTTCATTTTACGGTGGAGTTGCCGTTTCAAGATATGTGGAACATGGTGCCGATGGTGCGGCACATGCAGGAAGGGAGTTTGCAGTGGAAGGATATCGACGAAATACACACTGGCTCCCGCATCGCGGTCTATCAGTCGATCGCTCTGTTTCTGGCAAGAGCGACCGGGTATAACGTCCTGGCGGAATTCTACTTGTCCTATGTGTGCGTGGCCGTCAGCGTCCTGGTGTTATATGCTTTCTTCGTCCGCCTGAAGAACACGGTTCCCGTGCCCACGATCGCTTTTCTGCCGGTGGCTCTGCTGTATTTGAACTGGCGCGGGAATGAGGCGCTGATGACTGGGATTTGCCTGGCCAATCAGATTGTGGTGATGTTCTTTCTGCTTTGCGTGTGGTGTTGTATCCAGGTGGCCGACCGGCGCAGTTTTCTTGCGCCGGCAATCGTGTTTGCCGTGCTGGGGACCTATTCGCTGTCGCAGGGGCTGCTGAGTTGGGTGATCGGATTGTTCATTCTGCTGTTTTACGGAACACGCCGAATTGGAAGGGAGATCGCGATTTGGCTTGCCGCTACGATAGTTTGCGTGGCGGCTTATTTGCACAATTACGTCAAATTCGAGGTGCCGTGGCCGACCGGCCTCGGGTTTGTCATTCAGAACAAGCACAACGCCGGAGTTTACTCGCTCATTTATGCGGGATCCGCTCTAGGTGTGACCCCCGACCAGGCGTTCTGGTGCGGCCTCGTAGTGGTGATTTTGCTGGCACCGGTTCTGTGCTATGTCCTGCGCGACCGTGAGATATGGCTGGCGCTGTTGCCTTTCACCGCAGCCTTCCTGTGGTCCGCCCTGCTGTTGGTACCGCTACTGCACAGCCGCCTGGCATTGGGCACAGAGCAGCCGTTCGGGGCGACGCGGTACATGCAGCTCGAGGCTTTGTGGCCGATTTTCGCCTACATTGCCATTCTGGTTCTGAGCTACCGGTACCGGATCTGGCGCTGGGTGGTACCGTTGTTTCTCGTGTTTCTGTGCGCCGGCACGTGTGCGAGTTACGTAGCGGGTGTGTGGCTTGCCCGGGACGTCCATTCCCGGCAGGTGGCCTGCCAGGCCGTATTGCGCAGTTTCCGGTCCGAAAGCGACCAGGCGCTGACGTGCTATCTCCCCGATCCCACGTGGGGACGCAAGTGGGCCGGCTATCTCCAGCAGGTGCATTTGAGCGTATTTCGCGATCGGAAATAGAAATTGGTCAGCGCTTCACCAGCTCAATCGCGAAATTGGCGGCCAGAATCGCGCGATCCTCCTCGTACATTGCCGTGGCGATATCTTGTGCGATCCAGTGTTCGATGCTTTCGGAGAGCAGGTCGCGGACCGTCATGGAAAGGAACTTTTCCCGCTGCGGCGCGGGAAGCGACAAGTGGTACAAGTTCAGGACGGAATGAACGCCATTGATCGGATGTCCGATGGCCGGTATGAAGATACGCGCCTCGGCCGCACTGGTGTGGAACAACCGTGCGAGCCCTTCGCGCGTGGGATTGAAGAAGTGGTCGGGATAGCCGTGCTCGGGAACGATCATCGGAGTGACCGCGTACAGCGTGCCGCCGGGCTTCAAGACGCGTTCCAGTTCTCTGGCGCAGGCGAACGGGTCGGGAACGTGCTCGAGGACGTGCAGCGACAATACGGCATCGAAGACATTGTCCTTGAAGGGCAGGCGTTCATTGAGGGCCAGCACATCCGTGGTGGGATTCTCGAAAATCTCCGTGGTGACAACGGCGCGGCGCACGGTGGGGCGCAGGCCGGCTCCGCAATCTAGCACCCTGCCTCCCGCGTTTTCGACACGCCCCACGATGCGCTCCACGTCGCCATCGTATCCGTGGGAACAGACCGCGCCGCCAAACGGCCGGCCGGCGAGCGAGGGCGGAATGAAATCGAGCGCCGCTGCCTCGCGGTTGCCATAGGCGTGGCCGCAGCAAAGACACTGCGCCGCGCCGTTCAACTCGCCGCCGCACAGCAGGCACACAACCCGCGAGAGGATCCACGCGCGTTTCTCCCGCTGGGCCTCTTCATCCCGCGGGATGCTCTCGCGGGCGGACGGAGAGACCGCCACCTGCCGGTCGTAAATGGCACCGCCGCTCAGAATCCGAATCTCGACCTTGTCCGCGCAAGGTATTTGCGACAACCGTACAAAGGTCGAAAAGCCGGAGGTCTGGCAGTCCGGGAAAGCTCTGGCCACATCGGGACGGACATCACGAAACACCGGGACCCGCTGGCCATTAATGTCGGTTTCGATCTCTGCAATCGGTCCCTCGCCGGCCACCCATCCGCGCAAGTGGAAAAAGCTGGTATCGATGACACCGGCAGGTTGGTCGAGGTGGATGCGCATGGGTACAAGCTACCATGGCGGTATACGGTTGGCGAGGCTGACACCAACACCGCCAGGGCGGGCGGACGTTGCTGTCTCACGAGGCCGGCTCAGCGCACCTCAAGCGTCACACCCGACTGGCTGAAGAACTCGCCCGCCTTGACGCGGACTGGCACTGTCGAGCCCGCGGGCAATCCCTCCGGTATCCGTACCCGCAACCCGGTCTTCCCGGAGCCCTGCCCGGTCACGGAGACAACATCCGCTGGCCGCCCGGCGATGCGAACCGAAATCGCCTGGTTTCCGTCGCCGGTTAAGGTCAAGGTCACCACGGATCCCGCCGGCGCCGGGTTGCTCGCGCCGTTAGGCGTACCGTCCTGGTTGAAGGCCTGCGCTTGCCCGCGGCCGTACGGATCGGTCGCGAACACCGCGGGGGCGGCGACCCCCAACTCCAGTTCCACCGCATTCGAGCGCCGTCCGCCGGCGATCACCGTGACCGGGATACGCGCGGCTGTGATGTTTCCGGGAACCACGGCTTGGATCTCGCGTTCCGCCACCGAGAGCATTCC
>JBEKDV010000697.1:0-3182 GCA_050014175.1 Candidatus Solibacter sp. | reverse complement strand
ATCTCCGCCACCAATCCGGAGAACGGCATGGTGACCTATCAGTACGACGGGGCCCACCACGTCACCCTGCGGACGGACGCGCTGGGGCAGCAGACGCGCTACACCTACGACGCCTACGGGCGCCTGACCGAGGTGCAGCACTGGGCAGGGTCGCCGCTGGTGGAGCAGACGCAGCAGCGGGTGGACTACTACTACGACAGCAATCCGCTGAACGGGAGCTACTCGCAGTACGCCTGGGGGCGGCTGACGGCGATGACCTTCACCGACGAGCGCACCGGGGGACCGTTCTCCTACATGTACAGTTACAATCAGGCGGGGCGGGTGACGGCGCAGCACATGGACTACGACCGGGGGACGGGCAATGCGGTAAACTTCGACGCGGCGTACACTTGGGATCAGGAAGGGCGGATGACCAGCATCAACTACGGTCCGCAGTACACGTTGACGTACGACGCCAACGGCCGGTTGGGCGGGATGAGCGGCAACGACCTGTCCCTGTCCGCGACGTACGCGGTGGGGGGGCAACTGACGGGGCTGAGCTACCAGGGCTCCTACCCCTCGGACTTCTACGGCGAGACGCGATGGTACAACAACATGCAGCAGATGACGTGGTTGAACGTGGCGGGGACGTCGTTTTCGCAGTCCTTCACGTTTCAGACGGCGCTGAACATGAACTATGTGTACACGGCGGGGGCGAATAACGGGCGGATCGCGCAATCGGTAGACAATGTCACCAACGAGACGGTGAATTACACTTACGACACGTTGAACCGGCTGACGGCGGTGTCGGCGGCGGGGGATCCGGGTGGGGCGTGGAGCCAGAAGTACACGTACGACGGGTTCGGGAACATGACGGGGAAGTCGGCGGTGGGGACCTACCAGGCGCTGAACTTGACTTACAATCCGGCGACGAATTCGGCGGGAGGGAACGATGCGAACGGGAACCCGACGGCCCCGGGGTACACGTTCGACGTGGAGAACCGGATGATCACGGGGGCCGGGAACGGGTACGTGTACGATCCGGCGGGGAAGCGGGTGAAGAAGGCGTACGGGAACGCGTGGGAGTTTTACTTTTACGGGGTAGGTGGGCAGAAGCTGGTGACGCTGGCGTGCGTGATGGGGGACAACGGGCTGGGGTGTCCGGCGGGGAACCAGTACAACGTGTATTTCGGTGGGAAACTGGTAAAGAGCAAGGGGATGGTGGTGGCGGCGGACCGGTTGGGGAGTGTGCGGGCGAACTCGAACGGGGAGCGGATGAGCTACTACCCGTACGGGGAAGAGCGGACGAGCACGGCGGACGATCGGGAGAAGTTCGGTACGTACATGCGGGATGGTCCGTATCAGGATTATGCGGACCAACGATACTACGCTCCGTGGGGCGGGAGGTTCCTGACGGCGGACCCGTACGTGGCGAGTGGGGGGCTTGGCGTGCCAAGCACCTGGAACAGGTACGCTTACGTTCACGGCGATCCCGTAAACTTCTATGATCGACACGGGCGCAACGAATTTAATGCGGATGGCTATTGTCCCCCGGAATACGAAACCTGTGATGACGACTCCGGCGGTGGAGGTGGCGGTGGGGGGGGGGGCGGAGGTTGTGGGGCCGATAATGGAATGGGGTTCGTGCCCGTTCCCGACCCCGCGTGCTATGCGCCGGGTCCGCCACCCCCGCCGCCGGCACCTGCCAACAGCTGTACCATATCGGTCGCCTCATCCGGCATGCCGAGGGACAGTCAGGATGCCTCCTCAATTCCGAGCGGGTATGCCCCAACGACGAACCAACTCGGATCATACAGCAACCCCTTTGGTTGGTTTTATCAGGTTCAGGTCCAAGTCAACCTTAACGGTGACACGAACCCAGCTGACTGGTTTATTGGCCAAGTAGCGTCTTACTCTGGCTCGATCCAGGTCCGGCTTTCAAGTGGAGCCGCCGTTTCTTTACCCTGGAACCAACCCGGGCAGGGCGATCCTGTACAGATGGCGGAAGTGCTGCAGACGCAAACGGGCAGAATTGACTGGCTTGACAATCCAGGTACGGTCAGGAACATCGCGAGCGGATGGACGGTTGTAGGAGGCGACGTCACGTACTCTTTCACGTCATTCGCAGTGCATGGGAGCGCTTCTGGGGATGCATCGTGTTCGATGAGTTGGTCGCTGCATTGGACACTGAATTCGAGCAATCCAAATGGAACAATCACATTTCAATAACGCTGACATCATCAGAAGGATGGCCTTGTGTGTCAAGGTCGCGCTGCTCGCGGCCGTCCTCGGCTGCAGGGGCAGTTCGAGCCAAATGACGGCCGATTCGGAATTGGCGCTTCTGTTAGCCAAACCCGACACCCGCCAAAAAGCCATTGCCGAGATCCTGGTTGCCAAAGGTACTAAGATCCCCCTAATGCTCTCGTGGACCCGGACTCCTCCTCCAGGACTTAGTCCGTTGGACCAGTATCAGTTGAAAATGGGCTTGGCAGAGGCCTTCGGCCAACTGAGGGCGAAGGAGGGGATTCCATTCCTAATTCAGAATCTCACCCTGAATCGGTTTCCGGCCACGAACGTGTGGGCCCGGCCACCGGAGGTCATCTTAGACCGCCTCCCCGCCGTTGCAGCTCTCATCGAGATCGGTCCAGAGTCGTCTATCGCCCTCATGGATGCCTGGCAACGCATGACAGTGGAAGATCGCCCAGCGGCTATCTTCGTCCTTTCTCGGGTTCCAGGGGTTCCCAAGGCACGGGACTACTTGCACACCGCCTTGGGAGAGGCGAGCCTGCAACGTACGCTAGCCGAGGAGGGTCTCAAGCTTCTCGAAGGCCACCCGTAGAAAAGACCTTCTGCCAATAGTACGCATTATGGGACGCAAGCCGGGGACAGACGGAACGTAACCAACCTATGCCCACTGCGGTGCGCATTTAAAGCGGCCTGAGGCCGAAAGCCCGCCGCTTTGCATCGATCTCCCGTTCGGAAATGGAAAGTCCAGCAGATCGACGCCGTGGGGAATCTGATCAACGTGTTCGAGCAGAACCCGGCGGGCGGGGCGGATTGGGTCACCACTTACACCTACGACGCCTTGGGGCACGTGATCTCCGTCAGCATGCCGCGGAGCAATGGGATCCAGACACGCACGTTCGCCTACAGCGGGGCCGACCTGATCTCCGCCACCAATCCGGAGAACGGCATGGTGACCT
>JBEKDV010000696.1:0-3951 GCA_050014175.1 Candidatus Solibacter sp. | reverse complement strand
TCTGGGCCAAGAACACTTTCGCTTGGGGCTTCGGCCGGTACAAATTTCAGCACGAACCGATTTTCTACTGCCACGTGGCCGGGCAGAAGGATCGGTGGTACGGCAATAAGTCTCAATCCACGCTTTGGCAGGAAAACAAACCGGCGGCCAGCCGGCTCCATCCGACCATGAAACCGGTGGAGTTGGTGGAGCGCGCGCTGCTCAATAGCAGCAAGGCCGGCGACATCATCGTCGATCTCTTTGGCGGCTCCGGTTCCACGCTCATCGGATGCGAACGCCGGGGACGCAAGGCGCGGCTGATGGAGATCGACCCGCGGTATGCCGACGTGGTGGTCCTGCGGTATCAGGAGTATTCGGGCAAGTCTGCCGTGCTGGACAATGACGGACGGACCTTTGAGGAAGTCGCCCAGGAGCGGCGCGAGAGGGCGGCATGAATCGCGCGTTGCCTCCAGGAGATCACGGCGCTCGAAACACAGATCCGCGCCAACTACCCGGATGGGTAGGGGTTGTGCTTGGCCTTGACGGACCGGTCGACGGAGTTGCCATTGCGAGGGAGCCAAGGGTTGGCCACTGTCGCGCCACGTTTGGCCCACGTTCGCACGAGTGGCGGCGGCTTGGGGTAACCGCGAAGGCCGCCGTGACTGACGCAGGGCGGGCAGGAATCGAGTCCACCAGTAGAAAAGCCCGCCGCGGCCGAAACCGGGCGGGCAGCAGGAATCTGAGGGCTATGCTACTTGCCGAGGGAGTACCTGCGCTCCCCGTCCGCGCCCTTGGTGGACGTGACCGCCAGCTGCAACTTCTTGCCGACGGTTCCGGAGAGGAAGCCGCGGAGAGAATGCGGCTGCCAGCCGGTGGTCCTCATCAGTTGCTTCAGGGTGGCGCCGTTGGGGCGTTTGAGCAGGTCCAGGACCTGGGCGGTCTTGCTGCCCTCGCGGACACCCTCAGCTTTGGCCGGTTGGGCTTTCTTAGGCGCCTTGGCGGCCTTCTTGGGCTTGGCCATCGCTGCGGTCTTGGGCTTGCGGCCCTTGCCGCTTTTCTGGCCCTTGGGCGCGCTCTTGTTCGTGCGGGCAGCCTTCTTCGAGGAGGCCTTCTCCGGCGCGACGGAGGCGCCCGGTTCCGCAACGGTGGCGGCGGTGTCGGCTGTGGCGGTTTCAGTGTTCGAAGTGGTCATTTTCGTTCCATCTCCTTCCGCGGTGATTACCGCGGTCAGGACATCAATCACTCCGAGGTATTTGAAAAGCAAGAGGATTCCACAATGGCGAAGGACCGGCGATGTACCCGGCGCGGGTGTCAGTAAATGTCAGGAAATGTCACAAAACTGAAGCCTAAGCAAGAAGAAGCGATCATGGCGCTGCTGTCGCACCGGACGGTGGAAGACGCCGCCCGTGTCGTCAAAATCACACCCAGAACGTTGTATCGATGGCTGAACGAGCCGGATTTCGAGGCGGCGTACAGGCAGGCGCGCCGAACGGCATTAGGGCAATGCGCCGCGCGGCTCCAGCAGGCCTCCGGCGCCGCCGCTTCGGTCTTGCTGAGAGTGATGACCGACGCGGCCACGCCCGCGGCGGTGAAGGTGCGGTCCGCCGACAGCGTGCTCCATCACGCAGCGAAGTCCATTGCGATCGAGGACATCGAAGCGCGCGTGGCGGAGCTGGAGCGGGCGGTGGCCAGGGGGCCGCGCAAGAGTTCCGTGGTTGTCGAGTGGGCGAGTCCAAAGGCTCTACCCGGTCCGGCCGCTACCCCGGCACAAATATCTCCCGCGGTTCAGCTTCTCCCTGCGCCCAGGGAGGCAGAGAGGAACGATGACACTGACCAGTCTCAGGCACACGAGCCGGTGGCAAGCATGTCGGACACGGAATTAGAGCTGCGGCCAATTTCGCCTGAGGCCCAGGAAGCGAAACCCAAAGGACCCAACGGCGGGTAGAACGCGATGACAAGCAGGCAAAGCGGGCAACAGCTCGCCCGCGCAATCTCAAATGCGAAACTGGTCCGGGCGATCGTTAGCTTGGTTCGCCGCGCACGCGTGGACTATGAGGCTTTCCGCCGGCTGTGCGCCCAGGTGACCGAACGTGACTACGCCAACCTCGCCGCCTCGTGGATGGCACGAGAACTTGCCCAAGCGGCAATGCCTCGCCGCCTGGACGCCCAAGGCGAACGCCTTCGCGCCATCGCGATGCAAACCGTATTTCGGCAGCCTGAGTCGAGTTCGGCACCAGGGGCTGGCGGTGATTGACCAGAGAAAAGGTCCGCTTGCGGTTTCCGTGCCTCAAGCCTTTGAGGAGCGGCACTATCCCATCACCTATTGGGCGCGTCTCTGGGGATTTAGTCAAAAGACCGTTCGCGAATGGTTCCGGGACGAATACGGTCCTGGCATCCTGCGACAGCCAAACATCGGCCGTCGGTCCAAGCGCGACTACACCACGATCACGATTTCCGCGAGCGCCGCGGCGAGGGTGTATGCCAAACGAACCACAAGGGACCTAATCCATTGATTTGGTGGGTTTTGAGGTAATGTGAACACCGTGCAAGCAGACAGCAAACTGTACGCGTTCCGGCGACACCTCAGGGCCTGTTCGTTCTTCGGACCAGGCGGTCGAGAAGTGCGTGCTGACAAGTGCAATTGCCCGTTCCATGTGGATGGTCTCCACAACGGGCAGCGGGTCCGGGGATCGCTGAAAACGAGGAGCCGCCAGCTTGCCGACCGACATCTGGCGGAACGGATACGAAAGCTCGACGCCCAATTCGCCAACAAGCATGGAGTGGAGAACCCTGCTGAGTCGGGGCAGGCGCCGGCAGCAGCCACGCTCACCGTTTCGGAGGCAGTGGCCCGCTTCCTGAAGACCCACGGTGAGATCGGCCCAGATGGAAAGTACCGGGGCGATTCCGAGCGCGGGACCTGGAAGAAGTACCGCTGTGCCCTTCGCCTTTTCGCCTCGTTCTGCGAGAAGGTGGGGATCAAGGTGGTCGCAGATGTCACCACGGATGCCTTGGAGAAATTTCGCGGGACCCGGAGTATCGGTAAAGTGACCTGGAAGGTCGAGCGTCAAATGCTGATCACCTTCCTCCACTTCTGCGTCAGCCGGAAGTGGATCAGCATCAATCCCGCAACGGAACTGAAGGCGCCGCGCAATCTCAAGCCGAACGAAGTCGTGCCCTACACACTTCAGGAAGAGAGCCAGATCCTGGCGGCGTGCGACCAGATCGGGGGCGGAAAGTACCACCGGAGCGGCGCTCACTACGAGCAGCTTCGTGCGCGTGCAATGATCATGCTGCTCCGCCACACCGCTCTCCGCGTATCGGACGTCTGCACACTTCGCAAGGATGCTGTGTCCTGGCACCCGGAGGAGAATACCTGGCGAGTCTTTCTGTACACCCAAAAGACGGGCGATCCAGTGTTCCTTCCGATTCCCGAGAGTTTGAAGCTGGTCCTTGACGCGCTGCCGCCGCCGCGGAACTCCGCGCAGGATTGCCCGTACTACTTCTGGAACGGCAACAGTTCCCGTCGGGCCGTGGTGGGAATCGCCGAGCGGACCCTCGCAGCGGTGTTCAAGAAATCGGGCGTCAAGGACGCGCACGCCCACCGCTATCGGCATACTCTCGCCACCCGGCTCCTGGAGCAGGGCGCCACCTTCGAGCAGGTGGCCGACATCCTGGGAAACAGCCCGGCGGTGGTTCGGAAGCACTACGGCAAGTGGTCCAAGGGGCGTCAGGCGAACATCGACCGGCTCATGATGGCCCACTTTCAGACTGAGGGCGTTACAAACCCAGTCACACGCCAGTCACACGAAAAAATGGGGGCCGTAAACTAATGACCCCCAAAGAGTTATTTTGGTGCGGAGAGGGGGACTTGAACTCTCGCAGCCCACTGAAAACACGTAAGTTATACACGACACAAAGTCCTCAAAATACCAGAAGTGCCAGAAGCACGCCGCCAAGTCACACCACAAGTCA
>JBEKDV010000695.1:0-6910 GCA_050014175.1 Candidatus Solibacter sp. | reverse complement strand
CGCGCACCGCAAGGAGTGACCTCCACCGTACGCGTACGCTTTACCGAATTGCCGGTTGAGGAACTCTGCATGCTCTCCAATGCCGAAAAGGCCGATGCCGGCATCACGAAAGGAGCGGGAGTATCTGTCGTGCGCGCCGGGCGCGAGATCGACTACGGGTGGTATTTCATGGGCACCAAGCGCAAGGAGAACTATGACGATTGGTGGCGCTGTGAGGTTGAGTTCGAACCGGTGTTGGACGAGTTCTTCGGGCTGACGCATACGAAACAGCGCGTCAACCCAACACCCACGCTCAACGCCGTCCTTGCACCACACCTGGAGTCCATCGCCAGGATGCTGAATCGTCGCGTCAGGGACGCCTTTCAGCGGATAGGCGCTTCACGTCATGACTCCGCCGCAAGCCGCCGTGCGCAGAGTCGCGATAATCAGTTAGAACCCCCACGCCCGACCGGCCATTCGCGGAATACTGGTTCTCCTCGCCCGTCCGCCCCAGGCATCACGGGATTGCAGTACCGGACCTGCCGATCGCCCCTGCATACTGGCGAACTCTTCAACGCGGAACTGATGGGAAAAGTCCTGACCATGACCGTCAATACCGACCATGCGTTCTACGAACAACTTCTCGCGCCGCTTCTGCAACGGCGCGCGGTGCCGCCGTTGGAGGCGCTCGCGCCACTCGAACTTCTCCTTCTCGCGTACTGCAGGGCAGAATCCAGCCTGCGCCGCAAGTCCGACAAGCGCATCGCGCAGCATCTTCGCGAGCGGTGGGCGGAGGCGCTCAATGCGTATATTGGCTAACAAGGAGCATTGTTGACCAGCGGCCCCAGCATCACGATTGCCCCGACCCTTGAGCGCCAGGCGCGCCAGGAGTTTCAGCGGTACGCGTGTCGCTTCGCCGACGCGCTTGCCCGGGAACCCGAGCGCGTCGACAAGGCAGTCGCCGCCTTCCGATCCACTTTGAACGAACTCAATTCTTGCCCGTCGAAGGCGACGCTCAAATGCTTGCTCAGCCTCCACGTGCTTGCGGATCTTGTCGCACAAGGTTGGACGATGCAAGTGACCGAGCCAACCGTAACGCTCACCTACGACGCGCCTGACGACAACGTCACGGACGCAAAAGCTGCGGTGCGCCGACGGCACCTCATTGAGCGGGACTCGCAACTCAGCGAGCCAGCCGTCACGGCCTTTATCAAGGGAATGGAACAACGTCGGCTGACCACCACCGGGTGGCACTCGATTTATTCCCTCATGAGGGACGGTGGGGATCTGGCAGCGCGCCTCCAACTGACCACCGCCATCACGGACAACAAGCAGCGCCTTGAAGCGCTCGCCAACATCATTACGCCCTATCTTCAGTTCGTCGAGCCTGACGTGCGGTGCGAGCACACCGGATTATTGCTTACGGACATCTGGCGCTATTTCCGGCATACCTGGACGACTGCGTACCGCAGTGTGCCGGGACGTTCAATGATGATCCTCATTCGGGACGCGGCGGCACCTCATCACCCGGTGATCGGCATCGCTGCACTCGGCAGTGCCGTGGTTCAACAGCGCGTCCGGGATCAATGGATCGGCTGGGACTCCGAAACCGGCGTCGCAGCACTGCTGCAAGGCGCCTCCGCCAGCACCGCAGCGTGGCTGCAGAAAGAACTGACCGAACGCATACAAACAACGTACGTGAAGGACCTCGTAGAAACTGGCATCCTGACGCGCAAAGAACTCGCACGACCCACCGAGAGCACCATCGCGCGGCTGCGTGCCGAAGCTGAAGAGGCGATCCGCCAACACCGTCAACAACCGCAGAAAGCCCTCCACAAGAGTCATACGAAGACGGGTGGTCTCTCGAACGCCGCATGGGAACAACGGGCACGCACCCACCTCTTTCGCGCCAAACGATGCCGGCTCCTTGCGGCCTTGCTCGGTATCCGCCAGGTTTTCACAGCGCACCTGGGAGACACGCGCAAGGATGCCCTCGCGGCAGCATTCGTAGCACGACCGTTTCGCAACAGCGTCGCACAGCTCTTGCGCATCATCAAGGCAGAGCGCGTTGGGATCTGCATGATGGATATCACGGTGTGCGGAGCCATTGCTCCGTATAACGCCTTGCTTGGCGGGAAACTCGTCTCCGCTCTCCTGTGCAGCCCGGAGGTGACCCAGCACTATGCGCGACGGTATGGACAACAACAGAGTCTGATCGCGTCGAGCATGCGCGGTAAAGGCATCATCAGGCACCCGGACCTCGTGTTCCTCGGCACGACGAGTCTCTACGGAGTTGGTGCCAGCCAGTACAACCGCATCAAGATCCCGGTCACTGACTTGGGCGGTCACCACGACGGCGTACTGGAGTACAAAGCGCTCGGATTTAGCATCGGGTACGGGTCGTTTCATTTCAGCAACGAGACTGTGGCAATCATCGACACCCTCCTGGCGCGTACCAACGGTGGGCATCCGAGAAGGTCTTGATGCCATTGGGCTGCCGAGCGACCAGTTGTTGCAGCATGGCAATCGCCGGATTGTGTACGGCGTCAGCCTCGCACGGAATTTCCGCCAAGTGCTCTTGGGCTTGCACCGGCGTCCGCAGTTCTTCCTTCCACAGCAACGGCCGGAACACGGTACGGCACACATCGGCGCCTACTGGCGTCGTCGGTGGCTCGACGCGAGAGTGAGCCGCTCAGGTATTCTTGCAACGGTTGCGGCGAACACGCTCGACTACCCTATGCGCCACGGCGCCCAAGTCTGCTTGCCCCCCGCTGACGTGCCACCACTCTTCGCGGATCTGAACGATTAGCCGATGCTGAAGATCTCGGTCAGGGCACTGATCGCAATGATGGGGACGCCGTCCGCTTCACTCTGACGCACATTCAAGAGCCTTGCGTGCAACCCTGCACTGAGTGAAGCTGTCGATGACGTGTGCGCTACGACGAGCACGACAGGTGTCTCCTGCGTCCGTCCGGGGGCGACAAGGAGATGGGCATCCCAACTTCGTGGACCGCGGGCCGTGCCCACGCGGAGTTCGACGTCGACCCACGCGCTGCGCTCATCCTCACGCCACGTCGTCAGCGCAGCCCAGTACTCGGGGCACAAGTGCCTGACATCGCAGAATCTGCAATGCTCCGGACTCGGACGTGCGACCGGAGGATGGTCGCGAATCGTCGCTGCGGCCGCGAGTACTCGCTTGTGCAAGTCAGCGAGCACCGTCGCCATCATACCCGTGTCTGCTGGACGCAGTTCTTGGACGTGATGATCGTAAGAGAGCACGAGACGGTGCACGGGGAGCCCGTCCGGATTGCGATTCTTGTCCGAGGCCCAGAGCAATCCATACGTACGCAATTGCTCCGTGTGGCGTTCATCAGGAGCCCCGGTCTTAAACTCCCAGATCGTACAGTGGCCGTCCTCTAGTTGCAGAAGGTCAATGATGCCCACAAAATCAAGATCCTCTGCTCGCAGGCGCAACTCGTGATACGATCCCTCCCGCAGCGGTCCACCGCCACGACCGGTCACGGGTGACCGTCGCGGAATGAGTGTCACGCGTTGCAGGTGTTGCTGAACCTGTTGGCGCATCGCGGGGATCTCTTGCAAGAGATCGTTCCGTACGTGGTCAAGCGAGTATCGCAGTCGCGGGTTCTTGCGATGTCGATCAATGATACGATCGATGGTTTGGCGCAACACGTTGGTGAAACCGCCCATTCTCCGCAGGACCTCAACCGCAGCGGCATCGCGCAGCCGCGAACACCCCGCGTCCGCCAACGCCACGCAAGCAAGACTCACCACCGCATGAATGACCTGCCCTGCGAGCGCCTTGCTGTTCACGGCCGGCGGATACCCGACACCCTCCCACACGTCCGGGAATGCTGCGGCAGAAAGCGCCCACCGTCGCGGGCAGGCTTCAATCTCCTTAAGCACGCTAAAGTGCCACGGCGCGGGTGGCGCGGGCCACGCTTTGGGCGTGATGACGGTGAACATTCCTGTCGGAGGCATACGTCCTTATGCGTCCGCCAGTCCGAACGCCGAGAGGATCTTGGCGGAAGCACGAGGCAAGTTGCGCCGTACCAACAACTCATCGACGGTGACGAGAGGCACCGCAGAGAAGTCTCTGACTTCTTCCAGTTCGTGCTCCGTCGGCACATCCGTGCACAGTGGTCGGTTGAGGTCAATGATGAGTTCCTGGCCGTTGCCCATGACCAGTATTGGTGCCGTGACCGTGCCCACGCCCGGGACGGCGTGGCTGACCGCCCGCTGCACGGTGATGGTCGGATCATTAGAGCGAACCAGGTCGTAATACAACTTGTCGAGCGACTGCTGCACCCGGCTTGGAGGTAAGGTCATCGCCTCTCCGTTGAGGACGTGCCGCAAGAGTGCCGCGCCGATGTGTCGATCCAGCAGATCGTGTTCGAACTTGTTCTTGTAACTTCTCAGACATCGATAGCAAGAACGATCGCAGGTGTCCGGGCAATGCTCCAGAATCCTGACCGCACGCTCGAAGAGAGACTTGCCCAATCTCCCTGCTTGCTTGGCAAAGCCTGCACCCCCCGGGAGCGTATCGTACAAGTAGATTTCCGCTTCGATGCCCCGCTGCCCATTGTCCGTGAGCGCCGGACGAAACTCCGCCTGTAGTTCCTGCACCTCCAGTTCGAGCAGTTCGCATGCCGCCTTCGCAATCGCCTCGCTGGCGGTGCGCAATGCTACCTCTGTCGCAAGGATTCCCGGAGAAAGCCGGTAGGGTGGCGCGACCGTCAGTGACACCAGCAGCACGTCCGTGATGAAGTCCGTCCCGAGCACAATGCCGGTACTCGTCGCGTCACCGGGACAATTCGGATCTTTGCCGCTCGGGTATGGCTTGGGGTGTGGCGAAAAGACCGTGTGATTCGGGGCTGCGCTTGGTTCGATCACGCCGCACTTTGTGCAGTAGTGATACCCTTCGTCGCGCGGCCCACGGTTCGTCACCAGAAGATGGTTCTTGAGGTGATAATGACGCAACTGCGTCGTTACCCCAATCCATTTCCCTGGATCCGACGGGCTCGGGGCCATCAGTTTTGCACGGGTGGCATAGCTTCTCTCAGCAGGATCATCGCTTGATGTGCGCTCTGGCTTCGACACAGGGTGGACGAAGCCGGGTGGACGAAGCCAGTACCGCGCCTCTCCTAAGCTCGCTGGCCTGCCGCACGCTGGGCAGTCAAGGCGTTCGCCCTTGCTGCCCTCCGTCAGCAACTGCGTGCGTGCATAGTGGCACACACCGCATTCATAGTAGAGTCGTCGCTGCTGCCACGCATTATATCGGTCGCTACTAACGGGGGAGTAGATGGCTCCCGAGACGAAGAGTTTTCCGGCGATCCAGACTTCCTTGCCAGGCGCGTATTGGCTGAGCGCGAGCGTGAGGCCCTGTGATGGCGTGTAGCGAAAAGCAGTTTTGTACGGTGTCGACTTGTCGATGTCAAAGACAAAGAAGGTCGCGACGTCGGTTGGGAAGGCATAGCGCGGCAGAATCCCCTTGTACAGCAAGCGGTCGAGGAGATACTCCGACGCTGGCGTACGGTCATCCCGTTCGCCACTGGCGTCGTTCGGTAGTTCCGCACCAGCGTCAATGGGGTCATCGATTGTGGTGTCTGTCGTGGCGGGTCGTGTCGAAGGTGGGGTGTTATTGGATCGTGACATTGAGTGCCTCGTCAAGAGCGCGCAACGTGTCCGCCACAAGGTTGCTGAGTAAGTCGTTGGCGTCTGTGGGATTGAGTTCGCGTGGTATCCACCCGCTCACGTCATGACGCAGTGCGTCAGCATTGTCCGTGAGCCATGCTCCGAAATCATTCCGGTTGAGAATCGCGTCGTCATTGCGGAACTCCGCAACCGTTCCGAGCACGGAGAAGAGGGTTGCCTGATCTGCTCGTGGAACGCCTGGTAAGCGGTCTTGATGGTAGCGCTGCAATAAGTACGCGGTGACGTGTCGGCGAATGATTTCATAGTTGTCCATCGCCAACGTCGGGTCGGCGACGTCGCCACGGATCATCTCATCCGGGTACGTGAAGTAGTGCTCATCGTGGCTGTCCGCGCTGCCGAACGCTGTGACGGTCGCCACTGCGTTGCCTCGCCGTCCGGCGCGACCTGCGCGTTGCTGGTAGTTGGCGCGGGCGGGCGGCATGTTGCGCAGCGCCACGCCGGAGAGGGAGCCGATGTCGATACCGACTTCCATCGTCGTCGTGCAGGATAAGACGTCGATTGCTGGGCGGTCTCGCCCGTTGTCATCTGGCCCAAGGTCGACGTCCTGGAAGAGCAGTTCGTGTTCTTCCGTTTTGGAGAATACGTCGTTTGCTTGGGCAGAACTCAATTGGGCGGTGTGTTCCGCCGCAAGAATGGACACGGGTGCTTTCGTCGGATCGAGAAGGGCGTCGATCGTGGGTTGACGGTAGTATCCCTTGCGTGCGCGAAACACCGCGTCGGCGTCGGGATCGAGTGCGATTGCCGATGGTCGTCCACAGTTCACACACCGAGTGGTGCCAGGGTATGGTCGCTGCGTCGTTCGACACGCGTGACAGTACGCCCACGTGCCGCCGACTGCCAATGAGATCTGACTGCCCCGCAGGCGGTACTTTCCCCCGAGTTGCTCAGTGAACAGCTTCAAGAGTGTTGGCAGCCATTGTGTTTCGAACGTTTTGCGGTCCTGCTTGGTCAAGAAGTGTTTGAGCCTCTCGAATTTTCCTGAGGCGTGGGGCATCACGTCGTTTTGCCACCATTCTGCGGGCATTTTATCGAGCCAGAACCCTTGTCCCTGCCAGACGCGCAACCACGTGCGAGCAAGAGCAAGCTTTTGTTCCGGTGATGCTGCAAGTTGTGGGATCGGGGGCAACCCGAGCAGCGCTGCCGTGTGTGCAGGAGTTTCCACGATCGTGGCGAGCGCGAGTGATTCCAGGCCGTAGTA
>JBEKDV010000694.1:0-5295 GCA_050014175.1 Candidatus Solibacter sp. | reverse complement strand
AAATATTCTATTGCCTCGCCGCCCCGCCGAATACATTTCCCCTCGATTTTGTTTTGTACCGACACCAACCAGGGGCTCTGGATCCGGAATTTTGCAAGTCCCTAGAAAGCGCCTGCCCCACCTTGCCTGGTCCACTATTTTTCATGATGTTTCGCGGGCCGAAGGCCCATCCCAACAGGCCAGGAGGGCCTGTCCTACTTCAGATAAGCGCTACCACGGCGGCGCTGACCGGCGCCTCGCCCACCGGAATCATGGTGAACAGGGGCGCCGATTTGTAGCGTCGCACGCGGTCGCCGCCCACCTCATTTCCGCCCAGCGTGAAAATACGGATGACGGCCATGTCGCCGGACTTTTGGTTGAGCACGAGCGCGTATTCGTTGTCGGGGGTGATGACGATCTGGCGCGGTTCGCGGCCCACCTGAACGAGGGCGACCAGGTTGCCGGTTTCCACGTCGAGCACGGTGACGCTATCGGTATCGGGATTGGCGACCAGCAGGTAAGCGGGTGGCCGGTCGCTCTCCGAAATCGCCATGGCGCCCGGGGCGTGGCCGGCGAGCAGCGTTTCCCAGACTTCGGTGCGGTAGGGAAAGACGCTCACCACGGCGTCCATGCCATCGCCGGTGACATAGAGGTGTCCTCCGTCGGCGGTGAAGCAGAACTCCCTCGGGGCGATGGAAAGGGGCAGGCGCACGATGGTCTTACCGGTGGGCACGTCGTAGAGCGTGAGGCTGCGATCGGCCTGGCTGGCGGTGATGAGCTGCCGGCCGTCGAGACGGAAGCGGGCGATACAGGGCTCGGCGGCGGCGTGGATGGTGTGGCTGACCGAGGCTTGGGCAAGGGACACGAGGGAGATGGTGCGCTCGCTGCTGGAGACCACGCAAGCGTCATCGGTCTCGCGGCTGAGATCGAAATCGACGGGCGGGGCGGAGAGGCGGACGCGCCGGGCGGGGCGCAGGGAATCGAAAGGGATCTCGACCAGGCTGGCGGGGTCGCGATAGAGGACCCAGAGAGCGTCGCCAGAGCGGGAGAGGCGCATGGCGACAGCGGCATTACCGGCGCGGATGCGGCGCGTAATGGTCAGCAGGCCGGCTTCGATCTCGTAGATGGTGCCATTGGCGGAGGCAAGGACGTAGGCTTTGGTGGTTTTGGGGCGGGCGAGCACCTGGGATGGAGCGGCGTCGAGGGGGATCTGCCGGCGGGTGAGGAAGCGCGTGAGATCGACCACGCCGATGGAGCGAGAGTCGCGATTGGCGACGAAGCAATACCCGAAGAAGCGCTGGGCTTTGCGCCGGGTGCAGGCCGCGGCGGCAACCCAGGAGAGGAGCAGGGCGCGCCGCGAAATCAGGGGACAGTTCACTCTGATATTTTAAGCCCCGGGGGAAAGGCGCGGCCCATGTTATGCTGGAAAAAGCCCGCAAGAGCGCAAGCCGGAGAGATGGCCGAGTGGCTGAAGGCGCACGCTTGGAAAGCGTGTATAGGGGAAACTCTATCCAGGGTTCGAATCCCTGTCTCTCCGCCACTTTAGAATCAACAACTTACAGAGGATAAAGGGTTTTGGTGAGTAATGGTGAGCAATAAGGCACGGGGAAACGTGCTAGAATGCTGCTCGCTATGGCACTGAATCTCTACCGGCGGCACAATCAGGACTGCGAAGGGGGTCACCCTCGCTGGTCCACCTCAGGGCAGCATGAGGAACGCTCAAAGAAGTGGAAGCGGTGTGGGTGTCCAATCCTTGCGTCAGGGTCTCTGGGAAAACAGTTCAGGCGTCTGAAGACTGGCCGGATCAATTGGGAGGACGCTCTCAAGGTAGCGGAGAGGTGGGAATCGGCCGGGAGTTGGGAGGCCGTGATGGAGCCTTCACCCACCCCCACTATCCAGGCCAAGCCGGCCGGGACTGGCACCACTATTGAGCGCGCCATCGCCGCGTACATGGCGGAACATGAAAAGCACTCCGCATCGCAAACGGTGAAGCGGTACGGCTATCTCATGGAGAAGGTACGGCGGTACTCGGAGCACAGAGGGTACACCCAGATTGACCAGTGGAGCGTTAGCGATGTCCGAGAGTTCAGCGACTCCTGGGGGGTCAGCATACCCACGGCAAACCGGGACATGTCCGTGATACGCGCATTCTTCGGCCTGTGCCTGGACAACGAATGGATTGAGCGTAACCCCGCGGCCAAGGTAAAGAACCCAAAGGGACGGTCAGCCGGCGACGGACGCGGAGAACAGAAATTGCCGTTCACCGACGCGGAATTGCAGCGCATGTACGATGCGTGCGAGACAAAGTACGGCAAGATGGAAATCAAGTGGGACAAGACCACGCACCATCACGCCGCGGAGGGAGTCGTCAACTCCTATCGCTACTCCTGGACGGGCAAAGACCTCGCCGACTTCATCAGCATATCGACCTACACCGGTTTGCGCATTTCCGACGCGAGCACATTTCACATTGACCGCCTAAAGCCTAACGGAGAGGTCACAATCCGAACCACGAAGAGCGGTACGACGGTGAACACCTGGATACCGGAGTGGCTTCAGGCCGTCATACGCCGCCGGAGCCTGGAGGTTGGACCGCTCATCTTCGGCCAGCATGACACGAAGGACTTGAACGTCGTCACCGACATCTGGAGACGGAAACTTAAGCGTCTGTGGAGCCTCTGCGGACCGTGGAAAGACAAACCAACACCGCATCGGTTTCGCCACACATTTGCGCGGATTCTCCTGGAACGGCCGGGAGTCACTGTGCGGGATGTCGCGGAGTTGTTGGGCAATTCCGAGGCCATGGTTATCAGACACTACAGCGCGTGGATTCCATCGCGCCAAGAGCGGCTGACTGAAATATTGCGTAGTGCGTTCGCCGAAACGCCCAGGCCGGCTAACGTCGTACAGATGCCAACAGCAGCCTCGAAGTAGTCCAAGAAACACAAATGCCCCGCGAGGATTCCACCAAGCGGGGCATTGTTGCGTCTATGTGGTCTCTATGCTGCTATTCGTTGCGTGCATGGCGTCGTCAGTCTGGTATGAATGCGCTTGGCCACTGAAGCCGGCACGGAATACCGGCACATGGCTTGCTTCGCGCCGAGTTGCACGCGAAAGACTCCAGGCTCGTCCATGACCAGCTTCCGCACGGTCTCCCGGCCAACCCGCCAGATGCGGGCAAGATCACCAATCGAGTAGTGCTCCTCGAAGGTATGGTCTGGTAGAAGCATCAGGTCTGCTCCTCCTATTTGCGGCCGGAACGCTTCCTGCGAACCAGCCGGGATACGCTGTCACTTTGCCGGTTGCCGGCGCCGTCACAGCGCGTACTTCACCAGGGCGCCCTAGAAATTGAGCGCCCTGGATTGCCATCTACTGTGCTTGGTTTGACGTTTTGACTGGTGTCGGCCAGGTTTCCGCCGCGGTATTTCCGTTAGGCCCCGCAGCAACGCCAAAGGTGAAGTTCTATTCTGCAACAATCTTACAACGTCAATTTCGCGTCTGTCTACTGTATCGCTTGGGTGGAAACCGGAAGAGAGAATAAATCAGTCTCCGCGGCAGCCTGGGGAAAGGTAGACCGGAACGCCGCGGGACAATGCCGGGACAGCCACACCTTCAACAGGTCCCGGCGATCACGCCCTGTCTCGGCGGAAAGCCTGGACAGGGCAAAGTCTAGGTCATGCACCTCGGAAATGCCTGCTACGGCAATGGCGTCTACAGCGGCTCGAATATCAACGGTCAATATGGTGACCTCCTACAAAAGAGCATAGGGTCTGAATCTGCTGGCGTCAATTTGGGAATATTCGGCGCTAACCGATCAGTCAATACGGGGCGATCCGCAACGGTCAGCCGGGAAAACAACGGGGGAGTTGCGAGGTTCCTGGCCGGCGTGGCATAATCGGATCGGATAGTAGTTAATCGCCTTGGCTGCGGGGCGAACAAAATACCAGCAGCGAAACCGAGAAGCGGCACTCGGTCATCAAGCGCCCAACAATAAACCATTCAGTCACAGGCGAGGTGTCCAGGAAGGCCCGCGCCTGAAGAAGGAGAGGTGTGTATGAGTATCCGCAGTTATGCAGTTTCGTCCAAGAAGGACGACGTACAGGAGGCCATGCAGGACATAACACGCGAGGCAATCCAGATCGCAAACGACCAGGGCATGAAGAGGTATCGGTTGAAAGAGTCCACCAGGGTAAGGCGCGCTAGGCTGTTAGGAGACAACGACCTTGGTCATGGTGATTACAGTATTTACCTTGATTTCGTGAAGAGGGCATCGAAGCCGAAAGCAGTGAAGCCGAAGGGCGTCATACAGGACCAGAAACAGGAGCCAATATTGAGTATGGACTCCGAGGTGTTTGAGTTGCCGGACCTCAGCGAATTTGCGATGTGGGTGTGATGGACGGTCACCCGGCGCAGGTCTCCAGGGACCTGCGTCGGGCTCCAATTAATCTAACTTTAATAAACCCGTATTCAGTTCGCTATAAACAAGATAGCGGAAGCTGGTTGTTCGGTGAGACTAAGCAGGCAGTTTCGCACCTCGAAGTCACGATACTAAAAAGGGGTGAATGGCCAGAATACACGGGAGAACGGCGTAAGTGCCTAAAGTCAGCGAAATATCTATAGTGACATCCGAGGGAACAGCGATACCGGGACCTCAGTCTATTTCAGTCCCCGGAACAGTTACACCCGCACCCATTCAGACCGGTATCGGTCACAATGTAGCCCCAATCAGAACTAATCA
The DNA here is from genome assembly GCA_050014175.1 of Candidatus Solibacter sp. GTDB lineage: Bacteria > Acidobacteriota > Terriglobia > Bryobacterales > Bryobacteraceae > Solibacter. The sequence goes on along the minus strand of JBEKDV010000694.1, from coordinate 578 downwards.
GGACTCAATGAGTCTAGGTGAGTGCCTTAACCTCCCCAATGATGTCCATATCGGTATTCATTCAACCCCAATCCGTTCCCAATCAGTCCGATGCAATTACAAAGTATCTCTAGTAGGATCGGTATCAGACGGTGACTGGCGCAAGCCGTCTCATCGTGTCGAATTCCGCGCCTTATGGGAATCCAGGCCGACCACTACCAAGTCCATTGAGGACACAGAACGAGCTATATGTATCCGATTGGTCCGGTCAGGTCTCACTGACTCTCAGGTAGGAGAGTTACTTCGTCAGTGGTGGGCCGTCCAGGGTCTCGATAGACCAAATGACAGAGTCCAGGAGACGCTCAAAGAGGTACCCGCGCACATATACAGGTACCGGGAGACTCAGAGAGAGCAGCTAGCCGTCGTCGCGGCTAAGAGAGTAGCATGTCCGAGGGCTACTACAAGATCTATCCTCTCTCATTCGCGTCCAAATTAGCTGTCTGGGCACTTTTCGGGCCTTGAGAATGTTGAACATAGCCGAGCCTTGAGCCTGGGCACACCTCCGCGCCTTGGCCGGGGCTGAGGTAAGTGCCTTGCAC
>JBEKDV010000693.1:0-4469 GCA_050014175.1 Candidatus Solibacter sp. | reverse complement strand
CACTCCGCTCGGCGCGGGCGGATCTCTCCGCTCGGCTGGAGTCTGCTACCGGGCGCTCCGGCGCTTACCCGGACAGGACTTCCACCTGCTAGAACAACGCGTCTTTCAGGACGCACCATACTGCTAGCGTAACACATCTGTGTTGCGATAGCATCCACGTCTTCCGCTCACGTCCAAGGCCGCAAACTCATCGAATAAAATAGCAACCCAGACGGTGAATTGTTTTCAAACTTCAGCATGTAGCCCGCAAGCGCTCGCTTGGCTCCATTAACCAAATAGTACGTCATGCCAATTAACCATTTGGTACTAGAACTTTAGTCCTATGAGTTCCATACTAAATGCGCATGCCATTCATCTCTGACGCAACGGGGACGATAAGTCTCCAGGAGGAGACGGTGGCCATGGGGACTGGGAAGCCATTCAGTTCAAAGGGATCAGCCCTAGCGATAGAGCCTAGAGGCGGTGTTTTGGTTGCCATCGAGCGACTCCTGCGCATAAGACACGTGTTGGCGCTCGTGGGAGCCATTTTGCTGTTTCACGGAATCGCGCCGGGGCAGAGTTCAATTCTGAGGCGGGTTCCGGGATCGACTAATAATGACATATCTGTTTCCCCCGCCTCTGCCTCAGTTAGTGCCTCGCAAACCTTACAGTTTACGGCAACAGGTAGCGTGCGCAGCGTCGGCTCCCCATTTGTGGCTCGAGCCGTCAAGATTGACGTTTTTTGGTCGCTGAGTCCGAACGTGGGGACTATCTCCGCCGCGGGCCTCTATGCCGCGCCAGCCACCATCGCTGCCGCTCAGATGGTGACCGTGAAGGCCATCAGCGTGGCCGATCCCACCATGTCGACCAGTGCCACGGTGACGCTCAATCCTCCGGTCACGATCTCGCTGACACCGCTCTCGGCTGTTCTGACGAACTCTCAGACCCAGCAATACACAGCTACGGTGGGGGGAACCTCCAACAGCGCCGTTACATGGACACTGAGTCCGGCCGTGGGGACTATCTCCGCCACGGGCCTCTATACAGCGCCGGCCACCATCGCTGCCGCTCAGATGGTGACCGTGAAGGCCATCAGCGTGGCCGATCCCACCATGTCGGCCAGTGCCACGGTGACGCTCAATCCTCCGGTCACGATCTCGCTGACACCGCTCTCGGCTGCTCTGGCGGGCTCCCAGACCCAGCAGTACACCGCCGCGTTGGGGGGAACCTCCAATAGCGCCGTTACATGGACGCTGAGTCCGGCCGTAGGGACGATCTCCGCCGCGGGCCTCTACACGGCGCCGGCCTCCATCGCCAGTGCCCAGAATGTCACAGTGAACGCGACCAGCACGGCCGATCCTACCAAATCGGCCAGCGCCACCATCAGCCTCAATCCTCCGGTGACGGTCTCGGTTACCCCCTCTGCGACCTCGCTGACTGCTTCGCAGACCCAGCAGTTTACGGCAACTGTTGCCGGCACCGCCAACACTGGGGTCACGTGGTCGTTGAGTCCGAACGTGGGGACGATCTCCGCCGCGGGCCTCTATACCGCGCCGGCCACCATCGCAAGTGCGCAGAATGTCACAGTGAACGCGACCAGCACGGCCGATCCTACCAAATCAGCCAGCGCCACCATCAGCCTCAATCCTCCGGTGACGGTCTCGGTTACCCCCTCTGCGACCTCGCTGACTGCTTCGCAGACCCAGCAGTTTACGGCAACTGTTGCCGGCACCGCCAACAGCGGGGTCACGTGGTCGTTGAGTCCGGCCGTAGGGACAATCTCCACCGCGGGCCTCTATACCGCGCCGGCCACCATAACCACTCCACAGACCGTGACGGTGAGCGCCACCAGCGTGGCCGATCCCACTAAGTCCGCCAGCACGATGGTCACGCTCAGTCCTCCGGTCAGCATCTCGTTGACGCCGCTCTCGGCTGCTCTGACGGTTTCCCAGGCCCAGCAGTTCACGGCCACGGTGGGGGGAACCTCCAACAGCGCCGCTACATGGACGCTGGATCCGGCCGTGGGGACGATCTCCGCTGCGGGCCTCTATACCGCGCCAGCCACTATTGCCGCCGCGCAGACGGTGACCGTGAAGGCCACTAGCATAGCTGACCTCACCAAGTCCGCCAGCGCCACGGTCATGCTGAGTCCTCCGATCACGATCTCGTTGACGCCGCTCTCGGCTAATTTGATTGCTTCCCAGACCCAGCAGTACACAGCCACGGTGGGGGCAACCTCCAATAGCGCCGTTACATGGACGCTGAGTCCGAACGTGGGGACGATCTCCGCCGCGGGCCTCTATACCGCGCCGGCCACCATCGCCACTGCTCAGACGGTGACCGTGACTGCCACCAGCGTGGCTGATCCGACCAAGTCCGCCAGTGCCACGGTGACGCTCAGTCCTCCGGTCACGATATCGTTGACACCGCTCTCGGTGACTCTGACTGCTTCCCAGACCCAGCAGTACACGGCCACGGTGGGGGGAACCTCCAACGGCGCCGTTACATGGACGCTGGGTCCGAACGTGGGGACGATCTCCGCTGCGGGCCTCTATACCGCGCCAGCCACCATCGCCGCCGCTCAGACGGTAACTGTAACGGCCACCAGCGTGGCTGATCCCACCAAGTCCGCTAGCGCGACGGTCTCGCTCAGTCCTCCGGTCACGATCTCGCTGACGCCGCTGTCGGCTACTCTGACGGCTTCCCAGACCCAGCAACTGACAGCCACCGTGGAGGCCACTTCTAATTCCGCCGTCACTTGGTCATTGAGTCCGGCCGTGGGGACGATCTCCGCCGCGGGCCTCTATACCGCGCCGGCCACCATCGCTACCGCTCAGACGGTGACCGTGAAGGCCACCAGCGTGACTGATCCCACCAAGTCGGCCAGCGCCACGCTCACGCTCACGCCTCCGGTCAGCGTCTCGCTGACGCCGCTCTCGGCAACTCTGGCCGCCGCCCAGGCCCAGCAGTTCACAGCCACGGTGGGGGGAACCTCCAATAGCGCCGTTACATGGACGCTGAGTCCGGCCGTAGGGATGATCTCCGCCGCGGGCCTCTACACGGCGCCGGGCTCGATCGCCGGTGCGCAGAATGTCACAGTGAAGGCGACCAGCACGGCCGATCCTACCATATCGGCCAGCGCCACCATCAGCCTCGACCCTCCGGTGACAGTCTCGGTTACCCCCTCTGCGACCTCGCTGACCGCTTCGCAGACCCAGCAGTTCACGGCAACTGTTGCCGGCACTGCCAACACCGGGGTCACGTGGTCGTCGAGTCCGGCCGTGGGGACGATCTCCGCCGCGGGCCTCTACACGGCGCCGGCCTCTATCGCCAGTGCGCAGAATGTCACGGTGAACGCCACTAACGTGGCTGACCCCACCAAGTCCGCCAGTGCCACGGTGACGCTCAGTCCTCCGGTCAGCATCTCGTTGACGCCGCTCTCGGCTGGTCTGACGGTTTCCCAGACCCAGCAGTTCACAGCCACGGTGGGGGGAACCTCCGATAGCGCCGTCACATGGACGTTGAGTCCGAACGTGGGGACGATCTCCGCCGCCGGCCTCTATACCGCGCCAGCCACCATCGCCGTCGCTCAGACGGTGACCGTGAAGGCCACCAGCGTGGCGGATCCCACCAAGTCCGCCAGCGCCACGGTCACGCTCAGTCCTCCGGTCACGATTTCGTTGACGCCGCTCTCGGCGACTCTGACTGCTTCCCAGACCCAGCAGTACACGGCCACGGTGGGGGGAACCTCCAACAGCGCCGTTACGTGGACGCTGGATCCGGCCATGGGGACGATCTCCGCCGCGGGCCTTTATACCGCGCCAGCCACCATCGCCGCGGCGCAGACCGTGACCGTGAAGGCCACCAGCGTGGCTGATCCCACCAAGTCCGCCAGCGCCACAGTAACCCTCAATTCTCCGGTGCCGGTGAGCGTGACCGTGAGTCCGGCCAGCGTGACCTTGACGCAGTCTCAGACCCAGAGCTTTTCCGCCACCGTGACCAACACCGGCAATACCGCCGTCACCTGGTCGCTCAGCCCGCTGGTTGGCAGCATCACGGCTGCCGGCCTGTACACCGCGCCGGCCTCGATCAGCAGCCCCCAGACCGTCACCGTCATCGCCACCAGCGTGGCCGATCCCACCAAATCCGCCACCGCCCCCTTGACCCTGAATCCTCTGGTGAATGTGACGGTGAGCCCGGCCAGCGTGACCTTGACGCAGTCTCAGACCCAGAGCTTCTCCGCCACCGTCACCAACACCGGCAATAACGCCGTCACCTGGTCGCTCAGTCCGCCGGTCGGCAGCATCACGGCTGCCGGCCTGTACACCGCGCCGGCCTCGATCAGCAGCCCCCAGACCGTCACCGTCACCGTCACCGCCACCAGCGTGGCCGATCCCACGAAATCCGCCACCGCCCCCGTGACCCTGAATCCTCTGGTGAATGTGACGGTGAGCCCGGCCAGCGTGACCTTGACGCAGTCTCAGACCCAG
>JBEKDV010000692.1:0-2962 GCA_050014175.1 Candidatus Solibacter sp. | reverse complement strand
GTCCTGAGCGGCGTTACGATTGAACGGGCTGCCGATGGCCACCTTGTGATTTCCGCCCCCGGCACCGTCATAACCAAACCCGGCCCGGCGAACGATACCGCCGCAAAAGGCAAAACCGCGCCAAAGATTGGCGACAAGATGGAAGACGGTACCGTCTATGCCGGGATTTCACCCGACACGAACAAACCCATGTATGCAACGCCTGCCGATGCGCCGCTGACTTACACCTTCAATCAGGCGCAGAAATACGCCGCGAAGCTCGACGCCCACGGGCATCACGACTGGCACGTGCCGACGAAGGGCGAGCTGAACGTGCTGTTCCAGAACCGCGCGGCCATCGGGGGCTTTGACATATCCTGTCCGAATCCCGCCGGGTGGTACTGGTCGTCCTCGCCCGACATCCTCTACAGTGGGTGGGCGCAGCGCTTCAGCGACGGGAGCCAGGGCATCGGCGGCAGGGGCTACGGTTCGTCCCTGCGCTGTGTCCGATAGCGCAGCGTCCCACCCCGCAAATCTTCGGTACCTGCCCCCAAACGCTTTCCCTGCGGGGGATCCACAAGGGGGCACTGGCCCCTCTTGTGCGCCGGGACCTACCCCTCAAGCCCCAAGCCTCAAGCCCCGATCCGCCTCAATATCAGTGCTGTCTTATATAAGAGACTCCTGATGGACCACCCCGCTCGCCGGCGTCAACAGCGGAGCAACGAATCGCCGGAGCGTGGAGCAGTCCTCTTAAAGTTCTATTAAGAAAAGCACCCGTACAATACGAAACAGCCGACATGACGTGTTTTATTCCGGGGGGTTGCGCGAGATGATTCGGATTGTCCTCTTGGGGTGCTTTTATCGCTTCCTGGCGCAAAGAGGACAGTTGAATCTGGACAAAGAGATGGTTCTCACGGCGTTCGATGGCAATGCTTTGAAGGTGAGATCGCTTCTCGCGGCCGGGGCCGATGTCCATGCTGACGGCGATGACGCCCTTATCTTCGCGACTACCATGGGACATGCCGAAGTGATAGCCGCCCTGGTTGAATCGGGAGCGCGTTTAACGACGCCGATGATCGTACGATATGCCGTCGCGAACGGGCACGAGAAGGCGTTGGAGCTATTGCTGCAAGCGGGCGCCGATGGGCCAGCCGACCTTCAGGGGGCTCTCTCCGATGCTCGCCGGGACGGCGACGCGGCCATGGCGCAAATGCTTGAACGCGCGCTGCTGTTGCGGTCGGTGGAAGGGCACGACCAGGGCGAAACCGTTCGATCAAAGAACCGGTAGGAATATCCGCCCCGCGCGCAAAGGCGCGCATCTACAAGCGGTCACTGCATAAAAGTGTGATTTTTGCACGTTAGAAAGAACGGACCCGGAACCTACCCCTCAAGCCCCGATCCGCCAAATCCCTGCCCCTCCTCATCTTTTTCTCCCCCCATCTTGCGAATCCGCGCCCCGCCATCCCGACGCCCTCTTTTGCAAATTCGTGACTCTTTGCACCCGTTTTCTGCTGATGCCGCGAAAGTCCCCGCATATTTGTGCACCGCAGCAACGATTTTCTTTGCCATAACCAAAATCCTTCTCTAGGGTGCGTGGAACACCAGCAAAAACACCACAAGGAGATTTTTCATGGCCGACAATGCTGATAAACAAACGGATAACGATTTTGTTCTCAAAGCGGCGAATTCCATAGCCATCAGTCACACGGCGCGCGGTGCAGGCATCGGTGCTGGAATCCTGCTACTCGTGGGATTGTTCTTTGGCGTGGCGGCGCACAGCATGAAGACCGAAGCAGAATGTGGTGCCCTCGGTGCAGGCCTTGGTGTCAGCTTCGGCTTGGCCATCGGCATGAGAAGAAAATCGGAAATACTTGAGGAGCGTCTGCAAAGCAGCGCCCCGAAAGGCAGCACCGACCCGGCGCCCTGAAAGAGCCCGCATTCAGTTCGGCCTGGCGGGCCAGCAATTCCTTAAGCCCCGCTTCGTGTTCGAACGGCATCCCCGACTGCTCCTGAAAATCCCCCAGCATCTTTTGAGCGCGGGCAGCGCGCTCCCGTTCCTCAGCCACGGCCTTGTCCAGGCCGCGTAGCGCATACTCAATGCTCTGCATCGTTCCCTGCGGATTCTCCGCATTCACCCCTTGGAAGTAAACGCCGCGGTGTCAGGGAGGCCCGACTTGAGAGGCGCCGACAATGGAATGGGATAATGGGTACCGCACGTCCATCCCGCCAGCGGCGGACTGGTGGACACTCCGACAATCAGGGCATCCGGTATCCGCGACGTGCGTAGATCGACAATCGGGGGGCACCTTTTGGTTGTTTGACTTTCACTTCAATGCGTCGAAATGCTCCAGATGGTCCCGCGGGCGTCGGCTTATAACCCAGGATGTAGCGATCATGCAACGCCGTGCTCATTCGGGACGCCAATTCCGGCAATTCGTTAATGTCATTCACCATGTGGTGCCGGCCAGCAGTCATGTTCGCCAGATCCTCAAGAATCCATGGTCCGCGCCTTTCTTCCATCGCCCCCGGGTGGTCGTGAATCCCGATGGCGTGTACCTGGACATCCTCCTCATCGACGAGGTGGCGCAGCTCGCGTTCGGTAAGCCGGCTGTGATTGTCGCCGCCGTCGGAAACCAGAAACAAGATCCTCCTCTGGTGTTGGGCACCTCGCATATGGCGGACGGCCATGGCAACAGCATCGAAGAGTGCCGTGCTTCCCCGGGGTGTGGCGAACAACAACGCCGTACTAATGACCGAGGTGTCCGAAGTGAATGTAGTTCTCAGTTCCGGCTTGTCGGCAAAGATCACGAGAAATGCCTCGTCACCTGGCTCCAGCTCTTTCAGAAACTCGTTCACTGCTGCCCGTGCCTTGTCGATCTTATTAGCCATACTTCCGCTGACATCGAAGACAATCCCCAGAGAGATCGGAGCGTTGTACCGCGAGAACGAGACGACCTGTTGGGGCCTTTTCTCTTCCATCACT
>JBEKDV010000691.1:0-2620 GCA_050014175.1 Candidatus Solibacter sp. | reverse complement strand
GCCGGCTGGCTCGCCCAATGGCAGGAACTGCTCACCGACAGCGAGCAGAAGATCGCCCGCCCGCGGCAGGTGTACACCGGCTACGAGGCGCGGGATTTTGTGCCCATGGAGAAGCGGGGCGTCCCGGCAGCCTCTGTCACGGTTTAGTGGGAGCCGCCCTCCGGAACCGGGAGCCCCGCGAGGGCGGCCCATCTTCCGCCGAGTGGTGCACGCTTCGGCGCGCCGTCGTGGGCTTCAGCCCACGGTCTGCCGGTCCTCCGAAGATGGCGAGCTGAAGCTCGCCGCAGCACGCTAAATCGTTCGCCACAACGGCCAACAAGCGGGAGTCCCGTGGAGGCTGCTCCCTTCTGGTCGATTCGAGCTTCGTCCACGGCAACATCGGAGATGCCAAGGAGCATATCAAGCATGCAGCAGATTACTCATGATGTCGTGATCCTGGGAACCGGACTCGCCGGGCTGCGCGCCGCCGTGGAGGTCTGCATGAAGACGCGCGGAGCCGCCGATATCGGCATCGTATCGAAAGTGCAGGTCATGCGCTCGCATTCGGTGTGTGCGGAAGGAGGCACTGGCGCAGTGATGCGCCCCGAGGAAGGAGACAGCTTTGAACTGCACGCCTGGGACACCGTGAAAGGGTCTGATTTTCTGGCGGACCAGGACACGGTGGACCGGTTTGTGAGGGCCTCGCCCGATGAGATTCGCCTCCTGGAGCACTGGGGAGTCCCGTGGTCGCGGCGCGATGACGGCCGGATCATGCAGAGGCCGTTTGGAGGGCATTCTTTCCCGCGGGCGTGCATGGCGGCCGACAAGACCGGCTTCTTCGAGATGCAGGCCCTCTACGATACGCTGGTCAAATACAACAACTTCAAACGCTACGATGAATGCTTCGTCACTTCGCTGCTCCTCGAAGGCGGACGATTTGCGGGCCTGACTCTGTTTGATGCGCCTACCGGCGAGTTCTTCGTCTTACGCGGCAAGGCTCTCCTGATAGCTTCCGGTGGGTTGGGAAACCTGTATGGGTTCACCACCTACTCTCAGACCGTCACGGGCGACGGGCAGGCCATCGCGTACCGCGCGGGTCTGGCCTTGGAGGATCCGGAGTTCCTGCAGTTTCACCCGACGGGACTGGTGCCATCGGGCATCCTCATGACGGAAGGCTGCCGCGGCGAAGGCGGATACCTGCGTAACAACAGGGGCGAGCGCTTCATGGAGAAGTACGCGCCTAAAATGATGGAGCTCGCGCCGCGCGATATCGTTTCCCGTTCGGAGATGACAGAGATTCTCGAGGGGAGCGGTTTCCCGGGCGAGGACGGGCTGGATTACATCCAGCTCGATTTGACTCACCTGGGCGCCGAGCGGATCAACAAGCGCCTGCCCCTGATACGGGAAGTGTGCATGAAGTTCCTGGGTATCGACCCGATCACGGAGGCTATCCCGATCCGACCCGTGGCTCACTACTCGATGGGCGGCATCGAAGCCGATATCGACGGCCGGACGAAGGCGGAGAATGTCTGGGCCGCGGGTGAGGTGGCGTGCCACTCCATGCACGGCGCCAACCGGCTGGGATGCAACTCCACCGCCGAGTGCCTGGTGTGGGGTGGCATCACGGGTGGTGAGATCGCGAAGTACCTGGGGCAAGGCGCCAAGCTGAGCGCGGCGCCGGAAGGTAGGGCGCGGGAAGAAGAGCACCGCGTCTTCGACGGCCTGCTGCTGCAGAACGGAACGGAGAATCCCGCCCACATCCGCCGGGAGCTGCGGACCTTGATGGACCGCCACGCGGGCGTCTATCGCAGCGGGGAGTCAATGCAGCAAGGCCTGGACAAGATCGCCGAGCTGCGGCGGCGCTTCCGCAATATCGTCATTCAGGACAAGAGCCGCATTTACAACTCCAACCTGATTCAGGCGTTGGAAACCGAGAATATGATCGATCTGGCCGAGGCTCTGCTTTTCGCCGGCCTGGCTCGCCAGGAATCCCGCGGAGCGCATTCCCGCACGGATTTCCCCAAACGAGACGACGAAAAGTTCCTGGGCCACTCCATGGTTTACTATACGGGCGGCACGCCAAGACTGGAATACAAGCCCGTGACGATCACCACCTGGAAGCCGGTGGAGCGAAAGTACTGACAGAAGGAGGCTAGCATGGCCGAAATCAAAAGGCAGGATAATCGGCTCGGGCTGTGGGGATGGCTGGGGGGCGGGCGTTGGGGTGTCGAGCGCTACGCCTACATTCTGCATCGCCTCACCGGCCTGGGCATTCTTCTCTACTTTTTGATGCACATTGTGGTCACGAGCCTGCGCGCCCGCGGCATATACTCGTGGGTCGAGGGTGGAGTCTTCCACCAGCCCATTTTCAAATTCGGGGAGTTCCTGGTCTTCGCGGCTTTTGCCTACCACGCCCTCAACGGCATCCGTCTGGTGCTCGTGGAACTCGGATTTGCGGTCGGCAAGCCCATTGAACCGGTCTATCCTTACAAGACGTCGCTGAACGTCCAGCGGCCCCTGCTCATTGCCATGATGATCCTGGCAGTGATTCTCCTGGCGGCAGGCGGCTATGATTTCCTGGGCCTGGCAAAGTAGGAGGCGAGATGCGCGAAACGAAATACTGGACCTGGCACATGGCGGC
>JBEKDV010000690.1:0-2552 GCA_050014175.1 Candidatus Solibacter sp. | reverse complement strand
ACGACGTTATGAATCGACTTCGGAGCAAGCTCGTCTTCGATCATGCCGGTCACGGCGGTGTCAATGAGTTTAAGACGGAGGAGTGCAACAGGGGTCGAACCCAGTCGTGGCACGAGCTGCTTGTTGATCAATGACCCATATCCAGACTCCGTGCTCCCCCGGATCTGCCGCCGTCCACCGAGCCAGGTATCAGCAAACTCTTCGAAGGTGACGGATGAAGGCCGCGCGTATGCACCTCTATCAATCTCTCCCAAGACCTCGTTGAGCCGCTTCTGCGCGTTGTTGCGGTTCTTGAACTTGCCCTCCCAGCACTGTTGGCCGGAGGGGTTGCGGTAGAGAATAGAGTAGGATCGGCGGTCGCCCGTAGGCTTGATAATGTGGCCCCTCTGGCTCACTCTCGATCCCTCGGTGTATTGATTTTGCTCATCGCAAATGCCCAGTAGCCGCCGCGTCGCTGATAGCTTGCAGGTCCTCTTCCGTAAACCGTACAAATTTTCCGAGTTTGCGATGAGGAATCAACTTTCTCCTGGTGCGCTCGTAAATCCACCCTTCCGTAACGCCGAGTCGCTGAGCAACCTCTTGTACCGTCAGAAACATCTTGGACATGTTAGTAGGTTGTGGCGAAGAAAAGGTGGGCCGGTTCTGGTGTCCCGTGCTCATAGTTGTTTGCTTCTCGATTCGTGCCCGGCGCTACTTTTGCTGGGCGGACGTTCGCCGCGAGGCGACCGCATCACCGGTGCCAGACTCGGTGCTCGATACTGGAGGCGCTCGGATTGTCGATCCTTATGCGCGACGTACCCGGCAGCCCGCTTGTCGCCATGCCAGCTGCGGAGGAACTCGATTATGTCCCAGCCCCGTTCCGTGCGCGGAATGCTGATTCCGTGCCGCAAGCGCAAATATCGGCGCGGTCCCTTGCGGAAAGCCTCGGCGGCGCCGGCGACCATAATTCTATCTGCAAGTTCCTGGTTAACGTGGGCAACCAGCGTGCCATCGTATAGGCGCACTGGTGTCCCCTCGGGCTTCGCACGTTTAATCGGCGGCGCCGTTTGATATCCGGGCCTCGCGGCCGGCGCCGGCTTCATCCGCCCCCCAATGGCCAGCCCACGGAAGCCGCTGCTTCCTGGATGACCGATTTTGCGCGGAGCAAGTGTTCCAGGGCTGCACTCAAGCGCTGAAGCTCATCTTCGGTTGCCTGGACATAACCGCGCTCAATTCCGGAGAGCCGAGAGCGGTTCACCTTGGCCTTGGTGGCGAGCAACGTCGCTGGGATTTCGGCGGCGACTCGTTTGGATCGAAGCTCGTGTGGGGTGGTCATCGTCAGTGCGACAACAGTTTGTTGCCGATTATACTGACGAATTTAGGATGGACTAGGCGCTTGCGACCAATTGCAACGGTTGCAAATCGTTGCAATTGGTTGCAAAGTCCATTGGGAAACTCCTGATTTGAAGGGGATTAGATTTGTTCGGGAAAATCTTGTGCGGCTCCCGTTCCTCCGAGTCCGCGCCGGACGATTGAAGCCTTTTCCCGCGTCAATCCTAGCACCTCAATCAAGGCTTCTCTGACTTCTGGTTGCGGTCTCGTCGTGCGCCCTTGCACTATCCGATAGACCGTGGTGCGATCTACCTTGAGGCGGTTTCCTTTCTTGGGCTTCAGAATCGCTTGTATCTTCCTCGCAATCCCTGGGGAATTCAAGCCTTGCTGATCCATGGCCTCGCGCAAAATCTGCAGACAACTCGTGGTGAGCGCAGCGGCCGCCGTCACCAAGTGGTGGGCGGCTTCAGGTTGGTTGGAACGATCATCCATGATCGCCCCCTCCGTGATTCCCTGGGGCGGACATGCAGTCAACTGGGATGGGTCTCCGGGAAGCGCCGGCACCTTGATCACTTCCGTAGTCCCCAGTTTGTTCGAGGAGCCTGGCTCCTCCACAGCCTGCGGCCCGCCGTGGGACGCCGGATCCGAGTGGGAGTCGTTCGCCGCCTCAGATAGCGGTGCAGCATCAGGGGTGGCGGGAGGTTCGGAAGCGCTGCTTTTTGTATTGGAATCCGCCGCCTCTCGCCCAGCCGATGCAACAAGCGGGTCTACCAGTTGAACCGGCGTCGCGCCGTCCCTTGCCGACGTATCGTGCTTGTCGCAGCGAAGTGAAGCCGCAGCCTCAATTCCGAATTGAGTCGTCTCACCGGGAATAGCTATCAAGGGCCGGGAGGCCCTGGCCAAGGTATCTTCCATCTCATAGAACCACAGTCTCACGTTCGAGAGGCTGCCGTGGAATCTTTCGAGTGGCAGCAGCGACTCCAAATGAGGAACAATTATGAACAGTTCCGCGTTTTCGATCTCATATTTGATCATTTGCAGTTCTTGGGGACTCAGCGGGACAACTTTGAGAACTTCCGTCGCTTCTCTAACAAGCTTCCGCACCGCCTCATCGGCTGGCTTAAGCCTTATGTATAGCGCGTTGACCTTCTCTTGCAGCTCAGCGATCCCTGGAGAGTTCGGTTTCTCCTGTAGTTCATTACACAGCTTCGCGTATTCTTTCCATGGATCGCGAGCATCTT
>JBEKDV010000689.1:1226-2800 GCA_050014175.1 Candidatus Solibacter sp. | reverse complement strand
GGGTTTGCCGAAATCCTTGGGCGCCCAGTCCGCGCGGCTCTTCAGATACGCTTCGAAGAAGCGATCGTAATCCTCTTTCGAGAGCGTCTGGTAGGTGAACGCGGCGAGTAACTGGCGCGTGGACGCCCAGTCGCGCCCGCTTTCCTTGCGCCGCAGCCGGCAAATCGCACCCGTTTGGGGATCGAGGGCCACCAGGAAATGCTTCGTCTCGATCGGTTCGCCGCCTGGATACGGCCGCATCCCTCCGGTTTGCGGCTCCACAGGTTCAAGACCACGCACCCGGCCGGAAGCCTGGGCGCGCAGCGGCTCGGGTAGGGCGGCAATCGCGTCAAACAGGTCGTCGCGCTTTTCGGCCCAGCTCTTCGTCACGACTCGGTACTTCGGTTGATCGATCATGCGGGCGAGATCGCGCGGGGTGTAGTGGTCGAAATCCAGCCAGGTCTTGGTGTCGGTGCCCCAGGTGTGTTCCACTTCCAGAAGGAAGCTGCGCAAGAACGCCAGATCGGAGGCGTCGCCCGGCCGAAAGTTCCCGGCCGCAATCCACTCGCCTCTGAGACGCGCAAGCTCCCGATAGCGAGCCACCTTGAGAGGGTCGCTGGGCACGCCGTAGATCCAGGTATCCCCGATCTCCTGGGTCACCACCGGCAACTGGCCGCGGTACGGCGCGACGGCATTGGCAATCCCCGTGAGATCGGAGGCGGTCACCGTGGCGGCGGGGAACTGCTTCCGGAGACGGGAATAGATGCTGTCTATGTCTTCGACCGAATGGGGTCCGAGGTTGTCATCCGCGACTTCCACATCCACGGCGAGATCCGATCCGGGGATTTTGACGACACCGCCGTATGCATGATGATGGTACATCACCACCAGCGAGCGGCCGTCCGGCTCCCGCCACACGAACAGCGGAGGAACGTCCGGCGGGGTGCTGGCGGCATTCACGCCGATGTCGAGAAGATGGACGCCGTGTTCGGCGAGGGGACGGACAATGGCTCGCGTATGGCCTGGCACGTCGGTCATTTTTGCCCCGGTGGTGGTTCGCCCAAAACGCCGATCGAGCGAGTGCGACAGCCCCAGAGCGCCGGCGATCAGCGATGGGTCCATCAGTTCCGTCTGCCAGGTGAACGGGATGGCGTGCCATGCAATATTCCCCTCCGCAATCGCCTGCTCCATGCGCTTGCGTTCCGGGCCCGCCGCCCGTTCGAGGTACTCGTAGACGAGCCACGATCCCGTAGTCCACACGTAGCGGTCGGCCCCCGACTGCCGCCGCGCGGCCGCGGTCTGAATCGCCTTTGGGAAGTACTGCTCGAAGTACTTACGGATTACGTTCGCCTGGGTATCGACGAATCCGACGTCCAGATGACACTTGAAAGCAACCAGCACCCGCTGGACCTGGGAATCGGGAGCCACGGGTCCCTCCGCCTGCGAGACCATGGCTCCGGACGCGAACCTGCCGCACGTACCACCAGCCACCAGGTTCTTCAGAAAATCACGGCGTCTCACCATGGCGCCGTACCTGCCTGCATGCGGAGATTTCCCGGCACGGCAGGCAGGGTTGTACTCAGCATGAGGAATCT
>JBEKDV010000689.1:0-1221 GCA_050014175.1 Candidatus Solibacter sp. | reverse complement strand
CTCAGAAGTAGAGCCGCAGCGAAAGCTGGAGCGTGCGCTGCAGATTGCTCTTGCTGGTAATCATGCCGAACTGGCCGGACGTGGCAGTGAAATTCGGCGCGGTCAGGTTCGGATGGTTGGGGAAATCGTATGCCTCGGCGCGGAACTGGAAGCCGCTCCGCTCGTTGATGGCGAAGGTCTTGAACATCGACAGGTTCCAATCCTGGAAGCCCGGGCCGTAGATGGAATCGCGAACACCCTGGGCAAAATTGAAAGTGCCGGTGGGAGGCGCCGTCGCGCTCACGGTGAAATACTTCGGCGAGCTGGAATTGGTCACCGGGCCGGCGAACGCTCCCGTGTTGATCGTAGCGGACCCGTTGAGCACCCAGAACTGGCCTTCGCTGCCGCAGCCGAAGCTGCCGGTTTCGCCCACGCCGGCATAATCGTTGTTGGCGCCGACACCGCAAGGCGTGCCGGTCTGGAATTGCGCGGTACCGGCGATGGACCATCCACCCAGCATCCTGCCGCTGAGCTGTTTGTTGTTCTTCAGGAACGGCAGGGCGTAGATGTAGTTGATCAGGACAATGTGGCGCTCATCGTATTCGGACGGGCCCCACAAGTTGCTGGTGTTGTAAGCATAGGGCACGATGTCGCGGTAGTTCGACCCGTTATCCATGCTCTTCGAAAGGGTATAGGCAAAGCTGAAGGCGGAGCCGCTGGCGAACCGCCGCTCCCATAAGACCTGCAAGCCTTTGTAAGTGGAATTGACCACGCTCTCCTCTTCCTGAATGGAAGCGAATCCCTTATATGGGCGCAGAGCGTTGACATTCACGCCGGGGTTGGCCAGCAGGGCGCCCGCGGTGGGCTCATTGATGTCGTACACCTGCCAGGCGTGGTTGCCGCGATGGCCTACGTAGGCAACCGTCAGCACGCTATGCAGCGGGAGCTGGCGCTGCACGGTGAGGTTCCAGTTCCACGCCATCGGGGGTTTGAGGTGGGGGTTCAGGGTAGTAATGGTCAGAGCCGCGGCGGTTCCGGTGGTCAAAGCGGCGCCCGGGTTATCCACCGAAACGTTGTTGACCGTAACGAACGGCTGGAAGGGCGAATTGCCGCCCGGGAAGACGTTGTCGAGCAGGCCCATCTTGGTGGTGAAGCTGCCGATTCCGCCGCGGAGGACGGTGGCCGGAGTGAGCTGGTAGGCGATGCCCAGTCTTGGCTGGAAGGTGTTGGTGTTGGCGATAT
>JBEKDV010000688.1:0-3995 GCA_050014175.1 Candidatus Solibacter sp. | reverse complement strand
GGCCTGACGGAGTTCCATGGCTGGGAACCGGGCGCGCGCTTTTCGCTTTACCGCTGGCACCTGGAGGCTCCTGTCCGGTTCCGAAAATCAATCAAAGTGACTATCGAAGACGGCCAAGCCAACTTGCGCTCGGACAACTTTTACTCCGTCGCGTACTGGTACCAGAAGGAACCGCACGCTCCCTTTCCG
The DNA here is from genome assembly GCA_050014175.1 of Candidatus Solibacter sp. Classification (GTDB taxonomy): domain Bacteria; phylum Acidobacteriota; class Terriglobia; order Bryobacterales; family Bryobacteraceae; genus Solibacter. Next base: position 3,806 of record JBEKDV010000688.1, on the reverse strand, counting down.
CCTCTGCCGCCGGTGGAAGAGCGCATTCCTAAGTTCAAGCCCACGGGTGGACCAGGACAGGATCCGAACATGAAGTGAATACGAACGAGTTTCGACGCTCCCGCGGCTGCCGCATATCCGCCGCGGCGGACCATTTATGTATGCGCCCCACTAACCCACCCAACTTCACCACTACCCGGCACGCTCTCTCTCGCGGCTCATGGCATCCTATCCATCGCGAGCTATGAACGCTCATGATGACAGACGACTCCAGCTTCCGGATTCGGGTTTAATAAACCGCTTGACCGACATCAATTACAAGCTTGACAAAGCTCTTGATTCTTGCCTGCAAAGTGCTATTTTCTAAGAGTGTAAGTTGGTCTTGGCATTCCGTGTCTCCTTGGCCCTTTATCCTGAACTCCGAAACTGGGGGCAAAAAAAGAATCTTTCCGCACTATTGGTCGGATTGGCTTTTGGAAATCCAACTTCGGTGAAGTTGGATCTGTGCTGCTGAGCTCGTTGAACACAATGCCACTATCCTGAAAGTGTGATAGTCAGGAATTCTGCCGGGAGTCCAATTTCAAACTTCGGGTTCATTTCCGGTTACTCGAAGCAAGAGGAATTCCCCCATGGCCAAAAAACATACGAGGGTGAGAGTCTTGTTGCCCCTGCTTTTCTCCGCCCTTGCAGCCTCGGCTTTCGCCGGTTCAACTGTGGTGGGCTCGGTGGTGAGCAGTACGGAGACGGTGATCGGCGGACACCCCGTTTTCGTCGGCAACACAGTCTTCAGCGGCGACACTCTGAAAATAGGTGATGGGGCAGCAGAAGTGGCTCTGGCCGGGGGCAGCCTGATCATTCTCGCCCGCGAGACCGAGGCGACGTTCGAGCGTGAGTCGGATCGAGTGACGGTGCAGCTTGGGCGCGGCATGGTGACGCTCAGAAGCGGGGCAGATGAGGCCGCGCGAATCCGGCTGGCGGTGGGTGGCATCATGGTGGAGCCCGCGAGGGGAACCGCCACGCTGGCCCAGGTGTCACTGTCCGGCCGCGACGTCACCGTCAGCACGAAGGAAGGTTCACTCGAGGTGGAGCGGTTCGGTCGACGCGTCGAGCTTCCGAAGGGCAAGGCAATCAAGATCCTGCCGGCTAACCAGGCACCGTCGCCGAGCGCGGGTAATCCTCAGGGTATCGGGTTGGGCAGGCTGGCGGAGTGCGCAGCGCTCGGTGGTATAGTCAGCGTGGCGCCCGTGGCGGTGATACATGTGATAAGTCCGTCACAACCGAACTGGGAATGGGGGCTCACGCCGATAGGTCCAGTAGCGGGCGCCCTTATCTGTATGGAGCTACCTCCGCCACCGCCGCCCAATCCAGGGGCTCCAGGTAATCCGCCCAAATGTGAACTCGCCGCTGATCCGGCCGAAATCGAGACGCCGGGCACGGAAGTCAAGCTGACGTGGAAGTATCCAGAGGGCTCGAAGGGAGTGAAGCTCTGGGAAGGTGGGAGGATAAAGCAGGACCTGAACGATCCCAGCGGCTCCGTCACGGTCAACCCGCGCTCAGACACTAACTACTCCGTCCAGGGTAAAGGCCCTGACGGGAAAGATTTCAAATGCCAGGCCACCGTTGCGCTGAGACCCTTCAAGTGCGACCTGTGCGCCAGGTACGACGAAACAACCGGGAAATTCACGCTCCGCTGGACCGCGAAAAAGGCATCCAGCGCTGTCCTGCGCGCTTACACCCTCGGGTCACCGCCCGAAGAGATTCCCGGCGAGGCCTATGAGGCGCCCGCGGGCAAGGTGGAGGAGGGCGACAAAGAGGTCGATCAATCTCAGGTGGCGTAAGTACGATGTCAGCGGGAAAGCGGAGCTCGACCCCGCCCCCGACCGCGCGAAAGGAGAACGCTATATCTTCTCGAACGCCGCCGAGGGCGGAGCCTTCGTTAAGCCGACCGAGGAAACCACCTACACCCTGACGGTTACGAGCAAGATTCCTGTAGATTCGTGCGACCCACGCAAAGGGATGGTTGAGCTTAAGAACGAGTGCCCCGTCACGGTCAGCCCCCTGAGCTGCTCGCTCAACGTAGAACCGCGGCAGGTGGATACCAAAGGTAAGCCGACCAAGGTGGAACTCACGTGGACCGGAAATGGCCAGAAGGCCGAGCTCCAGACCCTCGTCAACGGCAACCCGGCCCCGCCGCTACCGAAGCCTCAACCGCAGCCTCCGAATAGCGACGCTCTGCGAGACAAGAAGCTGCCGCTGGACGTGACGCAAACCACTGAGTTTGTCATGACGGTCACGGGCTCGGGCGGCCAGAAGGCAACGTGCCACGCTTGCGTCTTAAATCGCCCGGAGGCGAAGAACGAGAAGAATCCGGAAGTCAAGATCCTCGACATTCCTCCCAAATTCCAGCAAAAGGCGATGTGGTGTTGGCTCACCGTCGCGCAGATGATTTTCCAGTTCCAGAAGCCGCCGGTACCGAAATTCAACCCCTGGAAGGTGTACAGTTCGAAAGCTCCCGAGCCCCAGGGGTTGGACCCCGACACCGTATACCAGTGGGGCATCCTGGCGGCGGTCCATCCGGAATGCTGGTTGAGCCCTGATTCTTGTGCTCTGAGGGGCGGTGGCTCATCGCTGAACATCCAGAGGATGTTGCGGGAATATCCGCCCAAAGCTACCGAGCAGAAGAGCCTGCCTCTCTATTCCGAGAACCCGAAGGGGTGCCTGGATGCCAAGACCATTAAGGACGAGATTCGGGCGGGACGTCCGATCATTGCCGGGATCTCACCCGGAGCCGGTGTGCCGAAGCCCAAGCCGGAGCATGTGGCGCTCATCATCGGCTATCAGGAGGACGAGAAGGGTAACCTTAAGCTCATCATCAACGATCCCTGGCCGTTCCAACTCCAGAAGGGTGGCGGCGATCCGTATGTGAAAGCCGGAGGCACGAGAAACTGTGAGGCCAATTATACGATCGACCTCAATGACTTTTGCACGAAATTGGGCTGGAGCGAGAGCTTCATCAAGATCCAACCTCAGAAGCCGGCCAAGTAGCGCGCGACGCCTGGCGAACACTCCGGCCGGAGCAGAGCCCGCGCGTGACGGCGAGGCTGCAGTCGTGCGCGCGTGGAAGGGCGGGTTCGAGAGGGCAAATGCTGTTGCGCTGGCGTAGCTGTTCGCTGCAAGCTGAACCTAGGCACCCCTCACTGAAGACCGAACGGCGGCTCCGGGACGCTCGAGCTTACGTACATATAAACAGCCGAGCCAATGACAGCAAGTCCGATTAGTATCCTTATCAGTAATCCCCGAATAGTTCGCTTCTCGTGCAGCCTCAGCTCGGCGAATACGAGAAAAAGCATCGAGCCCAACACCATGACAGCCGAAACCAAAAGCATCCATCTCATATAACGCCTGACCCGCATCTGCTGAGACGGCGATTGGATGGTCCCCGAGTATCGAAGCTCGCGGACCGCTGGCTGTCCTTCGAACACTCCAGTGCACTGGACGCGAACGTCCGGCCCGCCCGCGTACACAACTTGCAGCAGGCCACCGTCGCCGCTTTCGAGGACATTCCACCAAAGCTCCAGCTCGCCGGACGCCATCCTCGATTGGTTGAGTTCGAACTGCACAACTTCTCTACTCTTCTTTCGGATCGTTGCCTCGAGCATAGGGACCTTGCCGTCCGTGCGAATGACGAGCGGCTGCAAGACCGCTGCATGCCGAATCGGCTCCTTACCACGATTCCAGATTGCGACCTGAACTGCCGTGACATCTTGGGCAATTGGCCGTCCGTCGAAAGAGACGGCCAAGCGTGATGCCGCGCCCTGCTTTACCAC
>JBEKDV010000687.1:0-4478 GCA_050014175.1 Candidatus Solibacter sp. | reverse complement strand
GTGGGCTTCTGGGGTGCTAACGTGGGCCTCGCGCTCATGATCATCCTGGATCTGTTCCCCGGAGGAGTAATCCAGCTCTGGGATTCCATCGCCAACGGGTATTGGCACGCGCGCCGCCTGACGTTCCTGATGGGCGGCACCTACCACAAGCTGGAATGGCTGCGCATGGTGGGGGATGTGGTCTTCCTCTTTGCCGGCGCCCTGCCCATCACGCTCGGCGCGTTGCGGAGTGTGTGGAAAAGGGATCTCTCTCCCACGGCGTAAAGACTGTAACCCAGCGGCCTCCTTAGGTGCCACGAAGCTAGACTACTGTCCGGACAGGATGCGTCTCAAGAGTCGGCAAGGGCGGGCCGGCATTGACGGGTGACCTTCAGAGATGGCCCGGATAGATCTAGTCCGCCCGTCTATCTGCTGCTCATCGCGGGTTCGCTCCGAGGACGACAAGGCCGGAATTTGATCCCGCCCTTCCGGACCTATGGAGTGCCACCAACCACGAGGTCGCCTACGGATCGCCTCAGCACCGCCCGCGCAATCTGGTAGTCCCACTGTGCTCCGACCCGAGTTGCCTCCGCCCGCGCCAGTGCAGTCTCGGAGTCGAGCAGATCGGTAATAGTTCCGGCGCCGACCTTGTAACGCTCATTCGCCAACCGCAGGCTTTCTTGCGCCTCTCTGACGAGGGCGTCGGTGGAGGCGACTACCGCAAAACTCTCCGTCAGCCTTGAGTAAGCGGTCCAGACCTCCTGGCGCACCGTCTGCGCCAGGCGTGCGGAATCGGCCTCCTCTTTGGATACCTCTGCCTTGGCCTTCGCTAGCTTGTGTTTGCGCGAGAACCCATCGAACAACGACAGGTCAAGCGACAAGCCTACCAGCCAGTCTTTATCATTTGGGAAGAATGTCGTGTCCTGCCATCCGAATCTCGCTTCGCCTCTCACCTTCGGACCGAACGCGCTCTTCGCCGCCGAGACTCCACTCCGGGAAGCGGCGATGCGCTGCTCAGCCGCTCTTATCTCAGGCCGCAATTCGACCGCCTTCTTCAGTGCATCCGCCAGGTTTATGTCATCCGGCCGCGTCAACTCACGGATGCGCGTGTCTATGTCCAACCGCGTTTCGACCGGCAGACCCATGGCGGTATTCAACCCGCCTCTGCCGATTCGGACCAAGCTTTCTGCTCGCGCCAGAGTCAAGCCGGCGTCAGCGACCTCGACCTGGGCACGCACTACGTCGACCTGAGGGACCGCGCCGGCTTCCTTCTGTAGCCTGACCAGCCTCAGGTGATCTTCGGCGCGCCGGAGTGCTTCCTGTACCACCCTTGCTGTTTCCAGTGCAGCGACCAGGCCGAAATACGCCTGGTGGACTTCGAGTGCGATGTCCTGACGCACGCGCGCGGCCTCTTCTTTTGCTACGCCTTCCCGAGCCTGGGCGGCTTTCAACTCTGCCCGCCGCTGTCCGAAGTCGAAAAGCGTGTAACGGGTGGCCAGGCCAGAAAACCAATCATTGGTTGGTCCGATCATGCTTGGGATACCCAGCCTTCCGATCGCGCTGGGCAAGAAGGCGTGCCGCTCCCAGCGGCTGTAACTGGCATTGAGTGCCAGGTCGGGATAAAAGGGCGCTCTCGCTTCTCCGACCGCTTCTTTGGCCACCGCGATTCCTTCGCGTGCGGCACGGTTTAGTGGGTTCTGGTCAAGGGCAATCCGAACGGCGGACTCCAAGTCTAAGATCTTGCCAGCGGGTGCAGGGGACTCAGGCCTCTGTTGTTGAGCGCTCATGCCGCTCGTGACGGTGGTAGGCTCCACTACAACGATTCCACCCTGAATCTCGGCTCGGGTTATGTCGGATGGCGTTGCTGACGCGAACCCCGATACGCCGGCGCCGATCAATGCTATTGCGGACCACATCCATCCGTACGACCATGATCTGTTGTCATTCATATGAGTCTCCAACCCTTCAAAGTCTCCTTCTTCGCTCGATCCTCTTTCGATCAGGCGAGCGTTTTGTGAAATCGCTTCGCGGCCAGCCACAAGGTGAGGAATCCCATCACGGCCAGGGCCAACACCTGCGGCCATAGGACGCTCGGTCCTACTCCTTTCAGGAACAGGCCGCGGATGATCACCAGGAAGTATCGCAATGGGTTCAAGTAGGTGAGCCACTGGACCAGCGGCGGCATGTTGGCGATCGCCGCGGATGATCACCAGGAAGTATCGCAATGGGTTCAAGTAGGTGAGCCACTGGACCAGCGGCGGCATGTTGGCGATCGGGAACATGAATCCCGATAGAAGCACCGCCGGCAAGTAGAAGAAAAACGTGCTCATCATCGCCTGTTGCTGCGTCTGGCTGACCGTGGAAATGAACAGGCCGATGGAGAGCGTCGTCAGGAGGTACAAAGCAGTCGCGACAAACAGCAACCCAAGGTTGCCGCGGATGGGCACCTCAAACCAGAACACGCCGATGAGGGTGATGAGAATCACATCCGCAAAGCCGATCAGAGCAAACGGCACAGTCTTGCCGAGGATGAACTCGGCGGACGTGATCGGCGTGACCATGATCTGCTCCATGGTGCCGATCTCCTTCTCACGCACCACCGCCATGCTGGTGAGCATCAGCGTGATGAGCATGACGATGATGGCGATCACGCCCGGAACGTAGAAGTTGCGGCTCTCAAGGTTCTCGTTGAACCAGGCCCGTGTTTCGACGACCACGCGACCGGTTTGCCCGAGGGGGCCAGACGAACGGAGGATGCGTTGAGTCAATAGCTCCGTCGAAAACTGGCCGGCGATCTTGGAGCTGTAGCCCAGTACAATCCCGGCGGTATTCGAATCGGTTCCATCCACGATGACCTGCAACTGCGACGTCCTGCCGGCCCGGAGATCGTCCTCGAAGCCCTTGCTCATGCGCAGAACCGCCCCCACCTTGCCGCGATCCATCAGCTCGCGAACCCGGTCCTCAGAGTCGGTGTATTCCACGACGTTGAAGTACCCGGATTTGACGAACCGGCTCACGAGTTCGCGGCTGGCGATGCTGTTGTCCAGATCATGGACGAGCGTTGCGACATTCTTCACGTCCGTGGTCACCGCGTAGCCGAAAACGAGCAGTTGAACGATAGGCATCAGAAAAATGACGCCCTTCATCCGGGGATCTCGAAAGATCTGGATGAACTCCTTAATGAGCATGTGTTTGATGCGTTCCCACATGATCACACCAGCTTCTTCTTGAACTTCAGATTGGCAAACAGCACCATCGCGGCTCCGAAGACCGTGAGCAGGCCTGCTTCTAATGCCAGAATTTCCAGCCCAATACCTTTCAGGTAGATTCCTTTGAGCAGGGCGACAAAGTACCTCGCCGGAATCAGATAGGTCACTACTTGGATGGCATGCGGCATGTTGCTGATCGCGTACATGAACCCGGACAGCAGGAAGGACGGCAGAAACGTTAGTACCATGGCCAACTGGCTGGCCAGAAGTTGGCTTTTCGTGACGATGCTGATCACCATGCCGAGTGAGAGAGCGCCGGCCAGAAAGATGGCCGCCATTGCGAAGAGCAACGCCACGTTTCCACGCAGGGGGACTCGGAACAGGAACTGGCCCATCACCACGGCCAGCAGGACGTCAAGCATGCCGATTGCGAAATACGGCAGGAGCTTCCCGAGGATCAGTTCCGAGCCCTTGAGTGGCGTCGAGATCAACTGCTCCATGGTGCCGCTCTCCCACTCACGAGCCACGGTCAAGGAGGTGAGCAGCGCGGCGATCACCATCATGATCACCGCGATCAAACCGGGGATAATGTAATTCTTCGACTCCATGTCGGCGTTGAACCACACCCTGAGGCGCAGATCCAAAGGTGTGTGAATCATGCGTCCTCCGATCCGGCGGGTCGTCGCCATGGCTACCTCCTGTGAATAGGTTAGAGCGACCACATCCGCATAGCCCATGGCGATGGTGGCTGTGTTCGAATCGCTGCCGTCGACGATGATTTGCACCGGCGCCGGGCGCCCGGATTCGATACGGCCGGCGAAGTCACGAGGGATTACCAGCGCCATCAAGGCACGACCGGAATCGACAGCTCGCTCCACTTCCGGGTAGTTGTGAACGTATGCCCGCAGTAAGAAGTAACGCGAACCGAGGAAACCGCTCACGAGCTGCCTGCTTGCCGGCGACTCGCTCTGGTCCCAAACGACCAGAGGCACGTTGTCCACGTCGAGGGTGAGCGCGTAACCGAAGAGCACAAGCAAGAGCATGGGGATCGCGATCCCCATACCCAGACTGCGGGGATCACGGATGACGTGTATGAATTCTTTGCGGGCAACCGCCCAAACGCGAAGCGGTTTCACTTGCGCACCTCCTGTTGGGGCTGGTCAGCGCGATCGCGCGACTCGATCAGCGAAACGAAAACATCCTCGAGCGAAGGGACGATCTTTTCGATGCTGGCCGTTGTACCCAGCAGGTTCCGAATATCGCTTGTAGCCCTCCCCGCGTCCTGTGCGA
>JBEKDV010000686.1:0-3590 GCA_050014175.1 Candidatus Solibacter sp. | reverse complement strand
TCAACTCCGGCGTGGTCAAAGGTTGCTCTTTGCGGAGCTCGATAATCTGTTCCTCAAACGCCACCGCCTCGATCTTTGAGCCGTGCGCTCTGAGGAAACCGACGAGTTGTTGCATGGCGCTGAGGCGCTCTTCGCCCTCGAGAGATGGTTGCGCCAGCAGCTCGCGGTAAAGGGCATCGGCCTCCTTGACGCGGCCATGGTTGCTGTAAAATGCCGCCAAGGATAAGCGCGGCTCGCCAACGAATGGTAGGCGTTGCTTGCCCCACATGAACCTTTGGGTGACCACCTCGGAGAGATCAGGCGAGGGATGGCCAATCGTCATGCGGTAAGACGCTTCGGCCCCATCCAAATCACCCTCCTGCTCCCGAACAAACGCCAGGTTTTGAAGTAACGCGACATAAAGTGCGCTCTTCTTGGGCGTGCGATTCTCGATCGCCAGGGCGGCCCGCAGAATGCCTTCGGCCTTCACATATTCCGAATCCCGGATGAGATGGCCGGCGTGCATGTACTGAAGGCGAAGCCTGACTGGTTGCAGACCTGGAGCGCCACATAGCGCTTCGGCCTCCGTGTAAACGGCTTCGGCCCGAAGCGCTTGGCCGAGAGTGAGAAAAATGGCAGAAGCGTCATACACGCCCTCGAGAAAACCGGAACTGATTGGACCAGCGGCAAGTAGGGCCGCCCACCCCTTTTCAGCGGCATCAGCGGCATCAGCGGTCGCACCGCTACTCAGGCTGCGATGGGCTTGGTCGAAGTACTTGGATCCTGCGCTATTGGCGGGCGTTGCCGCGAACGACACCAGGGGTAGCGCGGCTGCTAGCAAAATGGTTCTTCCTAATCGTTTCAATCAGCACTCCATTTCTCGGCGAATGACCGGGAACCGATAGATACAGGCAGGGCCCGTTGCCCCGGCGCAATCCCTCGGAGGTGAATAGCAGCGGCGGATTGGCCCCCCACCAGCGCCAACGGCCGAAGCAAAAAGCAACGATGAGCACTGGCCGAGCTAGATCATACAATAATGATGACGCCGATTGCTCGCAGTTCGTTGTCCCAGAAATACTGAAGATCCTCCCTGACGCCGTAGTGTAGATCGAGGGTCGGCCAACTCCCAGATCGTCGCCTACACGGAAGGCGAGTTGCGCTCGAACCCGGGCGGGGCACGAGAGCGTTATTTCGGATTATCGGTAGCTCCACGGCTGGTCTCGGTTCCGGCCCACGCACAATCCGCGGTTTGGGCGTTATACGTCCCAGTGGCTTACTTCCGGATTGCGCGTGATCCGCTCCCAACCAAGAAGGTCGCTCCCGCGCGTGGAATTGTGAGACGCACCATGGCCCTAGGCCAGAGCCTGGCCCGGATTGACGCGGCCGGGGTCTAGTTCCGGGTATTGCCGTGCGAGTCGCGCGGCGGTACTATCGGGCCTATGGCAGCCGGAATCGTGATTCTTGCCTGCTGGGTTTTGCTCGCGCTGTATTGGAACATCAGCGCCCGTTCCATCAAGTCTGCCGCGGAAGGGCAGAATCTGGCCGCTAGGCTGGCGCGGATGCCGGTATGGCTAGGTTTCGTCCTGTTCATCGCTGCCTGGGTGCATCCGTTCGGTATGGTCGCGATACGGCGTACCGCCTTTTCGGATTCGGTTGCCTTGGCCATCTGCGCGGTGGGCCTGTTCGTGGCCATCTGGTCGCGCAAGGTTCTGGGCGTCGAGTGGAGCCGGGACGTCGAGTTGAAGCAAGGGCACAAGCTAGTGGAACGCGGACCCTATAGGTTCATGCGCCATCCCATCTACACAGGCCATCTGCTCATGGGCCTGGGAACGGCCATTGGCTCCGGCTTGCTTGTTGCGTTTGCGGGGCTAGCGTTGTTCGTGGTCGGCTTTTGGATAAAGCTGAACCAGGAGGAACGCCTCCTGGCACGCGCCTTTCCCGACGAATACCCTGCCTACAAAGCACGCGTTAAGGCGCTGATTCCCTACATGCTCTGACCGGGAGGGCGGAGCCGCCTGTTGTTCGGGTCCGCGACTCGGAAACTCCCCCAAACGGCGTTCGCGACGGCTCCGAAACGGCATTGTGGGAAGCGCCGCCGCCGCTCCGTCCGCATTGGTCGGCAATCCGGAAACGATCCATATGAGCGTGTAGTCGCCAAACCGCCAGATGACCCCAATCAGGCGGTAGTGGAGCCGGGCTCCTCCGGAGCGATATCCGGCAATATCGGTAACAATCCGGTCAGCCACAACCCCCGCGGTCTGGCCCACGCGCCCGATCTCTCGTTTCCCGAGAGCTTGTTGTCCCGGCCCGCTGTTGCGTCTCGGTGAGATGGTCCCGCACGACCACCGTACCAAGCGTAGGGCGCCGGATTCGTCTTCATCGGCTGTCGTTTACTTTCCCGGCAGCGTCGGCAGTGCGGCGACACCCCGGCTGCGGTCGCGCGGAGTGTCCCCAATCGTTATCCGGAGTCGATCAACAACCGCCGACCTCGTTCATGCCCAATCCCTGGAAGACCATGCGGAGAATCTTCTCTTCTCTGGGGCTGGGGGGGGCCCTGGGGAGACCTACATCGCGTTCTAGAAGGACTAAGATTAAGACGGAGATGTCTGGATCGGACGCCGTCAGAGAAGCCGGTTGGCTCAGGTCATCTCCGGAAAAACGCGTGATATCGAGAAAAGTCGTCAAGGCCTTTGAGGCTTGGGATCCGTATTTCGGCATGGTTGTGATCATGAATTCCGGAGCCGTACTGCGCAACATTCGAATCGTTTTCGACAAAAACCTCGGCGCTGGACTGCCGCCGATAAAGCGCGCAGTTGAATTCGAGTCTGGCGGGACTCGCTACTACGCGCCATTCGAGCGGCTGCAAGAAAACACGTCACAGGAAGATCTGCCAGCCGGGCCTGGAACGAACGCATCATGAAAGCAGCTACTCACATCCCGCGCTGTGTGGGGATCGTCGCTCTCGCGGTCGTGTTTACCGTGAGCGGCCTGGGAGCCAGCAAGAAGTCGCGCGTGTTCAACGCCCAGTTTGAGGCGGTTTGGACTGCCGCGGCTGAAGTCGCTAAAGATGCGTTCCTGACGGATAAGACTTCAAAAGTAGAGGGCAAGCCACGGTTCCGCGCTGGACCGTTTCGAGGATATCGTTTCGAAGTCGTCATCGTTGACGCAGGAGCCGGAAAGACACGCGTGGAGTTGGAACTGCGGACCAATCTCCGCGGGATTGAGAAGGATGCGTGGCGCAACGGCGACCAGTATCTGACCTTGATTGCGCAACAACTGAAGCGGGGTGGCGGGAAGTGAATCGTGTGGCACGGGAGGGAGTCCAAGCCGGCCACCGTGGAGCCACCGACCGCGCCGCACAATGCTCATGCATTCTTATTTCGCGGCAGACGACGGAATATTTTCACTGACCCTCCTGGAGTTGGCGAACGTCGGCGTACATATCCACCTGCCCGCGCAGTCGCCATCCCGCACTTGTGCCGCTCGCGGTCCACAAACGGCGTTGTGGGAAGTGTCGACCAGGACTCCGGTCGGATGGTCGGTCACTCGGAAAATGGGTTCTGCCCGAAACCGACCGGAAGCAAGAAGCGTTAACGGCAAATATCGGTAGC
>JBEKDV010000685.1:0-2520 GCA_050014175.1 Candidatus Solibacter sp. | reverse complement strand
GATCTGCGTGGGGCTGATGTAGTACACGGCCGCCGCCTGGTTGTTGACCGTCACTTGCGTTCCGCTCAGGTTGGTAGGCAGGCTGTAGCCGGTGAAATCGGATGCGGTCCAGACGCGCGAGGTGGTAGCGAGGTTGGTGCCCTTGACCTGCGCCCAGCTTCCGGGCACCAGTCCTCCGGCAATATACGTCGCGCCATTGGCGAGAGTGCCGGATTGCAGGGTGGGCAGGGGGGTGGGCACAATCTTGGCGACAAACCCGTGGTAGCAGCAGAGGCTGCTGTTGGCGGTGGTCTGGAACGCCCCGGGAGTGGTGATCAGGTCCGGGCCGAGGATATTGCCGGCGAGATAGATGTCGCCGGCGGAGTCGACGGCAAGCCCGGCTGGACTCGCGGTGTCGCGCCCGCCGGATCCGATGCGGGTGGCGAACAGCAGGTTAGCGCCCGAGGGATCAAGCTCGGCGACGACCACCTCCATGGCCCCGTAGAGGTGTGGGTTTGGGTCTGGCTCTACCGGATTGATCATGGGAAAACTCGTCCCGACTTGCCCCATGATATAGATGTTCCCCTTGCCATCCAACTGGATGGGTCCGGTGAAGTATAAGGCGTCGGTCCGATCGCTTTTGGAGTCTCCCACATAGGTGGACCAGAGGATGGCGGTGCCGGTAGGATTGAGTTTGGTCACGTGGGCCGCGGCGCAGGTCACGCCACCCGTCCCGCAGACGGTCCCATAAGCGCCGCTCGTCACCGGAAAATCCTTGGAAGTGGTATATCCCACGACATAGGCATTGCTTGAACTATCGATGGCGATGCCGCTGATGTAGTCGCTGGCGTTCGTCTGCCCGCCAAGGTAGGTGGCGTAGGCCAGCAATACCCCACCGGCGGAAGTGACGGGAGCGAACTTGGCAATGAAGCCGCGGGAAGCCACCAATTGGCCTCCATTACTATCGAGAGGAGCGCCGGTGGGCTGATACGCTCCGACTGTGGTCGGCAGCTTGCCGGCTTCGGTTTCGCCGACCAGGTAGAAGTAGCCGTTGGCATCCACCGCGACGCCGGTGGCCCAGGTGCTACCGCAGCCGTTGGGGCAGCTAATTCCATTCAAGTCGCCGAAGAGGGTGGAATAGAGCAGTTGGGAGCCGGTGGGATTGAACGCCGCGACGAAGGCATATTGGGGTGAGTGTCCGCCAGTCTGGTTTCCGCCGATCACCGCGCCACCGGTGGTGGGAAAGCAGCCTTGCGTGGAGCAATCCGTCTGCTCGTTGCCCGCAATGTAGGCCCGGCCGGCGCTATCCACGGCAATCGAATTTGCGTATGCGTAGGCGTAGCTGCCCAGAAACGTGGAGTAGACAAGGCCCGTTCCGGTGGGATTCAGCTTGGTCACAAATGCGGAAACGTTGCCGCAGATTGTCTGGTACGCTCCGGAGGTTGTCGGGAAACTGGCCGAGTTTGTCTGACCGGTCATGTAGGCACTGCCACTGGAATCCACCGCGATGGCGTAGATGTAGTCATAGTTGTTGCCGCCCAAATAGGTGGAATAAACCAGCGAACTGCCATCCGGACTGAATTTCGTTACAAAAGCTGAAGGCCATTCCCCGGGAGCGACGTTGACGCCGCCAAACTGCTTTGCCGGAGGCGCGCTTTCATAGGGGTTCTTCGTCGGGAAGTCGAGGGAGTAGGTGTAGCCCGCCACATAGACACTGCCCGCGCTGTCCACCGCCAGACCTTGCGAGACACCCATCTGAGCGATGCCGGGTCCGGTGGACAACCCTATTTGATCGTTGGCGCTCCCGGCAAGGTAACTGGCATAGCTGAGGACGGGATCGACGATCAGCGCCCTGGAATGGTCGTAGCTGCCAAGCTGGAAGCGCACCTGGTTCCCGGCCACGGCGAACGATCCTTCGACGTTGATCTTCTGGTCTCCATCCATCTGGTACAGCACCGGTTTCTTGAAGCTGGCCGGCCCGTTGGCCGCGCTCAGCACCAGGTTGCCTTCCGCGTCGACGCTGGCGCGGGCGCCGTCGATGCGCCAGGCGATGCGGCTGGGGTCGGCGCCGGGAGAGACCACAAAATCGTACTCCAGCTGCCGCTGATTGCCGTAGAACACCAGGTCCACGCCGGGGTAGACCTGGGGATACTCGACCTTGCCATAGGTCGGGATGCCGGCGCGCCAGTTCTTCGGGTCGTTGCCGATAAAGTAGCTCACCACGCCGGGCTGCCGGTTCAGTCCTACCGCGTTGGCCTGGGAATTTGCCCCGATCAGGCTCAAGCGCACCGTGTCGACGGACGCGGCTTGCGGTGCTTGCCTCGTCGCCGCAGCCGAGGCCGCCTGTTGCCGCTCCAGGTTCAGCACGACCTTGCCCTGAGTGAGGAAGAGCGCGTAGCCAGTACCGCGCGTGACAAACTGAACCGTAGAGGCCAACTGCCCCTGGTTCGGCTCGAAACTCAATGGCACGCTCATCAGCTTCGCTTGAGTGCGGTTCGCGGCTGGCGCCGCCTGCCGCTGCTTATCGTTCGAGGCCGCGGA
>JBEKDV010000684.1:0-2522 GCA_050014175.1 Candidatus Solibacter sp. | reverse complement strand
TGAGCTTCACCGCCGCCATCGCGTCCAGATTGCGCTTCACCACTTCCAGCGGCATCCAATGGCGCGCCGAATCCAGCATCAACCCTCGCCACGGAAAGCGCGGGTGGTCCTCGATGTGCACCGCTGCCACCTCGAAGCCGTCCTTTCCCAAGGTGACCAGTTGCCCGAATGTCTCCAGGCCGTGCAGCGCGCCCGCGCGCGTCGCCGCCTTCAGCAGCGCGCCCTCGCTGGTCACATCCAGCGTGTAAGATTCGTCCTCGCCCAGCGTGGGATACTCGCTGCCCGCGCTGGCGCACTCAACATTCAATTTGGGCGTGGCGTCCTTTAGCCCGAGCATGGGAATGCCCGTCTGGTGGGAGAGCCGCACCACGAAACGGCCGATGGAGGCATCCAGCCGCGCGTCGGGCGCGCTCACCAGCGCCGCTTTGAACGTGGCATCCAGCGTGAGTTTGCCCGTGCCGGGCCGCACCGTGACCGGTAGCGGCATCAACGCGGGCGCCGCCGCGAACCCGGAGGAAATCAGTGTGAGGGATAATGCAAATCGGAGCATCCCCTCTATAGTGCCCCACTACGCCATCAGCGGCAATCGGCGAATCCGCCTTCCGTTGGCATCGAAGATCGCGTTCCCGATGGCCGGCGCGATGCCCACGATGGGAGTCTCGCCCGCCCCCGCCGACACCAGGTCCTTGCGGTCCAGCAGCACGCTCTCGATGACCGGCATATCCGCAAAGCGCGGCACCCGGTACCGGGCCAGCCGGTTGGTCGCGATCTTGCCCTCGCCGAACTGAATCTCTTCGAACAAGGCTCCGCCCAGCCCCATCGCGATGGCGCCCTCCACCTGGTTGCGCAGGTGCTCGGGATTCACCACCGCGCCGCACTCGAACGCCACCACCGCGCGCAGCACCTTCACCGCGCCCGTTTTCGCGTCCACGCTGACTTCCGCGCAGGTGGCCACGTAGCCGCCCTTCTCGAAGCCCGCCGCCATGCCGAACCCGCGCCCCGCCGTCTTCCGGCGCGCCTTCCAGCCGAACTTGTCCGCCGCCGCCGTAATCACGTTGCGCAGCCGCTCGTCGGTGGCATTCTTCAGGCGGAACTCCAGCGGATCGAGCTTCACCCCTTGCGCCAGCTCGTCCATGTAAGACTCGCGTACGAAGTGGTTGGCCGTCGCCGCCAGGCCCCGGTACGACCCCTGCCGCAGCGGCGATTTCGTCTGGTGGAACTGCTCCTTCTTGCCCGCGATGCTGTACGGCGATTGCAGCCCCGATGGGCCCGAGTTGTAGTTGTGGAACTCCCACTCCGTGATGGCGCCGTCCGGCGCCGCCTTGCCGCCTACTTCGATCAGCCCGCCCGGGCGGAAGTACGCCCACGTCATCTCTTCCTCGCGCGTCCAGTTGCGCTGCACCGGTTTGCCCAGCGCCTTGGCGATTCGTGCCGCTTCCAGCGCCGCGTCCCCATTGTGCTTGCCGCCGTAGCCCGAACCGGTATCCGGCACGATCACGCGCGCCTTTTCCTCGGGGATGCCGAACGCCTGCGCCAGCTCGCTGCGAATGCCAAAGGGCCGTTGCGAGCCGGTCCATACCGTGACCTTGTCGCCTTCCCACTCCGCCACCGCCGCGCGCGGTTCCAGCGGAACGTGCGCGATGTAAGCGATGGTGTAGGGCGTTAAGTTAGCGCTTGCCGCCCCGCCGCCTTGCGCCGTCTGTTTGAAATACTGGAACACGCTGCGGCTGTCGGCCTCGGCCGTCATCGGCTTCCACTGGGCCTTGAGCGCGGTTACCGCCTTGGCGGCCGTATCCGCTTCCCCCGCGGCCACCGCCACGAAGTTGCCCTCGTGCACCACTTTCACTCCCGCCATGGCTTCCGCCGCCGAAGCGTCCAGCGAGAGTAGCGTGGCGCCGAATTGCGGCGGATAGAGCACCTTGGCATGCAGCATTCCCGGCCGCTTCAGGTCATATGAATATTTGTGCGCGCCCGTGACGATGTCGCGCCCGTTGACCTTGGGCAGCGATTTCCCGGCCACTTTCCACTCCGCCGCCTGCGCCAGCGGCACGCTCGCCGGAATCGTGCGCATCCACTTCTCGCCGCGCGCCAGTTCGCCGAACCCCGCCGAGCGCCCGCCCGCCGACACCTTGCCGTCCGCGATCCCGAGCGTCGTCCGCTCCACGCTCCACTTCTGGGCCGCCAGATCGAGCAGCATCTCGCGCGCCGCCGCCGCCGCCCGCCGGATCTGCGGCCACATGCGCGGCGTCGTCATGCTGCCCACCGTGCCCATGTCGAACGGCGTGAGGTCGGTGTCGCCCATCACCAGCTTCACCGATTCCGCCGGCGCGCGCAGTTCCTCCACCACCGCCTGCGTCAGCGAGGTGCGCGCGTTCTGCCCCACCTCCACCTTGCCCGTGTAGACCGTGACCACGCCCGTCTCGCCGATGTGCAGCCACGCGCCGATCTCCGCCGGGACCGCTCCCCCGCCACCGCGCCGCGGGCCGCCCGTTTCCTGCGCGTAGATCTCGTCATCCAGCAGC
>JBEKDV010000683.1:0-2541 GCA_050014175.1 Candidatus Solibacter sp. | reverse complement strand
ATGCCGTCAAGTTTACTGCCGCGGGCGAGGTGTCGCTAGCCGTGACGTGCCAACACCTCGAGGACAGACGTTACTCGCTCAGGTTCATTGTGCGCGACACCGGGCCAGGGATTTCTCCCGAGGACCGGGAACGGATTTTCGATTCGTTCAGTCAGGTTGACGCTTCCATCAGCAGGAGGCACGGCGGGACCGGCCTGGGTCTCGCGATCAGCATGGCCTTAGCAAAGCAGATGGGTGGCTCCTTGTGGGTGGAGAGCGAGGTGGGAAAAGGATCGGCATTCCACTTTTCGCTGGTGGTGCAAGCCGTCGCTGACGCCGTCGCCCTGGTATATAGACGAGACATCGGAGAGACCATCCGGCAGGCAGAACTACCAGAACTGCGCGTGATCGTGGCGGATGACAACCAAATCAACTTGCGGGCGATCTTGGCCCTTCTCCGGCTGCTGGGATACCGCGCCGATTCAGCGGCGAATGGGAGAGAGTTGTTGGAATGCGTTGACCGCGCCGATTACGATGTGGTCTTGATGGATGTGCAGATGCCCGAATTGGATGGGATCGAGACCGCCCGGCTCATTCGCAGGAACCTGCCGCGCGATCGCCAACCTCACATCATTGCGCTCACCGCCGCCGCGTTCCCTGAAGACCGGATGCGCTGCCTGGAAGCTGGAATGAATGACTACGTCGCCAAACCGGTGGATACGCAACACCTGGTCGACGCGCTACGCAGGGCAGGCGCCTTAGCCTCCGCGAAGGCCCGTAACGAGATTACTGCGAAGAATTCCTCCTAGCGTAGTGCGAAATATCCCAAAAGGGAAGATTTAGGAGATTGTCGCCCGATTTGAAGGTTACTTCTTCACCGGCGGAGTGGAAAGAATCCGTTTGACGTAATCCTGGGTTTCGGGAATCGCCGGCACGCCTCCCGCGGCATCGACCTTAGCCGGGCCGGCATTGTAAGCACCGAGCGCCAGCGAAAGATCGCCCCCATAGCGCATCAACAACTCCTTAAGAAAGGTAGCTCCGGCGTCGAGGTTCGCCGCGGGATCGAAGGGGTTGCGAACGCCCAGGCCGCTGGCCGTGGCAGGCATCAGTTGCATTAGTCCCATGGCTCCCTTGGGCGAAACCGCGCAGGGGCGGAAGGCGGATTCCTGCTGGATGACGCCGCGCAGCACCGCTTCGTCCAGATCCTGCCGCCTGGCAGCTTGTCCTACCAGGGAATCTATCTCCGATACCGGCAGCGGTTCGCAATCGGCAGAAGTGACCGTGGGCACAGCCGCCGATACTCCCCACGCAGTGGGCGGGGGCAGAACGAAGAAGCCGCCCCGGCCGGCCTGACTTATCTGTTTCGCCACGGACGAACGCTGCCGGGCCAACGACTCCTCCATAGCTGAGGCCGACGCGCGCTGTTTGGCCGGAGCCGCGTCCATCCCGGTCTGCCCGTCCGCGGGGGTTTGGGCGGGCCACACGGCAATGGCGGAAATTACCGCTAATGCCACTCGTATGTTTAGTGTTCGCATGAGAATTTCCTCGAATCGGCAACCTTTCGCGCCGATGTAACTGGTGAGGGCCGCAAGGCGATTCAACGATGGAAATAGGGCTTCTAAATCGCGTATCTATGAGCGTTCCGGTGGCCGCGGATGCCGCGCAAGAAAGCCTGGCGCTGATGGGACAGCTGGTAGTTGCGATCCGCCTGCTGAACCGGCCGGAGTTTCTGGAGCGGGGACGCGAGTTGAAATTACGGAGAAGAGCCAGGGGAGGGCGGCCAATCGTCGACTTAGTGGACCGGGAAACTGGCGAGGTTATCGACGAGCTTCCACCCGATGCAGTCTTGCGTATGATGACCGAATTGGAAAAGGAACGCGAAGGGGAACTGTAAGCGATATGCCGAGAGATGCCTACCTGGAAAGCCGCGTACTCACTGCAGACCCGGTGGAGTTGATCCATATGCTGTACCAACACGCGCTGTTGCAGGTGAGATCGGCGCGCTCCGCTCTGGCCGCCGGAGATATCGCCGGGCGTTCCGAAGCCATCACGAAAACGCTGGCGGTGGTCGGCGAACTGGAAGGATCGCTGAATTACGATGCCGGCGGGTCCATCAGCCAGAATCTTGCCAGGCTTTATCGCTATATGCGGAGGCGGCTGGTGGAGGGTAGTCTGAAGCGCCAGGATGAAGCGCTGGCCGAAGTGGAGTCGCTCGTGCAGACCCTGGCAGAAGGCTGGGCTGCCATGCGGCGCACCGCGTGTGCGCCGGCAGCCTCGCCTTACTCCCATGCCGTAGCCGAGCCCGGCACGCATTCCTGGAGCGCCTAGGTTAGTCAAATCACCTGCCGGACGGCTTCTGGAGACCTTTAGCGACACGATTCGCCAGCCCCAGCCCGCCGTTTTGCGCCATGGATTGCGCAAAGATCTCCTGCCCGTATTCCATGGCTGACGAGGACGAATCATCTTCGCCCGTCCCCAGCCAGCCGCCTTCCGAGTCGTGCATCGATTTCATCATCTGTCCGATCAGCAGTGCCTCGAACTGCTTGGCGGCATCTTTCACCT
>JBEKDV010000682.1:0-2560 GCA_050014175.1 Candidatus Solibacter sp. | reverse complement strand
CCGGCGATAAACTGCTCTACACGACCGGAGTTCTGGCCGCGCGCTACCGCGCGGCGCCGATCCTGTGCGGCATGGCGGTCGCCTTCATGGCGAAGATGGGAGCCGCCGTTCTCGTCGGTAGAGCCGTATCGAAACTGCCGCCGCTCCTCGTCGCCACCATTACCACGGTCAACTTTTTCGCCATCGCCTACGCTTTGTGGCGCAAGCCCGGCCGCACGGAATCGCAGGAAGAACACCCCGTTTCCCGCGCCATGATGGTCTCCTTCGCAGCCATCTTTTTCTCGGAATGGGGAGACATCGGCCAGGTGACCGCGGCTACCATGGCGGCGCGCTTCGGTTCGCCGCTGGTGGTCTGGGCCGGCGCGGTGGGCGCCATGGTCACCAAGGGCGCCCTGGCGGCTTCCGTCGGCGCGGGCGTCCGGCGATGGATCCAGCAGCACCTTGCGCCCGCAACCATCCGTTACGCGGCGGTGGGCCTGCTGCTCCTCCTCGGCTTCCTCTCGGTGGTCGAAACCTTGACTGAAGTGCACGCAGTGCCCAGTCTCTTATTGCAGTGCATCGGTAGGTGATATCGTACAAACTTCATGGACCTCCGGAAGCAGCGCACCTCGGCAATCGGCTTCATCGTCTGTCTGGGCGTAGTCAGTTTATTCGCCGACATGACGTACGAAGGGGCGCGCAGCATCATCGGCCCGTTCCTGCTGGATCTGGGCGCCACGGCCGCGCAAGTCGGGTTGATCGCGGGGCTGGGCGAGATGCTGGCCGCCAGCCTGCGCTTTTTCTCGGGCCGTCTCGCCGACCGCACGCACGCCTATTGGACCATCACCATCGCCGGATATGCGCTGAACCTGGCCGCCGTGCCCCTCCTCGCCTTTGCCGGCAACTGGCCGATGGCGGCGCTGCTCATCGTGGCCGAGCGCACCGGCAAAGCGCTGCGCGGGCCGGCGCGCGACGTGCTGCTCTCGGAGGCCACCAATGTGGTGGGCCACGGCTGGGGATTCGGTCTGCACACCGCGTTGGACCAGGCCGGCGCCGTGTTGGGCCCGCTGATGGTGGCGGTGGCCGTGGCGCGCTCCCACCAGTTCAGCCCGGCGTTTCTGCGCCTCGGCATCCCTGCGGTTCTGGCCCTGACCACGCTCGCCGCCGCACGTGCCGCTTACCCCGCGCGCGGCCTTCCTCCGCCCCCGTCGAAAGGCCCTCAACCGCTGCCGCGCGTCTTCTGGATTTACGTCGCGGCCGCGGCATTGCTGGCCTGCGGATTCGTGGATTTTCCGCTCCTCGGTTACCACTTCCTAAAAACCGGCCTGGCCAAACCCGCCATGATTCCTCTGTGGTATTCCGGCGCCATGGCAGTCAACGGCATCACCGCGCTGGTTTTCGGCCGGCTGTTTGACCGCTACGGCCTCCCCGTCCTCACCTTCGGCATTCTGGTGTCGCTATTGGCGCTGCCGCTGGGTTTCCTCGGCGGCGGCATCGGCGCCATTGCCGGCGTCGCCTGCTGGGCCACGGGACTGGGCGCGCAGGACGCCTGCCTGCGCGCCGGCATCGCCCAGGTGGTTTCCATGAACCATCGCGGCCGCGCCTTTGGCGCCTTCAACGGAGTCTATGGCGTGGCGTGGTTCCTGGGAAGCGCCGCCATGGGATTGCTGTACGGCTATTCGCTGCCGGCTTTGGTGGCGTTTGGCGTCACCGCCCAATTGGCTGCCGCGCTACTCTTCTTCCGGCTGCGCCAACCGCTGGCCGCGGCAGTGGCGGCCGCGCGGTAGCCGAATGCCTTGGCGTTCTTGCAGCCGCTTTCGGCCCTAAGGTATTGTAGAAGTGAAATGAGCACAGCAAAGAGAGCGCGCCTCAACGAGATCGTTTCGGTCGATCCGGAGCTGATGCACGGCGCGCCCTGCTTTCGCGGAACCCGTGTTCCCGTCCGTCTTCTGCTGGATGATTTGAAGAGCGGCTTCACCATCGACGAGTTCTTGGCTGGGTGCCCGACCGTCTCACGGGAATTCGTTGAAGGGTACCTTGAGTTGGCGCAAGATCTGGTCACGGAATGCGTCGCATCCTAGTCGACGAGTGCATCAATCCTCGCCTGGCCCCACGAATTCGCTCCAGCCTGCCGCGATCTTCCGTCGATACGGTCAGAGATCTCGGTTGGGCGGGCCAAAAGGATCACGTTCTTATCCCGGAAATCGCAGGCCGTTATGATGTCTTCCTGACGATCG
Source organism: Candidatus Solibacter sp. (assembly GCA_050014175.1). Classification (GTDB taxonomy): domain Bacteria; phylum Acidobacteriota; class Terriglobia; order Bryobacterales; family Bryobacteraceae; genus Solibacter. The sequence goes on along the minus strand of JBEKDV010000682.1, from coordinate 344 downwards.
ACAAAGGTTTCGAGTTTGAGCACGATCTCAAGAGGCTCTCATTCGGGATTATCGTGCTGACAACAGCCAATAACCAGATGCCCTCCTACGAGAGAGTCCTGGAAGAGCTGGTTCGGCAGATCCAACATCTGAGCCCGGGACACGCGGTTCACGTCATCGACCCTGACTGCTGATACCTGCTCGGCTCAATGGGCGGGGCGGGTGCGAAGTGGGGCATGCAAAACTAGCCCGACTTTCGCACTTCGCGGGGTTTGAGCCAGCTAAGTCTTTCAGATTCAGTTGAGGCATCCCAGAGGTCTTCACCACAAGGAAGGCTGATCTGCTGCCGCGATTGGACGCCGGCC
>JBEKDV010000681.1:2629-5071 GCA_050014175.1 Candidatus Solibacter sp. | reverse complement strand
GCGTGTAGCGGCTCGCGCAGCGACGTTTTTACACAAGCACGGTCCTGTGCCACCAACCGATCGTGGTGCCTTTCGGGGTGCGCCTTTTTCCATGTACTTACAAGAAGCGGACGGCAGAGTTATGCGGCCGTTGTGCTTGCCGGAAGTGCGCGGACCTTTCCACATTTGGTTGGACTTCCCTTGTTTTAGTGGATTTGGCTGTGGTAAAGTCAACAAAAATCCTATAGCAGGCACAGGTGTCTGAAAAGAGGTTGCAATGAAGTGTAAAAGGTCCATTCGTATCGTTGTCGCTGCAGCTTTGTTAGCGGCCGCATGTTTTGCGCAAACCCAGACGGCTCGTCTGGTAGGGACAGTGCACGACTCCACGGGCGCCGTGGTTCCCAATGCCAAGATCACCGCGGTCAACGCGGGAACCAAAGTGGCGACCGAAACTACCAGTAATCCCAGCGGCGATTATGTGTTGCCGGCATTACAGCCGGGCACCTATACGCTGAGTGTCGAAGTGGCGGGCTTCCGCAAAGCCGTTATTGAGGGCATCGAATTGGATGCGGCGACCAACATCTCGCAAGCCATCACGCTGGAAGTCGGGCAGATTTCCGAGGTGGTCGAGGTGGCCGCCAACGCCGTCTCCGTGCAGACCGCCGATTCGCAGGTGGCTACCTCGGTAACTATTAGCGATATCGAGACGCTGCCGCAGTTGGCGCGCACGCCCATCACGCTGGCTATTTTCCAGCCAGGCGTGCAGATCAATCCGCAGGCCAACGGGTCGTCCAGCGGCGCCGATTACAGCTTCGCGCACGTTAACGGCTTGCGGCAGGGCAGCAACAATAACACTCTGGACGGCATCGACGTGAACGATTCGGTGGCGCCGCGCATCGGGCTATCGCTCACCGCCAACAACACCGACTCCGTGGAGGAGGCCAGGGTCGTGACCGACGGCGGCAAGGCGGAGTACGGCCGCAGCGCCGGCGCGCAGGCGCAGCTCATCACCCGCTCGGGCACCAACCAGTATCACGGCAACGCCTTCGATTACCTGCGCAACCGCGACCTCAATGCCAATGACTTTTTCGATAACGGCGCGGGCGTTCCCATTCCGGTGCTGATCCAGAACAATTTCGGCGGCTCCTTCGGCGGGCCCATCAAGCACAACAAACTTTTCATTTTCGGCAACTATCAGGGCATCCGCACCCACGCCCAGGGCGTGCAGAATACCCTGGTCCCAACCGCCACGGCGCAGCAGGGGATCTACGAGTATTTGAGCGGTGGAACCACCCAGCAGTACAACATCGTCACCAACGATCCTTTGCACAAGGGCATCGACCCCACGGTGGCTGCCCTGCTCAAGCTCTATCCCGCGCCCAACAACAACAATTGCTCGGGCGCCGACGGGTTGAACTCCTCCTGCTACATTTTCAACTTCGCCAACGGCAGCTACTCGGACCAGTTCACCATCAAGGCGGATTACAACGTGCGCCAGAACATGCACATTTTCGAACGCACGAGCTGGCAGCGCAATTCGGCCATCGACTCGCTCAACGGCGCGCAGAACGTCGTGCCCGGCCAGGTTCCCGGCACCCAGGGCGGCAAGCGCTGGGGCGTGGCCGGCGGATGGGACTGGACCATCACCCCCACCACGGTGAACGAGTTCCGCTACGGACACCAGAGCGCGTCGGTGGACTTCAACCGGCCGGAGCGCGAACCCGGGCCGATGGTCAGCTTCAACACCTGGACCACGCCCATACTCACCGCGTTCCCGCAGGGCCGCAACTCCCCCGTCGACGAATTCACCGACAACCTCACCAAGGTCCACGGCCACCACACCTTCAAGTTCGGCGGCCAGGTCCGTTTCACCAAGCAGTACGGCTTCAACGACGCCGGCATCTATCCGAACATCTCCCTCAGCACGGCAAACGGGAACATTCTCAGCTCCAGCCTGGGACCGACCGGGCTCACCTCCACGCAGCTCACCGCCTTCCAGGGCATGTGGAACGATGTGTTGGGCCGCATTTCGTCGGTGACGGAGACCTATTACAGCAACCTGACCACGTTCCAGGCCGCCGGTACGCCTCGCGTGCGCAACTTCCTGTTCCACGAATACGGTTTCTTCGCGCAGGACGATTATAAGGTCACGCACAACCTGACTCTGAATATCGGGCTGCGTTGGGAATTCTTCCCCGTGCCTTACGAGCAGGACAAGCAGCAGGGAATCCTCACTCCCCAAAACGTGTTCAATACCAACGGAATGGCCGACAACATCACCGTCCAGCCTTCCACCAAATGGTGGGGCAACAACTGGCATAACTTCGCGCCCCGCTTCGGCTTCGCCTGGGATCCGTTCGGCGACGGCAAAACGGCCATCCGCGGCGGTATCGGTATCTTCAACGACCGCATTGTGGGTGCCGCCGCCAGTTCGGTGGACGGCGCAACGCCGGCGTTCTCGCA
>JBEKDV010000681.1:0-2614 GCA_050014175.1 Candidatus Solibacter sp. | reverse complement strand
CCTGCCAACCCGGCGCTCACTCCCGCCGCCACCCGCCAGGTGGCGCTCGATCTGATGAACCCGAACTTGAGGACCGGGTATGTGGCGCAGTGGAATTTGAATATCCAGCGGCAGATCGCCAAGAACACCATTCTGGACGTGGGCTATGTGGCCAACCGCGGCATCAAGCTCTTTTTCCAGACCAATCTCGACCAGTCGTACATCTACAACAACGGCTTCCTGACGGCTTTCAACCAGATTGCCTCCAACCTGACCAACCTGAGCGCCGTGCCGGTCACGAACCCCATCGCTGCCATTTACGGCTCGGCCTCCGCCGCGGTTTCGTCGATCGGTTCGAGCGTATTCTCCCAAGGCCAGGTGGGCACAGCCGCCAATACCACCGACGTGAACAACTACACCAAGTACGCGGCCTCCGGCACCTCCGAGTATTATTTGCGCCACTTCCCGCAGTTCAGCACCGTGCTGTTCGGCAACAACGACGGCCGGAGCGCGTACAACTCGCTGCAAGTCCGCCTGACGCGGCAGTTCGGCGCGCTGCGCGCGACCGCCAATTTCACCTGGAGCAAGGCCATGGATAACGATCTCTCGGCGGCCACCGGCGGCGAGGGTAACGGTTTCGCGGCGCCCCTCGACAGCTACAACGAAGCGCTCGACCGGGGCCGCTCCAATTTCGACATTCCGAAGGCCTTCACCATGACCTCGCAATATACTCTGCCCATCGGCAAAGGCCACCGGTTCGGCGACACCATGCCGCGCTGGGCCAACTCCGTGTTCGGCGGATGGGATGTGGGCAGCCTGTGGATTTGGGAAAGCGGCTCTCCGTTCACCGTCAGCTCCGGCCGCAACACCGGCCCGAGCACGGTGAACACGTGGGCCGACTACACCGGTTCGCGGAACGTGGGCAGCGTAATGACCAGCAACAACGGCATTGGACCGGGCGTTTATTACTTTACGCCCGCCGAAATCCTTAACTTCGGCGAGCCCGCCGCCGGCACCTTCGGCACTTCCGGCCGCAATACCTTCCGCGGCCCGCGCTTTTTCAACCTCGACGCTTCGCTGGTGAAGCGCTTCGAGCTGATGGAGCGCAAATTCCTCACCTTCCGTCTGGAAGCGTACAATCTGCCCAATAACGTGGACTTTGCCAACCCGAGCGTCAACTTTGGGGGCAATGCCAGCGCATTCGGCAAAATTGGCGGCGTCGTAAACAACCCGCGAATCGTGCAGTTGGCCCTGCGCTTCGATTTCTAAGCGCGCGCGCGAAACAGGCCCCCGTTTCCGGGGGCCTGCTTCTCCTTCTCCGAGCGAAGAATTAGACCGTGCAGATCTCGATCGCCTGCTTCAGGCTCGCCACCGCGTCGCGCCCCTGCGTGGGCGAGTACTCGTGCCCGATATAGCCCGTGAAATTCAGGTCCGCGATCGCCTTGGCGATGAACCGGTAGTTCAACTCCTGCGTTTCGTCGATTTCCTTGCGCCCCGGATTGCCGCCGGTGTGGAAGTGCCCGATCCACTGGAAGTTGTCGCGGATGTTGCGCACGATATCGCCGTCCATAATCTGCGCGTGATAAATGTCGTACAGAATCTTCACCCGCGGCGAATTGACGCGCTTCATCACGTCCACGCCCCAGGCGATGTGGTCGAACATGTAGTCCTTGTGGTTAACCTTGCTGTTCAGGTACTCCATGCAGATGGTGATGCCCTTGTCTTCGGCGTGCGCCTTCACCTTATTCAGGAACGCCACGCAGTTGTCGGCGCCTTCGGCATCCGCCATGCCCTTGCGGGTGCCGCTGAAGGTGATGATGTTGGGCACCCCGTTGGCCTTGGATTCGTCGATCGCCGCGTGCATCAGCGGCTCCAGCTTTTCGTGGTTTTCCTTGCGATTGAGCGCTTCGGCAATGCTGCCGCCCGGTCCCGGCGGATACATCGTCGGCGTTAGCCCGTATTTCTTGAGTGTCGGCCAGTCGGCGGGCCCTCTCAAGTCGTACCCGACGATGCCCAGCGACGCCGCAAGCTTGCAGCCATCCTCCAGGCTCGTCCCGCGGGCGAACACCCCGCCGGTTACACTCTGTTTCAATCGCCCCGTCTTCAACTGCGGAGCGGGAGCTTGTGCCAACGCGGCCGAAGCCGCCAAAGCCGGAAAGAAATCTCTGCGTCGCATGACGCATGAGTATCACAGTGCTTCGGCAAGCGCAAGAGCGCCCCGCCGCCGCGGTCGCCGTGCAATAAACATATAATTCCCCTATGCGTTCCCTCGCCCTCTTCCTGCTCGCCCTCTCCGCCGCGGCGCAAGACGCCACCGTGCTCCAACCCGCCCGCGTCTTCGATGGCGAGACCTCCCACGAAGGCTGGGCCGTCCGCGTCCGCGGCGGCCGCATCGAGTCCGCCGGACCGGCCGCGTCCATCGACACCGCCAACGCCAAGGTGATCGATCTTCCCGGCGCCACGCTGCTGCCCGGCCTGGTGGAAGGGCACTCGCACATTCTGCTCCACCCCTACAACGAAACTCCGTGGAACGATCAGGTGGCTCACGAAGGCCTCGCCCTGCGCGTCGCCCGCGCCGTGAATCATCTGCGCGCCACCCTCATGGCCGGCTTCACCACGGTCCGCGATCTGGGCA
>JBEKDV010000680.1:0-2623 GCA_050014175.1 Candidatus Solibacter sp. | reverse complement strand
ACACCTATCTCGAACAGCTCGGCATCAAGTACCCGACGGTGCGGTAGGAAGAACATTCAGCCGCCCATGAACACGGATAAATGCCGATAAGCAAACCAGGTCTTATCCGTGTTCATCTGTGTTCATCGGCGGCTAAATCAAAGCTTCTTGCTCATGCAGATGAGATGGCATGGCAATTTAGTAACCTCGGTCTCCGGAAAAGGCTGCGTCCCCGTTTCCACATAACCGAGCTTGCGATAGAACGCGGGCAACTCCTCGCGCAGATTGACGATGCGCAGGTCCATGTGCCGGCAGCCGTGGGCGCGGGCATAGTCTTCCGCCGCCTTCACCAGTAACTTGCCCGTTCCCGACCCTTGCCGCGCGGGGTCCACCGATAGCGGCCCGAAATACGCCCGCTCGCCGCGCAGTTCCACGTAGACGCAGCCCGCCATTCCGTCCGCCGCCAGGAACACTCCTTTCGACAGCAGTGCGCCCAAACGCTCCGCATCCAACCGGTCGGTATCGATAAAAAACTTCTCCACCTGGTAGGCGGCGTTGGTGACCCGGAGTAACTCCTCCGCCTCATGCGCCTCGGCGACCCGCACCGTCATTGCCGGCTCATCGCCTTTCCCACCAGCTTCGGGACATTCGGCGAATCGGCGAACTCGAAGCCGGAGGCGTAGGCCAGTTTCAGAATCTTCGCCATCTTTTCGAAATTGATCTTCTCCACCGTATCGGATACCTGATGATAGTCCGGGTGGAATCCGGTGAACCACCATACGGCCGGGATGTCGTGCTGCAGGAACGGATACTGATCGCTGCGGAACAGCACCTGGTTCGACGCGTCGCGGTCCCACTTGTAGTTCAGTTTCAAGCCGACCATTTCGTTGGCGCGCTCCACCACGGCGCGGTAGTCGGGGCTGTAGTGGGTGCCGATCAAGCCCAGTTCGTTCGACGTGTCGGGCGAGATTTCGGTCTGCACCCGCGGGTCGGCGGCCTCGTTGCGGCCGATCATGTCGAAGTTGATCTCGGCGCGCGTGGTGGTGAGCGGGCGCAGTGGGTGCGAAACGTAATAGTACGCGCCCAGCAGGCCGCGCTCTTCGGCGGCGAAGACGATGAACAGCACCGAGCGCTTCGGCTTCACCGGATTCAGGGCGAAGGCGCGAGCCAGCTCCACCACGCCGACTGTGCCGCTTCCGTTGTCGTCGGCGCCGTGCAGAATGCCCAGCGGTCCCGTGCCATCGTGATCGAAGTGGCCGCTGAAAATCACCGTTTCCGCACGGAGCGCGGGGTCGCTGCCTTCCAGCAGTCCTACGACGTTGTAGGAGTTGGCGCGGCGGCGGTCGCTCAACACGGGACGCAGTTCGACGCGTGTGTTGGGTACGGCGAAGGACATCGGACGCGGACCGGCGTCGATCGCGGTCTGCACCTCGCCCGCCTTCCTGCCGGCCGCGGCGAAGAGGCCGTCGGCGATCTGCGCGGAGATGGTGAACGTGGGAATCGTGGGTCCGCCTTCCGCCAACGCTTCGCTGGGAATGCGCGGGCGGGTCGACGCGAGCTGCGCCTGCGCGCCTCCGCGCCCCGCGAGCCCCTGCGCGCCCGTGTGATTATTCGGATCGGTCATCGTGAGCATGCCGATAGCCCCGTGGCGCTGCGCATTGAGCGCCTTGTAGGTGGCGTTGGCATACCGCGTGTTCCCCTTGCCGTTGAAGATGGAATGCTCGTCGTTCTCCTACGGCTCGTGGCCGAAGATCAGCACCACCTTGCCGGTGACGTCGATCCCCGCGTAATCGTCGTAGCCAAGTTCGGGAGCGCTGATGCCATACGCGGCGAAGACCACATCCCCGGTGACGACGATCTCGTTGGCGAAGTTCGCCGTGGCATCCGGCGCGCGGTACGTCTCGCTCTGATCGCCGTGCCGCACCACGAGCGATGTCAGCGCGCGGTCGGCGGTGAATTCGATCAACGGCACGGGTTGCAGGTAGCTATCGCCGGCCAGCGGCTTCAGTCCCGCCTTGGCGAACTCGCTCGAGATCCACTGGATGGCCACCTCGCTGCCGCGTTCCAGCGATCGGCGTCCTTCGAGCGCGTCGGAAGAGAGGAACGTCAGGTCGGCCTTGAGGCGCGCCACCTGTATGGAATCGAAGCCTTCGGCGATGCGCCCCTTCGTCGGCTGCGCGCAGGCCAGCGACGCCATCAAAAAGACAACCAGTGTTCGCATTCCAAAATGTTACCGCACGAGGGTGTTGGCCATGCGGGCGTCGTCGAACGCGGTGCGGTCGCCCGCCTTCTTGCCGGGAGCGGGCAGGAGGCGCGCGGCCAGCGGCTTGCGCCACTTCCAGGCCAGCGACGCCACGTCGCCCAGGATGCGCGCCAGGCGCTCTTCGGTGATATCGCCGGGCAGCGGAATGGTGTCCAGCCCGCCCGCGCAGACCGCCGAATAGGCCAGCAGTGAATCCATATTGTACGTGCCCTCTTCCCAGCGTTTGGCGAGGACGTTATCCTCCAACACCGGGACCATCAGGCCGGCGTAGCCCACCTGCTTTACCGGCGTGGATTGCACCGCGCGCGTGATGATACTCGCGGCCGTCATGGTGCCGCCGGAGCCGAACGGCGCGCCGATGAAGTTCTCGATGGCGCGCCC
>JBEKDV010000679.1:0-2657 GCA_050014175.1 Candidatus Solibacter sp. | reverse complement strand
GCCGCTCTACGATCGGCTGGCCAGGGAAGGCCGCCTCACGCGCCCCAAGCATTGGCTGGAATTCGCGCCGTTCCGCATGGCCCACACACCGTCAAAGATCTCCGTTGCCGGCGTGCAGGACGAAGTCAACTACGCGTGGACCAACTCTTACAGTCCGGCGGCCACCGAGCGGGCGCTGAATTCCATCGCCGATGAGCCGGTTCCCTACAAAATCAGCCATTTTGCGGCGCGCATGTTCTTCCGCGGGATTTACTTCCCGCCGAAGAGCGCGTGGCAATGGTTCAAGTTGATCGCGCGGAATCGGGCTTCGGTGTACCGCATCGTAAGGGAATCCTTCACCCAGTGGCACGGCGCCAACGGCGCCGCCCGCCACAGCGATTTCCACGCCGGACCGACCTACGCCCGCAGGAACGCGCCTTCCGCCGCCGACGCAGGCCAGGAAATCGCATAGGGGGACACAGTAGCGTAGCCTTTCAGGCCGGGTGCCCTTTGGGCGGCCCCCATTCGTGGGGGCATTCTTCCATCGACACCTTCCCATGTGTGGGTGTGCCCCACACCGGCACGATCGACTACTATGGTGAAACCATGAAGCTGCTGCTCGCGCTGTGTTTCACCGCCACTCTTCCGGCGCAGACCTGGGCGCCACAGACCAGCAACACGCGCGCCTCGCTGCGCGGTGTCAGTGCGGTCGACGCGGGCGCCGTGTGGGCCAGCGGCAGTGGCGGTACCTACCTTGCCACCACCGATGGCGGCGTGACCTGGCGTGCCGCCAAAGTCCCGGGCGCCGAAACCCTGGATTTTCGCGGCATCCGCGCCATCGACGCGCGCACCGTCTTCCTGATGAGCGCCGGCTCCGGCGGCCTGTCCCGCATCTATAAGACCAGCGACGCAGGCCTGCACTGGACGCTCCTGTTCACCAACCCCGATCCGAAAGGCTTCTTCGACGCCATCGCTTTCTGGGACGCACGGCACGGCATTGTCGTCGGCGACCAGGTCGACGGCCGCGCTGCGATCCTCACCACCGGCGACGGCGGCGTCACCTGGCAGCGGCGCTCTCCGCCCCCGGCGCTGCCCAACGAGGGCTCGTTCGCGGCCAGCAACACTTGCCTCACCCTGTTCGGCAAACGCGACGCGTGGTTCGCCACCGGAGGCACCGCCGCCGCGCGCGTCTTCCACTCCAAAGATCGCGGCCGCACCTGGACCGTCGCCGCTACCGCGATGCGCAGCGATGGCCCTTCCGCCGGCGTCTTCTCCCTCGCCTTCGCCGATGCGCGCCACGGCATCGCCGTGGGCGGCGATTACTCCAAGGACAAGGAAGACCGACAGAACATCGCGCTCACCTCCGACGGTGGACGGACCTGGTCCGCGCCGCCGGGCGCCGGCCCCAGAGGCTTCCGTTCCGCCGTGGCCTGGCTGCCCGCCCGCGAGCTTTGCATCGTCACCGGCACCTCCGGGTCCGACGTTTCCAGCGACGGCGGCCAGACCTGGAAACTCTTCGACACCGGCGCCTACAACGCCATGAGCTTCGTTCCTGGCGGCGACGGATGGGCCGTCGGACCGCAAGGCCGCATCGCGCGCTTCCAGCCGCCCGCGCATTAGTAAGTTACATCACCAGGTGTAGTGAGCGGTGTAAGTCAGGGTTCTCTCCTCATCGGGCTGGAGCGTAACTTCGTATTCGACGGTCTTACTGTCCGTCTGCCGGTGCGTGGCCGATTCCTGCGTGATCGTCCAGTTCGTCCACCGGTAAAGGTGCTCCACCACGCGAACGGTTGCCGCCTCTTTCTTGTGGTTGCGCAGCTTGATCTCGAACGATTCATCCAGCCAGCCGCCCGGCTGCATCTGCGATTGAAACTTCGTCTGCCGACGCTCGCCCGTGATATCGAATGCGTTCCCCGTGTACACGCGCACCGTCTCATCCTTGGGCGTGTGATCGATCTCGTTTTCGCCGGTGAACTCCACTTGCCCATCCTGATCGCGGCGATAGAATCGCACGCGCCCCTTGGGCAGCGGTATTCCCAGATGGTTCGCGTCGCTATTGGCGAACTCGCGCAGCACCCACACGTGCGGGTTGGATTGCGTGCCGTACTGTTGGATCTGACGCACGTCCTGATAGCCATAGTTGCGGTCGAAGCGCGCGCCATCGTAGACATACAGCCGCTTGGATTGTATGCCGGAGGCGTGCAGAAACTCCACCTGCTTGGTCTCCCGGTCGTGAATCGTGGTGGGTTGCGGAAGCGTGTAGAGATGGTAATCTTCGAAGGCCTTCTCTTCCACCTGATTCGGTGGCATTACCCCGCCGACCATGCCGGCGCTGGCCTGGAACCTCACTAGATTCTGCGGCTGCACCTTGTTCACGTCGCCCGCCATCAGCTTGATGTGCGCCCTGTCGAACTGCTTGCCGCTCTGGTTATCCAACGTCACCCAGCCCACCAGTTCCAAGGTGTCGCCTGTCTCCGGCGCCACGATGTTGTAATCGCTCGTCCAACTCATGCCGCCGGAAACGTAACTCAGTTCGGCGTCGAACCGGGCGGGCTGAGCGGAATATAGGATCCAATCGAACGCCGGTTTGAGAATCGTATCGTCGGCCAGGGCGGGGAAGACGGGCTGCCCCGGCAGGAAGAACTGCAACTTCCCGCCCACCTCGATGATGGGTTGCC
>JBEKDV010000678.1:0-2689 GCA_050014175.1 Candidatus Solibacter sp. | reverse complement strand
GAATACCGGTACGAGGAGGGCATGAACGTGCTGACGCTGAGGATGAGGGGGAAGTAAGGGTTTCCTTGGGAGACTGGCCGCCAAATGACCAGCTTATTTCGACTATCAGTCGGAAGCTGGCGGACGTCATGGGCAGGCTGCAATGCAAAACTGCAGCTTATTCCGACTACACCCCATACCCGTAAACGCTCTTGCGCCCAAATCCAGGGGAACGCAATCAGGCTCCTTGTGATCGAGCATCAAGCGCACGCGCTCGCGCGGCGTCATCGCCTGCATGGCAATCAGCCCCTTCCGTAATGCATGATGAACAACGAGAAATATTCGTCGGCATAGCAAGGGGAATCGCACAAGCAGAGAAACTCGGGCCCGAGTGTTTGCTCGAACAGGCTTTGCCATTGCGTGTGGAGCATGTGATAATCGTTGCGTTCGCCGCGCCGTTGGGTGAGGAGCGAGACGGCTTCCGTCATCACCAGCCGGTCCACGCAGGCTTGGGTAAGCTCGATGGGGGCGTCGTGCGCATAGACGAAGTCGATCAGCCGCCCATAGGATTGATAGACCGATGCCGCGAGTTCGGGGGTATGCAGCTCTGGAAAATCGTGGTTGGCGTCCAGTTCGAAAAGCACCAGGTGATCAATCCACGGTTTAAGTTCGTTCAGGTGAATGACCTTTTGTTCGTAAGGCATATGATGATATGAGAGCGAACACAGCGCCACATCGTAGTGGGCGTTCAGCTCGCCCGCAACCTGTTCGATGCGGTGATTCAGGGTCTTGATACACGCAGACGGGATCGTCTTGCCCACAGTTTCTTTGGCCAGCGCCAGCATGGCGGGCGAGGGATCCACCAGCAGGACTTCGCCGATTTCGTCGATTTTACCGGTGGCCTTGAGGTGATTTAACAGGCCCGCGGTCAGACCGCCATCACCACAGCCAATATCCATGAGCCGGAACGGGTGCTTGATTTTCGGGAGCGTGCGCCCGCATTGCGTCAGAAAGCACGCCCGCGCCTGCTGCATGATGGGCACGGTGGTGAAGTGCACGTAGGGGCGGGGATCGGCAAAGACCTTCTCCGGCATCTCCAAACGGTCCTGGTGGCGCTGAAGAAAGCCGTTGAGGTGGGCGCTGAAAAACACTCCATTCTCTTCGATCAGAGCGCCGCTGGTGATCCATGCCCTGCCCAGCTTGTCCTGTCCTGTGGCGGTGAGCAGGGCGCCGATATAAAACCGGAACATCGGCAGAAGATTGGCGCGGACGTCGCCGCGGAAATCGGCGCTCGCCAGGCCGCGTTTGGCAATGTCACAGCCGAATTCGGTCCATTGCGTCTTTTCCAGGCTGGACAAAAACAACATAGTGTTGTCTCCTCTCTCACTTTCACGGGCGATCCGGCCGGTCGTTGTCCAGCCGCGTCGGAATTTTTTGAATGTATGAGATGGGGCCCGGTAAGTCAAGAGAAGGAGCCGGTGGTAAACCGAGAGACACTCCGCCCTGGGCAGACAGTCCGGCGAACACCAGCGAACCAACGTTTCTCGGCTTCTGCAAGCAGCCGTATGCCGAGGTCTGCTTCGGAGTTCTTAGGAGTCCTCTTCGCCCTCGGGCTCATGTAGTGAGCCACCCAACCCGCTAGACGGCGGGATAACTAGCCCCCTGGCGGACGGTAACTGACGGATTTCTTTGTTGCCTGGTCAACTTCCTCCGGCGTAAGCAAAACAGTCGTTTTGAGCCGAACTGCCCCGCCGGCGTTGGCCGCGAGCGCTACCGCGGCCGCACTGCTGTTGTCCGGCGCCTCGATAATGGCATAAGCGTCAAATTCCCCGAAGGCGAAATACAGCGTCTCCAACTTTCCGCCAGCCGACTTGACCGTCTCCGCGATGGCCGCCCGACGTTTAGAGCCGCTGTCTTTCAGAAGGCCCTTGAGACCTTCCGCAGTGTACGAAAACTGCTGAAGATACTTCGGCACGCGACACCTCCCATCGAATCCGGAACTTTCATTGTCATTCTCCGGCTGACGCGTAAGATACACTCCACCGCATCCGAACGCAAGGTACAGTCGAGTTCTGTCGTAGTAAAGTAAGAAGTTCCTGTTTAGCAAAGTAGAAAGTTCCGGTACGGCCCTAGCCAACAGCAGAGCGTGCCATTGCTTCGTTGCTGGAGGAGCTTCCTGGGCATCGCGGTCAGGACCCGTCAAGGCCGCGCCAGTGGCGCGCCGCAGGGAAGCCTTGACGGGTGGCTGCGATGCCTCACAATTCAAGCACGAAGCAATGGCACGCCCTCCAGGGGCTAGGGACGCTCCGTTCCCAACAGGAACTTCTTACTTTGCTACGACAGCTACAGTCGAGTTTTTTGCCTGTGCGCCCCTCTGGGCCACTTGACTCGCTCGGGACCGGCGGCGAAGAAAACGCCTTCAACGGAGGCCACTGGGTGTAGAATCGACCAGGATGCGCTAAGGAATTCTGAGCAATCGTTACATAAGTCCAAGTACCAGGAAGGAACACAATGACGATTACAATGACCCATGTCGGCGACGCCGTAGTCCTCCGTGTCGCCGGGCGCCTGGATGCCATTACGTCGCCGGAATTCGAGAAAACGTGCCTGCAGTGCATCAACCCTGACAACCGGCGAATAGTGTTGGATTTTGAGGGCGTGGAGTACATCAGCAGCGCCGGACTGCGGGCTATCCTTCTGGCTGGAAAGG
>JBEKDV010000677.1:0-2731 GCA_050014175.1 Candidatus Solibacter sp. | reverse complement strand
CTTCACTCCATAGAGCAGCGCCCCGATGTACCGCACCGATGCCATGCCAAGTGCGACGCCCGCCAGCGCTCCCACCAGCACCCAGGAAAAGATATCCGCCGTCACCCGCCGCGCGATGTCGCCCGCCTGCGCTCCGATGGCCATGCGGATGCCGATTTCGCGGCGGCGCTGCAGCACTCCGTAGTCGAGCACACCATAGAGACCGATGCCCGCGATCAACAGCGCCACCGCCGCGAAGAAGAGTGCCAGCATCGCCAGCAGGCGCTCGCGGAGGGTATGCGCGCGGTCGATTTCGGTTTGGGCGCGGATATTGCCGACGTGGAATTCGCTGCGTGCGCGCGGCACTTCCTGACGCAGGATGGAAGCGAGCGCCAGGGCTCGACGCATCCCTGGTCGTCTGCGGCCATACCCACATGCAAGTCGACCGGGCGGTCGGAAGCCTTCGAGTGGTGAATGCCGGCAGTGTGGGGTTGCCGTTTGGGGAACCCGGCGCCGATTGGCTACTGCTGGGGCCCGACGTGCAGTTTCGGCATACTTCGTACGATCTCGTGAAAGCGGCCGCGCGAATTCGCCAGACGGCGTATCCACAAGCCGAGGATTTCGCGGCGCGTAACCTTCTGGCGCCGCCCTCGGCGGAAGAAATGCTCCAGGTGTTCTCCCGCGCCGAATCGAAGTAAAAGGTATCTACAATGTGAGCATGGTGGCGCGGGATATCCGGCAGGTTCTCCGCTCGCTCGCTCGCACGCCGCTGTTCGCGGGTGTGGTCGTGCTGCTGCTGGCGCTCGGCATCGGGGCCAACGCGCTGATCTTCACGGCGGTCGACGTCCTGCTGCTGCGGCCGCTTCCGGTGCCGCATCCCGAGCAGATGGTGCGGCTCGGCGTGCAGCGCTCGCCGGTGTTTACTTCCTATCAGCATTCCTACGCGTATGCGCTCGTGCTGCGCGCTCGCTCGCACGCCTTTTCCGACGTCATCGCATCCTGGCCGGTGGAGATGGCGCTCCGCTGGGGCACTCGCGTGGAGAGCATCACGGGCAATACCGTCTCGGGAAACTATTTTTCGGCGCTCGGGCTTACGCCGGCCGTCGGCCGCCTTTTCACTGCTGCCGATGAGGAGCGTTGCGCGCCGGTCGCCGTCCTGAGTTACGGCTTCTGGAAGCGCGCATTCGCGCGCCGCGAAGATGTCATTGGCAAGACCATCGACTTGCGCGGCAGCCCGTTTACCGTGATCGGGGTCATGCAGTCCGGGTTCGTGGACCTCGATCTGGAGAACCGGCCCGACGTTTGGGTTCCGATATCGGCGTGGACACTCTGGAGCGGCCAGGCGGACACCTCGCATGTTCCCGCGCAAGTGTACATGCGCCTGCGCGGGGGCGTGCCACATTCGGTGACCCTGGCGCAAGCCGAAGCGGAGGTGCGCGCGCTGTTCCCAGAGATGGTGACGGCGGATTTTGCCGCAAGCCCTGGTGTAACTGCCGGCGGCATGGAACACGAAAAAGCCATGCAGCCTGTTCTGACCAGCGCCGAGCGCGGCGTTTCCACGCTGCGCAAGCAATTCACCGGCGCGGTGACCGCGGTCATGGGCGGGGTAGTCGCACTCTTGTTGCTGGTCTGTGGAAACATCGGTGCCCTCATGCTGGCGCGGGCCGAAACGCAGGGCAGGGAAGTGGCCATCCGCCTGAGCCTCGGCGCTTCGCGGTGGAGCATTCTGCGCCGCACGCTGGTGGAGAGCGTGCTGCTCTCGTGCGCCGGGGCCATGGGAGGGCTGCTGATCGCGCGGTGGTGTGGGCCATGGCTGCTGCGCTTCCTGCCGGCGCGGCGGCCGCTTGCGATCGAGCTGACGCCCGACCTGCGGGTAGTGGCGTTCGCCGCCCTGATCGGTGTCTTCTCGACGGTGGCGATGAGTATTTTGCCGGCGATCGGCGCCTTCCGGGCGGAGTTGAGCGGCACGCTGGAACGGCAGAGCGGGCGGGCATCGCGTCCGCGCCTGAGCCGCGGTCTGGTGGCCTTCCAGGTCGCGCTGGCGACGCTGCTGATGACCGGCAGCCTGGCCCTGGTGCGGACGCTGGATGCGCTCCGGGCGCAGGATCCCGGTTTTCGCCGCGAGAACCTCATCGTCATGACCTTGAACCCCCGAATGGCCGGCGTAAAGAGCGATTCGATCCCGGCGGTTTTGGACGAGGTGGTGCGGCGGACGCGGTCGCTTCCAGGCGTGGAAGCGGTCAGCCTGGCGCAGCGGGCGTTGATGCGCGGCGTCGGCTTCAAAGGAACCGCGGGACGCGCCGGCAGCCGCATTACCTTCGCCGATTTGCTGAACGTCAGCCTGAACGGCGTCAGCCTGGACCACTTCGCGAATCTGCGCATGCGCATCGTCAGGGGCCGTGGTTTTGAGCCCGCCGATAATCGGGGCACGCCGCGCCCCGTGATCGTGAGCGAAAGCTTCGCGCGCCAGTTCTTTCCCAGCATGGACCCCATCGGGCAGACGTTCGGCATGGGTGGCATTGGCTCCGTGATCAAAGCGGACAAGCGAATCGTAGGCGTGGTCAACGACACGAAGTATCGCAGCATGCGCGAGACTCCGCCGCCGACGATTTACAGCCTGCTGGACGATGACGGCTTCCGTTACGAGGGCATGGTGCTGCACGTCGGCGCGCGCGGCACCCCGTCGTCTACCATCGCGGCGCTGACCGGGATGTTGCGCGGCGTGGGGCCGGGGCTGGCGCCCAGCGACGTT
>JBEKDV010000676.1:0-2786 GCA_050014175.1 Candidatus Solibacter sp. | reverse complement strand
CGCCGGGGAGTTTGCGCCCGCACGAACATTCGCCCGGCAGCCGGATTTGATCGTTTGGAACAGTCTTTCGCCACGCGCCAGCGCCGCGTGGCAAGTTCCTCATTCGCACGGCATAGTCATTCGAGGCACGTACTTTCGCTTGTACGCGCCGCTTGCGGGGAGGTATCTCGACTTCGGAAATCCCAACAGCCTCGGCGGGAGCGCATATCAATGGATCGCGTCCAACTCCGACGACTTGTTTCAACCCGGCGAAGAAGGCAGTCTGCTGTTGCGCTTCGGCGGACCTTACTCGTCGATCTCTTCATCGCTCCGCCGGCCTTGCTCGGACGAGTTCGACGTTGGCGCGGGATTCCCTCTCGCTCCGCGAAGTGTCGCGAGCATTCACCTGTTCCGCCGCGACGACAAGAATCGTATCGCCGCCATAGATACCGGCGTGCCCGCCCAGGCGTTCACGCCCATCTCCATCCTCGATCCTGGGCCCGACGGAATTCCCAGCACGTTCGACGACCAGCGGCTGACCGTCTACGCGCAGAACCCCGCCACTCTGGGCCAGGACCGGTATTGGTTGACGAATCCCGCCGGGCTGCGCATGCTCAATACCGGTCTGCTGGAGGAGGCAGGCACGGAGTGGAGGCGACTGACACTGCACGCGTCCTTCGTGGCGGAGAAATCGTACGGACCCACCAACCCAGGCGACGCGGTCTACGAAAATGACCCCGGTGTTATCGGCTCTCTCTTTCTCGACCCCAACACCGCCATCCATGCCGCGGGCCGTAGCTTTGTTGACCGGGCCTACGTGGGGAAAATGCAAGCCACTTACCGGCTGCCGTTGGCCTGGGGCGGAATCGAAGTAGCCAGCGTTGCAGACTACACGGACGGGCTCGTGTTTGCGCGCCAGTTACTCGTCACGGGCCTTCCGCAAGGCCCGTTCCTCGTGGCGACAACCGTGCGCGGGAGCCCGGGGGGCGGCAACCGCGCTCAGTATGTGATCAATTGGGATCTCCGACTTACCCGGCGGTTTGCGCTTCCCGGCGGCACATTTGCCGTATCGGCAAATATTTTCAACGTGACCAATGGCGCACACCGACTCCAAGAAGAGGATCTCAGCGGCCCATCCTTTAATCTGCGCTTGCCGGTCGCGATTCAGGCGCCGCGCTTCGTGCGTATAGGCTTTCGGTACGAGTTCTGACGCGATGGTCTGAACCGGTTTCCGTACATTTTACATGGGAGACCTGCTACCATTGGTTTGGGCCAGAAGGGAGCAACAATGCGCTGGTACCACTATGTGGCGTACTTCTTCGGGGGCGCATTCCTCGCGAACGCCCTACCCCATCTCGGCAATGGGATTTCGGGCCATAGCTTCCAGAGTCCTTTCGCTAACCCGCCCGGGGAAGGGTTGTCGTCCTCAACGGTCAATGTCCTGTGGGGCCTTCTCAACCTGGCAGTCGGCTACCTGCTCGTCTGTCGTGTCGGCAGCTTCGATCTGCGCAAGACCCAGCACGTGCTCGTCCTCGGGGCGGGCATCCTGATCATGTCGCTAATGCTTGCCCACGCATTCGGACGGTTCCACGGGGGGCTGTGAGCCTGGCTATTCAAGAAGATCAGATCCTGCCACCCTGTCCCGGCGATGCGGGGTAACCCTGCTTGCCCCGAGACCTGTTGGGAGCAGCAGAAACTCAAGTTTTTAACACGGCGAAATAGGTTATGGTGCCCTCGCCCTCCGCTCTGTCTGGACGTCCGATTTCCTCCTGGTCGCCTGCTGGTCCCAGGAGTCGCCGGGCCAAGCAGACGACAGGCGGCGTCGCGTCATGCGGGCCGGACCCGCTGGTTCACAGTGCCTATCGCTTCGAACTCGACGGCGAATCGATCCGCAAGAAGCAGGGAGGCCGGTCATGAGCAGGCCACAACTGGTTCTTAAGCAGTCCACCGGTTGGTTCGCCGCCGGATGGCAGTTCGGCCAGGCACTCGATCGACGAGTTGTCCGACGCACCGTTCAAACTGATCTACGCGCACCATTCCTGGGACCGGACCGCCACGGAAGGTAAGCCCACCTTCGCCGCCCGCGCTCGGCTGGCTACCGATAATACGAAATAACGTCGCTACCAAGCCGATCCCCGGCGTCCAGATGACAGTCGCCACGCCTGTCTTCGAGTGGTCGAACCGATCAGAATTCAACAAAAAGTTGCCAGGTGGGATACTAGTTCGTAACGAGGCTCCGATTAATAGGCTCCTGTGATGCCCAGAGCGAAATCGCATCGTGCTAAGCAAAGACCGTCAACCCCTACGCAAGGTTGGCATGCGAAGCCGCTCGCCCAGACCGCGCCGAATGGGCCGCGACACGGGCGTGTTGTGGAGTAGGCTATATGAGGCTGTCAGGTGCGAGCGCGGCAATCGCTCCCCAGAAATGAGGCGAGAATGAACCGAAGAGAATTCCTGCAGACAGCGGCCGGCGTGGGAACGGCGCTCGGACTGGCCAACGGCGCGGCTGCCGCGGGCACGGGAATGTTTATCTCCCTGAACACTTCGCTGTTGAACGGCAAGGTTCAGTGGCCGGAGTTTGCGCGGCTGGCCGCCAAGGTAGGGTACGGGGGAACGGACATCAACCTGGGAGGAGCGATGAGGGAAGGCCTGGACGCGACCAAAACGCTCCTGACGGAATTGAAGCTGAAGCCGTCATTCGCCAACTTGCCGGTCAACGCCACGGGCGGGGATGAGGGCGCGTTCACCAAGGGAATGGAAACGCTCGAGGATCAGGTGAAGTTCGCCTCGGCGATCGGGTGCAGCCG
>JBEKDV010000675.1:0-2809 GCA_050014175.1 Candidatus Solibacter sp. | reverse complement strand
AAGCTGGCCTCCGCCCGGCAGGATGCCGCCATCCGCCAGGCGGCGCTCGACGCCGCTCAATCGCGCATCAGCCAGGCGCGCGCCCTGGTGGCCACTTCGGTTGCCAACCGCAAGCAGGTCGACATTCGCACGGCCGACGCCGGCACCGCCGCCGCCGCGGTCCAGGCGGCGCGCGCCAGCCTCGAGGCTGCCGAGCTTCAGCTAGGCTACACCACCATCGTCGCGCCCATGGACGGCGTGGTCACGCATAAGAGCGTCGAGATCGGCCAGATCGTTCAGCCGGGCCAGGGGCTCATGACCATCATTCCTCTGCACGACATTTGGGTGACCGCCAATTTCAAGGAAACCCAACTCGCCGATGTGCGCCCCGGCCAGAGAGCGGAAATTCAGGTGGACATGTACGGCCGGAACGTAACCGGCCACGTGGATTCCATCGCCGGCGCCACCGGCTCGCGTCTGAGCCTGCTGCCGCCCGAAAACGCCACCGGGAATTTCGTCAAAGTCGTGCAACGGATTCCCGTGAAGATCCTGGTCGACAGCCCCGGAGACCTGATCCTGCGCCCTGGCATGAACGTGGACGCCACCATCTTCACGCGCTAAGCCGGTAACCGCTCCCTAACCCGGCATAGCCGGAACCAAACAGGGACAGAAACAGAGTACCATTCATCCGAGGTGGATGATGGGACTTGTTCTGCTGACCGAACGTCATGCCCAGCAGATCGCTGGCGTGTTGTCTTGCTATGACCGGATGATCGTACAGGGGACGTTGCCGGTATTCTGCTATGCCGAAGGGATGACGGCATACCTGAGCAAGCGGGGTATCCGGATTTTCGACTTCACCCAGTTTGCCAAGCCGCTGACCGACGCCATCAAGGCCAAGGCGGAAGGGCTGGCGGCGGCCAGCGGGTTGGAAATCGACTACGTGCGCAAGAAGAACTTCCGCAAGGAAGATAAGGTCAAGGCAGTCCTCAAGGAACGGGGAACACACCCTGGGTTGGTGTGGATCTTCTCGGCCTTGGAACCGTGCACGACCTATCAGCCTTGGCACGACAAAAAGAGCGGGCGGACGTATCTTCGGTACGACGACGGCAAATGCCTGCACTACTATTTCTACTTCATCGACGAAGAACTGGGGCTTTGCTACGTGCGAGTGCCTACCTGGTGCCCGTTCCGTCTACAGTTCTACTGCAACGGTCACAACTGGCTAGCGCGGCAACTGGACCGAAAGAAGATCCGCTACACGCAACTGGACAACGCCTTCACCGGCATCGAGGACTGGGCGGCGGCACAGGCGCTGTCGGACAGTTGGGACCCGTCGCGCCTGCATCGCAAGCTGGATGAGTTCTCGGATCGCTACTGCCCAATTCTCAAACAGATCGAGGAGTCATATCACTGGAGCCTGGACGAAGCCGAATACGCCACCGACATCGTGTTCCGCCGGCAGGCAGACCTGCAAGCCATTTACGGGCAACTGATCCGGACTGCCATCCACACCGTCAAACCCGACGACATCGCCACCTTCCTGGGCAAGAAGCTCAACGGCAACTACCAGGATGAGATGGGCAACCGCTACAACGTGCGCATCGAGGGCACCCGTGTTCGCCACTCGATGGGCATGGCTTCGATCAAAATGTACGACAAGTTCGGCCAGATCCTTCGCATCGAGACCACGGCGAAGGACATCTCCTTTTTCAAGCACTACCGCGAGGTAGAACAACGCAACGGCGAGTCGGTGATGAAGTTCGCGCCAATGAAGAAAACCATCTACAGCCTGGGCGCGCTGCGGGAGGTGCTGAGTGCCGCCAACCGCCGCTACCTGGAGTTCCTCTCAGCCATCGACGACCCCAGCAATGGCATCGACAAGCTCAACAAAATCACACGGACCGTTCACGAAGAGGCACGGTCTTATCGGGGGTTCAACTTCTTCGACGAGGACGACGAAGCCCTTTTTTTGGCTCTTGCCCGTGGGGAGTTCACCATCAGTGGCGTGCAAAACAAAGCGCTGCGCGCTCGGTTCCCACAATACAACAGCGGGCAAATGTCCAGGGTTCTACGCAGGCTTCGCACGCACGGGCTGATCAAAAAGGCCAGCCACTGCTACAAGTACTACCTGACGGTGCTCGGCAAACAGGCCGTCGCCCTCGGCCTCAAACTCAAGGAACTGGTCATCATTCCGGGGCTTGCTGCTGCGCCCTCCCGCTGAAATTCTGCCAATCTCGGCACGAACCTAACTACGTAGGTACTTACGGTCGCGGCTCGGTGTGCAGCAGTGTGCCTCGCTCGGAGCCGCGACCGTGAGGGAGCGGTTCTCCGGTGTGGGGTATACTGTGGAGTAGGGTCCACAATGGAGACCATACAGGTGGTACTCGATACGAAGCTCTTGAAGGCAACCGATTTTGCGGCGAAGCGGCAGAAGGTGAATCGATCGGCGTTGATCCGCGAGGCTTTGCAGCAGCACCTCAAGCGCTTGCGCGAGATGGAATTAGAAGAGCGGGACCGGCGCGGCTATCTGGCCCAGCCGCAGCGGGAGGAGGAATTCCGTATGTGGGAGGATGCCGCGGCGTGGCCGGAACTCTGAGCAGGGGCGAGGTCCGCCTTTGCCGATTCGCGCCCCCGGACCAGCAGCGGCCGGTTCTGGTCCTGACGCGCGACAGCGCGATTGGCCATCTGGCCACCGCAACCGTCGCGCCGATCACGTCGACCATTCGCGGCGTACCTTCCGAAGTGATTCTGGACATTGACGACGGAATGAAGGGCCGGTGCGCTGTCAATCTGCACAACGCGGTTACCGTGGTCCAGGCGCGGTTGG
>JBEKDV010000674.1:0-2818 GCA_050014175.1 Candidatus Solibacter sp. | reverse complement strand
CGACGGCCGCCACGAGCCCGTGATCGTCTCCATCCCCAAGGGAAGCTACTGTCCGGAGTTCGTGGCCCGCGAAGCCTCGCCCGAACTCCCCTCCGAGCCCGCTTCGTCCGCGGGACCCGCTACCCGCTTCAGCCGCTATCTCCTGCCGGCGCTCTGCGGGGTGTTGCTGGTGGCTTGCATCGGGCTGACCATCCGCGTTGCTCAGTTGAGCGCCGCCTACAAGCCCCGGCAACTGCCTCCGGCGTTGCGCGGTTTGTGGTCGGGCCTCCTGGCCGAAGGCCGGACTACCGATGTGGTGTTGGCCGATTCCAATTTGAGCCTCCTGCAGGACTTCGTGCAGCAACCTCTGCAGTCCACCGAGTACCGTTCCGGTAACCTGGCGCGACAGGCCGAAGCCATTCTGGGAAGCTCCAGCCACCGCATCATCGACACCCTGATGGCGCGGCGCTACACCAGCATCGCCGACGTTCACCTCGTCAGCCAGATCTTCTTGCTCGATGGCCTCGACGCACGCCAGTTCCGTGTCCACTTCGCCCGCGATTTCGCCCCCGAAGACCTCCGCACCTCCAACGTCATCCTCTCCGGCAGCAAGCGCTCCAATCCTTGGGTCCAGCTCTTTGAAGACGACTTGAACTTCCGCTTCGATCACGACGAGGCCACTGGCTACGCCGTCATCGTCAACAAACACCCTCGGCCCGGCGAGCAGGAACGCTATGTGACTTCCCTGCGCTCCCCCACCCTGGAATCTTACGGCGTCGTCGCATTTGTGCCCAACCTGGGGAATACCGGCAATGTTCTCATCATCGCCGGCGGTGGCATGAACGCTACCGGGGCCGCCGCCGATTTCGTCACCCACAACGAGCTCCTCGATCCCTTTTTGCGCCGCGCCGGATGGCAAACCGGCCAGGCGCTGCCCTACTTCGAAGTCCTCCTCGAAACCACCGTGATGGGCGCTACCCTGCTCCCTCCGCGCGTCGTCTGTTTCCGCCTCGGAAATCCCCGTCCGTCCGCGCATTGAACCCTTGCCAGGCGCGTTTAACCGGTGCTTCACCGGCCCCTCACCTGTTCTTAGCCGTGAATTCCCTTGGGCCGCCCGCCCCGCGCCGCTTACAATCGGGATTGACTTACTAGCCCCATCCGGACCACTCCTATGAATCGTAGAAACCTGATCGCATTCGGGGCGGGAGCGCTGGCATCGCACGGCGCGCTCACCCCGCTCGACGCGGCCCCGCCGCCGATTCCGTTGCGCTGGCTCGATGTCCGCGATTACGACGCCGCGGGCGACGGCCACACCCTCGATACGCACGCCGTCAATGCCGCCATCGACGCCTGCCACGCGGCCGGCGGTGGCATCGCCTATCTGCCGCCCGGCACTTATCTCTCCGGCACCGTGGTCCTCAAGAGCAACGTAACTCTCTACCTGGAAGCCGGCGCCACCCTGCTGGGCAGCACCAGGCTGGAGGACTATTCCCCCCAGCCCGGCCCTCCGTTCTCTGGCGATGCCAACCAGAAACACCTGATCTTCGCCCGCAACGCGGAGAATGTGGGGCTCGCCGGTCCCGGGCGCATCGACGGCCAGGGCCGTGCATTCTGGGTCCCCAGCGGGCGCACCGTCCCACCGCCCCAGGACCGCTGGAAAGACGTCGCCACCTACGATTGGAAGCCCACCGACCGGCCTTCGCCCCTGCTCGAATTCGCCGGGTGCCGCAACCTCCGCATCGCAGACGTGCGCATCGAAAATGCCAGCGGTTGGACCCTCCGCCCCATCAATTGCGACAACGTGTTCATCCGCGGCATCTCCATACGCAACCCCGTGATCGGACCCAACACCGACGGCATCGATCCCACCGGTTGCCATAACCTCTTTATATCCGACTGCTCCATCGATACCGGCGACGATTGCATCTGCCTGAAGAGCGAAAACCCCTACGGCAGCGAGGTCCGTGTCTCCAAAAATATCGTCATCGCCAACTGCGTCCTGACCTGCTGCTGCAACGGCTTGAAGTTCGGCACCGCCACCCATGGCGGCTTCGAAAACGTAACCTTCAGCAACTCCGTCATCTATAACGACGACGTGGACCCCTCCGCCCGCGTCATCTCCGGCATCGCGCTGGAAATGGTCGATGGCGGGTGGGTGGAAGGCGTTACCATCTCCAACATTCGCATGCAGCGCGTGCGCACGCCCATTTTCATCCGCCGCGGCAACCGCACCCCCCGCCCTGACGTCTCGCCCGGCTCGCTTCGCGGCGTCATGATCGACAACCTGCACGCCACCGGCGCCATCCTCACCAGCTCGGTGACCGGCCTGCCCGGGTTTGACGTGGAAGATGTGAGCCTCTCCCACATCCGCATCGATACCGATGAGCGCGGGCACGAGGAGTGGGTGGGACGCGCCGTTCCGGAGCTTCCGAAATCGTATCCGGAGGCGAGGATGTTCGGCCGTTTGCCATCCCATGGTCTCTATTGCCGCCACGTCACCGGGCTTCGCCTGCAGGCCATCGACATCCGCGCCGCCGCCGGCGAAGCTCGCCCCGCGCTGCTCTTTGACGATGTGAAAGATCTGGATTTGGACGGCTTCCGCTGCGCCGCCATCGCCGGCAGCCAGCCGGTAGTGAAGCTTCTCGAAACGCGAGGCGCCTGGCTGCGCGGCTGCGCATCGCCCGACGCGGCCGTCTTTCTTGCCGTCCACGGCGCCGCTAGCCCGACTTTCGCACTTCGCGGGGTTTGAGCCAGCTAAGTCTTTCAGATTCAGTTGAGGCATCCCAGAGGTCTTCACCACAAGGAAGGCTGATCTGCTGCCGCGATTGGACGCCGGCCG
>JBEKDV010000673.1:0-2823 GCA_050014175.1 Candidatus Solibacter sp. | reverse complement strand
GAGAAGGAGCAACAGCTTGTTGCGACGATTGGCGAAGGACTTCGATTCGAGGTTACGCGATCCGAAGGGCAAGAGAGACGCATCGGGGGTGTCCTGAGGCAGTCCGCTAAGCTTCCGCCGACTAGAGTTGCGACGCTACGCTTCACTGAAGGGTTTAGAAACGCATTCAAAGTGCAGATGCCGGTCTACGGCGGCAGCCCTCCTCGAAATGACGGAGCGGTCGCTTATGGCAGCGAGTCCGGTCTTTTCGGCATGGCCTTGAGCAGTTCGTCTGGCCAAGCAGTGCTTTCAAACCTCGCGGACTTTGGAACGCGCCTCATGGCTTCGTTCCACCTCGTGCCAACCGGAGTGCGCCTTTTTGTTACGGACTCCCCAGACGGAACGGCCGCCCTAATCGAAGCACGTCTGGTGAAATCCGAAAGTACGGTCGGCGCGGACAACTGCGAAATCGAGGGCAGAACAGCCTGTGAGCTCGTTGTGCGGGAAGGTTCAGCGGTGGCAGTTTGGCAAATGATATCCTCGGGCCCGGATCGCCGATGGAGCGTGGCAGCCTTGGACTTCGGTGTATTTGCAGCATACGTGAATTGCTCAAAATCAAACAGTCCCATGCCGGGTGCAACATTGGTCAATGGCACCTTTTCTCCGACTCCTCCGCCAGACCGCATCGGAGGCTTCTCCTTATCTAGTTCAGTTCTTCCGATACCGCGTTTTCGGGGGCCCTATGTCCCCGCGGCTGAACTCTTTCGGATCGTTTTTGAGTAAGGCGAACCGGAAGGTTCAATGGATTGACACGCCCAGGGATAATCAGGGTGCCGCCCACGCCTCCTGGCAATTCGAGAGCAAGCTCGCTGGCAGCGACTACCCCACCAAATCGGCAGCATCCCCAAAATGATCGAGGCCGCCGGCGTCTTTGGCGCCGGCGGCCACTCGCTCGCCCGCCACCGCACCCCACCCACCCGCCCGCCGACAGCTTCCACCCCCGCCGTTTAGTATCCTAATCTCTTACGGAGCCACCCACATGACCATCGCCGACCTTGCCCGGATCGCAGGACGCACTTATCCCGCGCGCCGCCGCACCCAGAACCTCGTCGGCGGCGCGAGCCCCATCCAGGCCGCCAACTTCTCCATCGGCAACGTTACCCTGGAGCCCAACGGCGGACAGGTGCCGTGGCACAACCAGGAGCAGGAGGAAGTCTATTTCATCATCGAGGGTACCGGCGAGATGTGCCTCGGCGAAGAACGCATGACCCTCCACACCGGGCAGGCCGTCTACATCCCCCATAAGATCTTTCACCAATTGACCAATATCGGCGACACCCCTCTGCGCATGCTCTACTGCTACGGCCCCGCCGGCGACGTCGCCCACTGGCGCCAGGAACTCGACGGCACGCTCCCGCGCGCCGGCGTCGATGCTCCCGCGCTCCCCGCCGGAGCCCACCCGCAGTGCACCGAAAAGCCGCAAGCGCCACTACTTCCATGAGCCAAAAAACCACCCACTCCGTAGGCATCGTCATGAACGGCGTCACCGGACGCATGGGGCTCAACCAGCACCTGCGCCGCTCCATCTACGCCATCATGCAGCAGGGCGGCGTCCAGCTCGGCCCCAGCGAAATCATCATGCCCCAGCCGATTCTGGTGGGCCGCAACGCCGCCAAACTGGAAGCCATCAGCGCCGATTGCGGCGGCATCCCCTGGACCACCAACCTCGACCGCGTCCTCGATAGCCCGGACTACTCCATTTATTTCGATTCGCAGACCACCGACCGCCGCGCCGCCGACGTCAAAAAGGCCATCGCCGCCGGCAAGCACATCTACTGCGAGAAGCCGGTCTCCGACAGCCTCGAAGTCGCCCTCGAACTCCTCTCTCTCGCCGAAAAGGCAGGCGTCAAGCACGGCGTGGTGCAGGACAAACTCTGGCTGCCCGGCATGCTGAAACTGAAAACCCTGATGGACCTCGGCTTCTTCGGCCGCATCTTCAGCGTGCGCGGCGAATTCGGCTATTGGGTCTTCGAGGGCGACACCGTTCCCGCCCAGCGCCCCTCCTGGAACTATCGCAAGGAAGAAGGCGGCGGCATCATCATCGATATGCTGTGCCACTGGCGCTACGTCCTGGACAACCTCTTCGGACCGGTTAAGGCTGTCTCCTGCCTGGGCGCCACCCACATCCCCACCCGCTGGGACGAATCCGGCAAGCCGTACGCTTGCACCGCGGAAGATGCCGCCTACGCCACCTTCGACATCGCCGGAAAAGACGGCGATATCGTGGCCCACTTCAATTCGTCCTGGGCCGTCCGCGTGCGCCGCGACGACCTGCTCGCCATCCAGGTGGATGGCACCAGGGGAACCGCCGTCGCCGGCCTGCGCCATTGCTGGACGCAGCACTACGGCAACACCCCGCGGCCTGTCTGGAACCCCGACGTGGAAAGCCCGCTCAACTACTTCGAAGGCTGGCAGAAGGTCCCCGAGCAGGACACTTTCGACAACGCCTTCAAGCGGCAGTGGGAGCTTTTCCTGCGCCATGTCGTGAAGGACGAGCCCTGGCGGTGGGGCCTGCTGGAAGGCGCCAAGGGCGTGCAACTGGCCGAAAAAGGCATCGAGAGCTGGCAAAAACGCGCCTGGGTGCAAATCCCGGACCTGCGGTAGTTCACAAGGGGTGAGCGACACAGGGGTGGACGAGTGCTTGCATTGGTGGGGCAGGCGGTTTCTAGGGACTTGCAAAATTCCGGATCCAGAGCCCCTGGTTGGTGTCGGTACAAAACAAAATCGAGGGGAAATGTATTCGGCGGGGCGGCGAGGCAATAGAATATTTGTAATGAGCAAGAT
>JBEKDV010000672.1:0-2826 GCA_050014175.1 Candidatus Solibacter sp. | reverse complement strand
ATCAGCAATACCCAGCCGGCGCGCGGCTTGTTCGTCATGTGGCCGAACGCGATCATGAGCGACGCGGGCAGCACGGCGATCGCAAGCATTCCGAGAAAGTTAGTTAATGGCGTCGGATTCGCATAAGGATGCGCGCCGTTTGCGTTGAAGAAGCCCCCGCCGTTGGTGCCCAGATTCTTGATGAATTCCAGCGCGGCCACAGGCCCCTGCGCGATGGTCTGCGCGTGGCCTTCCAGAGTGTGAACCAAAGTGTAGGGCGCCATGTTCAGTGGGACGCCTTGCCAGATCAGAATGAGGCTGCCAAGCAGCGTCAAAGGCAAAAGCACCCACAGCAACGACCGGATCAGGTCCACCCAAAAATTGCCGATCGTGGCCGAACGTTCGCGGGCCATGCCTCGGATAAAGGCGAATCCGAGCGCCAGCCCGGCAGCGCCGGCCAGGAAGTTCTGGGCCACCAGTCCAATCGTCTGCGCCAGGTAGCGGAGCGTCTGCTCTCCGCCATAGGCCTGCCAGGTTGTCGTGGTTGTGAAACTCACGGCGGTGTTCGCCGCCAGATCCGTGGTCATGGATGTTGTCAGATAAGCGTCCGCCGGACCGCCGGGCAGCCATCGTTGGAAGACCAACACCAGAAACAGCACAATTGTGCAGCCTGCGCCGAACAACAGGAAGCAAATGAGATAGACCCCCGCCGGCATCTCTTCTTCCGGGCGCACGCCAAGCAGGCGATACAACAGCGACTCCACAGGTCGCAACACAGGGTCCAGGAAAGTGCGCCGGCGCTGGCCCACGCGTGCAAGATACAGGCCTACCGGTTGGGCCAGCCCTACCACCATCGCCAGGAAGACCACGTATTCCATCCAGCGCATAGAGGTCACCGCGATGTTGACGGCACGGCTTGGCTCAGCGATTGGTCCAAGGCGCGATTCAACTCCAGCACCGGCACCCGCGCGTTGCCCAGAAACCCGAGCTGCGGCCCCTTCGTGTGATTCGCCACCACGCGGCGGACAGCTTCTTCACTCACGCCGCGCGCACGCGCCACCCGCGGAGTTTGCAGCGCCGCATTGGCAGGGGTGATGTCGGGATCGAGCCCGCTCGCCGAGCGCGTCACTGCATCGATGGGAATCGGGGCGTCGGGCGCCAGAGCGTTGCGCTTGCGGTATTCCTCGGCCAGTTGCCGGATGCCTGCGAAATCCGCTCCGCCGTTCTTCAGCCTGGGATTGTTGGGTCCAAGGTTGGTCCCGCCGGACGAAGTTCCATCGTAGCCTTTGCCCGCCGCCGATGGCCGGGATTGAAAGTATTCCGGCCGCGAGAATTCCTGCCCGATGAGTTCCGAACCGATGACAACTCCCCCGCGCGTTACCAGGCTCCCGCTGGCCTGGCGCGGGAACAGCGGCCGGCCAATCGCAGCCAACAGCAAGGGGAAGACACAGCCGGTCAGCAGCGTCAACACCAGCACGCTCAAGATTGCGGGCCGGATTTGCTCACCGAGCTTGGCGGGGGAAGCAGAAGGGGAAGCCCGCTGGGCCGTTCTTTCCTCAGGTTCGTCGCAATCGCTCATAAAGGGGATCGACTGAGATCCCTACGTTGCAGGTTACCGGAATGGAGCTAAAGAAGTCATAGGGAATCCATGAAGAATCCATAAGGAGCGGCTTGCCGGCGGTGACCGCGCCCGTCTTATCCAGCACCACGGTGTCGATCTTGTGCGCCATCTCCAGCGCCCGTGATGGTCACTTCCCGGTGACGCCGCTTGTCTGCGGCGTCGCTCTCGCATCGACATGGATAGCTACGGTGGTGTACGATTGTACACAGGCTGATGGACTTCGAATGGGATGGCCAAAAGCCACGTCTGAATGCCCGCAAGCACGGCATTCGGTTCGCGGACGCGGTACTCGTTCTTGAGGACGATAACGCACTGACGGAGTCGATGCACTTGGACGCATTTTGGTTGTGGTCTATACGTGGCGGAAGAGTAGAGTGAGGATCATTTCAGCCCGACCGGCGACGCCGGGCGAACGGGATCGATATGCAGAGGGCTTATGAAGAGTGAATACGGCTTCACGAAGGCAAAACGAGGAGCGGTGGTCGCCACTCCTCCGGGGAAAACACGCGTGACCATCCGCCTCGACAATGGCGTTCTGGATTGGTTCCGCAAACAGGTGAACGACGCCGGCGGCGGGAACTATCAGGCATTGATCAATGATGCGCTCCTTGAGCACATCGCACGTCGACGCGAACCGCTGGAATCGACAATCCGCCGAGTCATCCGGGAGGAACTGCGGCGAACCGGTAGCCAAGCTGGCAAGTGACGATAACGGCGTATCACGGGACTGATCGGGATATGCGCCTTGCTAAGGTGTGCCCCCAGATTCTGACAAGCATGGAGGTGTAGTCGGGTCTCCGATCATTGGGAAGCGCTGGTCGCCGGGACTTCGAGACCCTCACATCTTCCCGAGGTAGGGCGGGCTGGTGAAGCGGTTGTGCCCACGGTGTGAAACTCAATTGGTCACTTGCGTTTTGACGCCTTCGCCCGACCCTTGGAACCCTGAACGGAAAGTTGTCCTTCAACCGCCCCTGCCTTTGGCTCAGACACCACGGCGCGAGACGTATTGCGCTTTGGAGCAAGGACGAGAAACGGAATCGGAGGTGCCGGTAAATCCATCCGGACTACTGTCGACTGGACGAATTCCCGGAAAAACGGCCAGCAGTTCAGGACCGCATTTCCCTTTTGAAAGGCTTCGACCTCGCTAGGGCTCGGTTTGTATCCGTTATTCAATGCGTAGCTCGCTTCGAATTCGCAACTGATCTTTATTGCGTCGGCGGCCGGAC
>JBEKDV010000671.1:0-2830 GCA_050014175.1 Candidatus Solibacter sp. | reverse complement strand
CTGTTTAAGCTCCGTTTACATCACACGACTACACTGACATTCGCATCCCTAAAAGGAGGGTGATTCAATGGCTGATAGCGTACTCTCGGTCCCGGTTGTGGACAACTGGCGGATGAGTCTTCAGCACACTGAAGACGCGAAATTGGCTGCCATCGAGCAGTCAAAGAAGCTTGCGCCGCTTGCGGGACCGATTTCGTGGTCCGGGAAACTGCTGCCGAACGGGCTAGGAAAG
Organism: Candidatus Solibacter sp.; assembly: GCA_050014175.1. GTDB lineage: Bacteria > Acidobacteriota > Terriglobia > Bryobacterales > Bryobacteraceae > Solibacter. Next base: position 2,598 of record JBEKDV010000671.1, on the reverse strand, counting down.
GGTTCGCCCCTCTGCCTAATGTCCGGCCGAAGCGTGGGCACATGGGTTAACGACCGCCAGCAGGGGTCACGTCTAAGCTGAGAAGCTGTTTCAAATTAAGAACTTCTGGGTTGAGACCTTCCCGGACACTGGGAGTCGCTCAGGATGGAGGACTTCAGATAAACAGCTCTGATTGGGCGGTTTTGGGGTACAATCGATACCGGGCCAGGACGGCAAAATGGAAATCCTGGCTAAGTAATAACCGGCTGGAAGGTTTTCGGGCGCAGACTGAAATCCGGGTCGGGGCGTCAGGGCACGCGCCACCGGCACTTTCGATATGGCGGCGCCTTCAGAGTGCTGTTACGGGCTTCAGTGTGCGACTAGTTGCACGAGACGCTGACGTTCACCCGACGCCCCGTGCGTAGCAGTATTCACAAAGACAAAAAGGGAATGGGACCTGAGTCCCAAAGGAGAGAGAACATGCGTAACACTTCGCTGATTGGATGCCTGGCGCTCGCCGCACTCGCCGCCGGTTGCTCGAATGCCCCCGCTCCGCCCCCTGACACGCGCGCCGCCGATGTGCAAGCGGTCAAGGACGTCGAGGCGGCCTGGGTTAAAGACATGGCTACCAAGGACGCCGATAAGTATGCCAGCTACTTTGCAGAGGATGCCAGCGGGCTGTACCCCAGGGCCGGGATACTGAATGGGAGGGCAGCCATCAAAGCGTGGGCGGCGCCGTATTTTGCCGATCCCAATTTTTCGGTGACTGTCCAGTCCACGCGGGCGATGGCTTCCAAGGGCGGTGACATGGTTTATTTACAGGGTACCTACACCATGACTGTGACCAACCCGAAGACCAAGAAGCCCGTGACGGACAAGGGAAAATATCTGATGGTCTACACCAAGCAGGCCGACGGAAGCTGGAAGGTCGTCGCCGATACAATGAATTCCGATTCGTCCACGTAGCCCCTGGCGCAAGGCAACGTGAACTGGACCAGCAGATCGTAAATCGCCCACGGGTGCATTCAGACAGAAAACGGCCATTCCGGAAAGTGGACTTCGTCGGTCCGCTTCGGAGGGCCAATGGAAGGAAAGCCCACGACATGCAGATGGCCGTCCCGGCTAGTAGACAACAGTCAATGCCGCGAGGTTCGTCCCGTCATACCACGGATGGTTAGCCCAGATCCATGTTGCGCCGGACCGAGTGGACGATCTTCTGAAGATCCCAATGGATCGGCTCGTGGCTGCGCTGCATTCGATGAAGGGACCGAGTCCGTTTGATCCGATTGGCCCAGGTCCAGTGGTCGATGGACGTTCGCTGCCGAGAAACCCGTTCGATCCCGACGCGCCTGCACTGACGGCCGACGTTCCCATGCTGATCGGCACCACCGCGGCGCTGCTGGCCTCATGGCGAGCGATACACTTCTCGCCATCCACCGGTCGGCAGCGCCACCCCAACCACTGTTCCTATCAGCGCTCCCAGCGGCGAAAGCACCTCTTTGCCGGCGTTCGGCAACCAGATGCCGGGGCCCGCCTTGGAATCTGCGACAGCGCCCGCGGCCAAGCCGACGCCCGTTCCTACCGCCAACCCGATAAGTGTGTTTCGCCCGCGATGCCCTGGCCGCTTCAGATCGACGCGCCGGATGTCTTGCCTGGAGAGCGTCTCCTGGCTGGTCGTCGCGTTGATCGCCAGTGACTCGGGCGTCACGCGCTGCATGAACCCACGTAGGGTCTTCCCGTTGGCAAGCGTGACCCGGATCTCCGCTCCCGTGACAAGTTGGTTGAGGTTGGCCCAATTCGCAATGGGCTTGGCTTGTTGGGCCGCCGCGGTCGCCGCGAGAGTCGCGGCCAATAGGGCCGGCAAGAAGATGTGCCTCGGTGTTCTGCTCATAAAGGGATCTGCATATCAAAGAACGTCTATCGTGGAGTAAAGAAAAGAGAGCCGATTCGTTACAGGAGACAACTCCTCATGCTTTGGTTTTGATGGTCGCGCGCGCGCCGGGATCTTCATCCCCTTCGAAAGCGGACCCGCCCGAGGCCAGGGCGTTGCCCAACTTGGCGACGGCGACGGGTTTGATCGAGCAGCCTCAAGCGAGCGCCATCAGGCCGCATGCGGCTATGAATCTGAGGACTTCCTTCATAGATTGCGGCACGTTGGCTGAAGCGATCGCTAGATTCCGACTGGAGCCGGCTCTCCACGCCCCACGGCGGCCACGGCAGTTGCCGAGCAACCGGTCAGGAGGTCGCTTGCCGCGCAAGCATAGAGCGCAATCACCGCCGGCTGTACGGACGGGCCGTGGTAAGAAAAAACTGAAGCCATGAACAGCAGAAACAGGCCAAAGACCAGCCCGAACACCCCTGAGGCAACCGGCATCGCTACCGAACGGGTTTTCCAAAGCGAGAAGCCGGCAAGCAGCAGATGGAACGCGGCGATAACCACGAAGCCATGAGATGCCGGTCCCGGCGTGGCTCCCGGCGACGTGTCTGTTGCAACAATGGGCGCTATCACGAAGAACAGCAGAGCGGCCACCACGATCGATAGACCGCCGGCCACTCGCAGCGCGATCCGGCATGCGGCCATGACGTTCTCTCCGTGAGCGCCCGGCCAGTCCGGCGCCC
>JBEKDV010000670.1:0-2857 GCA_050014175.1 Candidatus Solibacter sp. | reverse complement strand
GGACGGCCCTGGTGCGGGGAAGACCATCATGGCCGGGCTGCTGTTGAAGGAAATGAAGCTGCGCGCGGCCATTGGACGCATCCTGATATTTTGCCCCGCGACGATCTTGATCAGTATTTCCAAGTTGCATGGCCCAACGGAGCGCGATTCAGCTCCGCCCTTTGCAGCCGCCATTGGGGCAGGAAGCTATCCATCAGCTTGGTGAATCGGTCATTGTGGTGCCGCTCCAGCAAATGCGCCATTTCGTGGACGATGATGTATTCCAGGCATTGAACCGGCTTCTTGGCCAGTTCCAGATTCAGCCAGATGCGGCGCGCTTCGATGTTGCCGGCGCCCCACTTGGTTTTCATCTGCTTCACACCCCACTCGGCCACCCTCACCCCCATAGCGGCTTCCCATTGTGCGATTAGAGGCGGAATCAGAGCCTTAAGCTGCTGGCGATACCACGAGTGCACCACTCTTTCCCGTTGAGCCGTGTCGCTACCTGCGCGGACAAACAGATCAATTTTGCGTTGATTGCGGATGGCAACGCAGCCGGGCCCGTTCTGCACCACCACATTCAGGTGGTAGCGCTGGCCCAGGGATTATCTGCGACTGGCCTCGCACTTGCGCGTGCATACTCAGAATTCCCAGGCGAGTGTGAGGGTGGTTCCTCCGGCGGTAGAAACGGTCGGCAGCAGCCTGGAGTGGAGTGGTTTCTCTTGTCTTGGCCGCTCCGCACCATGAGCGACGTGCCGGCCGATCATCATACCGAGTGCTGCTCCCACAAAGACGTCGGAGGGGAAGTGAGTCCGCATAGTTATGCGCGAGGTCGCAACCAGGCTTGCCAAGCCGAAGGCGGCGGGCGCGACCCAATGGTTTTCCCGGTATCGCTCGGAAACGACGGTGGCCAGGGCAAAGGATGCGGCGGCATGGCCAGATGGGAACGAGGTCCCGCCGGCAAAGAATGTTCCCTCAGCATTGTGATCGCGGACATCCCCGCCCGCGAACGTGGGTCGGGGGCGCTGCGTGGCGAACTTCAAAAACTCGACGACTACCAAACTGTCACCGACGGCCTCGAGACCCAACAAGCCGGTGGTCTCGTTGTGCTGGCCACGGCCACGTCGGGCAGCCAAATAGATGGTCCCGGCGACCCCGAGGTCTGTCCAGGGGCCTCCGAACCGGCCGACGTTGCGGCTAAACGTGTAGCCACGACCGGGGGGAGAGTCCGAGAGGCCTTGCCCGACGCGCCGGTCTATCGCCATCAAGCCGGCGGTGGTTCCCACCATGAACCCCAGCCAGGGCAGATCGCTTCGCTTCAGGCGAAAGGGACGGAGCCAGAGGAACTCTTGATCGCGGATAATTCGCCTGGGTACTTCCTTGAGTGCAGGTTGCGGCTGCGTCGGTATCTCGACGGGGCGGGAAGGCGTATGGCCCTCAGACTTGGAAGGAACTGAAGCCGTTTCGCCCGCCGGTTGCTGTTGATTACCCCGGACTCTCGTCGGGCAAGCCAGCACGAGAAAAACGGCGGCCCCGCAAATGAAGAACAATCTCAGCAGACGCAGCGTCATGGCCCTCCCCAGGGTCAACCTCCCATCGTGTGGCAACAACTTCCGAGCGCCGGCGCGGTGCTTGAGAACGTCACCTCACCAGATTCGGTCAATGCCAACAACTTCGATTTGCGCAGCTCTCTTACGCAGGTGGACCGTTACCATCTTCTGTTTGTCAGCGCCGTGGATGGCGGCGGCGAAGTATGTGCCCTCCGCAGCGCTTTGAATCTGCTCGGGCAACGCGAAGCTGGTTTGACCTGCGAGCGGAGTCTTCCTTTCCGTGTGGTTGTCGAACTCCGACCACTGCACAGTGTACTCACGCGCGGACAGCAAGTGGTGGGTCACTGCCAGGTCGTCGAAAACCAGGCGGCTGTCCTTCACCGCAAAGCGGTCCAGCGGCAGCACCTTCGAAAAATAGACCTTTCCGATTTTGTCGCGGGGGGCGGTGAGCGCCCCGGGGATGTATTAGGTGACCCCCGGCTCAGAGTAATCCCCCATCTCCACGATGGCGCGGATATCCTCATTCGTAAAGGCCATGATTTGCTTGGCTGCCCAGTATTCGTCGTCCGGCAGGCGGCGTATGAACGCCGGATTCGGATAGTTCGATTTCCACTTTTCCGGATCGAAGACGCGCGATTCGAATCGTCCCACGGCCTTCAGGTGCCCGTAGTTGGCGCTTTCCCACGGCCGGACGTCCAGGCCGAGGGCAACCATCCGCGTCAAAGCTTGACCGGCGTTGGGGAAAATGTACTCGTTCCCGAACCTGACATTTTTGGGCATGTCACTGTCACTTCCCATGATGGCCCCAAAATCAATCAAGTAATGGCGAACAAAGCGGACTCCATCCTCCTCCACGAGCGTATCGAGAGAATTGAGCGATTTGGAATCGGTGTGGTTCAACCACGCACAGAAGACATGGAGACCGCGCAAATCGCGTCGGTCTTGATGGGGGATCGTGTCATTGGGGTCGTCGGGGCGAGTCCCTTCGTACCGGAACGGCCCAATCGGCTCCCCCTCCACGGCCCGGCTGGCCAACAGGCGGTACATCCCGCCTTTGCAGCGAGGAACAATGCGGAGGATGTCGTCGAGGTCCCGTTCGAACATGGGCCGTTTCCTGCCACCCAAGCCGTTAACGGTGGCGCCGGGACTGACTTTCAGATCGGAACGTTTCAGGTAGACCAGGTAGTTTTGCGGTGTGTAGTAGCCGAGGGCGTAAAAGAAACGAGAACCGATCACATCCGCGGCGGTGGCCATCTCAAGATTGCCGATCGGGTCCGGTTTGACGAAGTAGAGTCTACCCTTGGCATCGTTCATCCGGAACCCCGGAG
>JBEKDV010000669.1:0-2858 GCA_050014175.1 Candidatus Solibacter sp. | reverse complement strand
GAAGGACGTGTTCAAAGGATATTTTCATGTGGGAGCGGCGCTCAATCCGGCGCAGTTCGAAGAACGGGATGCGCGGGCCGCCGCCATTATAGGGGCGCAGTTCGACACCATCACTCCGGAGAACGTTCTGAAATGGCAGCTTGTCCATCCCCGCCCGGATGCTTACGCTTTCGACGCGGCGGACCACTACGTGGCGTTCGGCGAGAAGCGCCACATGTTCATCGTGGGACACACGCTGGTGTGGCACAGCCAGGTTCCCGACTGGGTCTTCCGCAACGACAAGGGCGAGCCGTTGGACCGCGACGGATTGCTGAAGCGCATGCACGACCACATACAGACCGTGGTGGGACGTTACAAGGGCCGGATCGGGGGCTGGGATGTGGTCAACGAGGCGTTGAATGAAGACGGCACGCTGCGCCAAACGCCCTGGCTGAAAATCATCGGCGAGGACTATTTGGCCAAGGCGTTCCAATTCGCCCACGAAGCCGACCCCAGCGCGGAGCTCTATTACAACGATTATTCGGTGGAGAACCCGGCCAAGCGCAGGGGCGCGGTGGAACTGATCAAGAAACTGAAAGCCAGCGGAGCCACGGTGACCGCGATCGGGCTGCAAGGGCACGACAAGATGGAATGGCCCACCATCGAGGAGCAGGACGCCACCATTCTGGCCTTCAAGGAGCTCGGCATCAAGGTGAATATCACCGAACTGGATGTGGACGTGCTTCCCGCGGCCTCGCAGCAGCGCACGGCGGACGTGGGGCTCAGCGTGGAGGCGCAGGCCAAACTGAATCCTTATAGCGGCGGGCTGCCGGACGCGGTGCAGCAAGCGCTGGCGCACCGGTACGCCGATCTGTTCGCGGTCTTCTGCAAGTACCGCGGCACTATCTCGCGAGTTACTTTCTGGGGAGTTACCGACGGCGATAGCTGGCTCAATAACTGGCCGGTTCGCGGAAGAACCAGCTATCCGCTGCTGTTCGACCGGCAGGGGCAGCCCAAACCCGCGTTCCAAGCCGTAATCCGGACAGCCCAAAAATGAGGCGCGCGGTGAAGACCATCCTGCTCAGCCTCTGTCTGGCCGCCGATGGTCTTGCGCTCGGCCAAGCCCGGTATGTCGAGACGGTGGACAGCAGAGGCAGTTTCCCGCTGGTGCAGGCAAAGGCAGCCGCGGCCGTGTATGTCGACAACGGCGACCATGCGGGCGTGGTGCGCGCGGCCGGCGACCTGGTGGCGGACATCGCTCGCGTCACGGGCGCTACTCCGGCGATGGCGCACGATGAAAAGCACCTGGGCGCGAACGCGGTCATTGCGGGGACCATCGGCAAGAGCGCGCTGATCGACCGTCTGATCGGCGAGGGCAAGATCGACGCCGGGCAGATCAACGGCAAATGGGAGGCGTTCCTCATTCAGGTGGTGGCCAGACCGCTGCCCGGTGTGGCGAGCGCGCTGGTGGTCGTCGGCAGCGACAAGCGCGGAACAATTTACGGCATTTATGATCTTTCCGAACAGATCGGGGTTTCGCCCTGGCACTTTTGGGCGGACGTCCCGGTGGTGCACAAGGATGCACTCTTCGTGAAGGCCGGCAAATACGGCGAAGGCGAACCCGCGGTGAAGTATCGCGGCATCTTCCTGAATGACGAAGCGCCGGCGCTGAGCGGCTGGGTGAAAGAGAAGTACGGCACTTACAACCATCCGTTTTATGAAAAGGTCTTCGATCTGATTCTTCGCCTGAAGGCCAACTATCTGTGGCCTGCAATGTGGGGGAACGCCTTCAATGAGGACGATCCGCTGAATCCTAAGATCGCCGACGAGTGGGGCATCGTGATGGGCACCACGCATCACGAGCCGATGCTGCGCGCGCAGCAGGAGTGGAAGCGGCACGGCGCGGGCCCGTGGGACTATTCCAAGAACGCCGAGGTGTTGCGCCAGTTCTGGGAGGAAGGCGTCAAGCGCAACAAGAGTTACGAGAGCATTATCAGCATCGGCATGCGCGGCGATGGCGACATGCCGATGGCTGGGACCGAGATGGGCGCCAATATCACGCTGCTGGAAAAGATCGTGGCCGATCAGCGCAAGATCATCGCCGAGCAGGTCAATCCCAATCTTGCCAGCGTGCCGCAACTCTGGGCGCTCTATAAAGAGGTCCAGGGATATTACGACAATGGCATGCGCGTGCCGGACGACGTGACGTTGTTGTGGTGCGACGATAACTGGGGTAACATCCGCCGGCTGCCGACGCCGGAGGAACGCAAACGCTCCGGCGGCGCCGGCATCTACTATCACTTCGACTATGTCGGAGGGCCGCGCAATTATAAGTGGATCGATACCAATCCGATTCCCAAGGTGTGGGAGCAGATGAACCTGGCGCTGGAATACGGCGCGGATCGCATCTGGATCGTGAATGTGGGCGATCTCAAGCCGATGGAGCTCCCTATCGATTTCTTCCTGAATTTCGCACGCGACCCGAAGCGCTGGCCCACGGAGAGGATCGGTGAATTCACGCGCCAGTGGGCGGAGCGGGAATTCGGCAGCGCGCACGCGGCGGAGATTGCCGATATCGTCTCCAAGGCGTTGAAGTACAACGGGCGGCGTAAGCCCGAACTGCTGGAGCCCGCGACTTTCAGCGTAATCGACTATCAGGAGGCGGACCACGCCGTGGCCGAGTACAAGGACATCGTCGCAAGGGCCGAGAAGATTTCCGCCACCCTGCCGGAGAACGCCCACGACGCCTTCTTTCAACTGGTAACGCATCCCGCGAAAGCGAACGCCATCGTGACAGAGTTGTATGTTACGGCGGCGAAGAATCGCCTGTATGCCGCACAGGGACGGGCCAGCGCCAACGAAATGGCCGCGCAGACACG
>JBEKDV010000668.1:0-2862 GCA_050014175.1 Candidatus Solibacter sp. | reverse complement strand
CGCGGAAGCTCAAAGCAAAGGCGACCTGGTCGGCGTTCGGAGGAGCATCACCGACGATGAGGGCGTTCAAGACCCGTGGACCTTGCCGCCTTCCCGCAAGCGGAAGGAAAAGCCGATCGAAGGGCCGCTGCCAAAGACTGTTCAGATCGTCCGCGCGAATCTGGTTTACGTGGAAAAGAAGGATCTGCCACCAGCAATGCTGAATCGTCTACTCCGGCTGGCGGCTTTTCAGAACCCCGAGTTCTACAAGGCCCAGGCAATGAGACTCTCGACGTACGCCAAGCCGCGTGTGATCGCATGCGGCCAGGAATTTCCCCATCACGTTGCTGTGCCTCGCGGATGTCTCACGGAGACCTTGGCGCTTCTCGATGCGCACAAGATCCGTCCCGAAGTTCGGGATGAACGATACGCTGGCACGGCGATTGAAGCGGAGTTCCGCGGTCAGCTTCGGCCGTTCCAGGAGGAAGCCGTCGCCAAGATCATCGCCCACGACGAGGGTATCCTCTGCGCTCCCACGGCGTTCGGGAAAACCACGGTTGCGGCGTGGCTGATCGCGAAACGCAAGGTCAACACACTAATCGTCGTTCACCGGCAGCAGTTGCTCGATCAGTGGCAGGAGCGCCTTTCGATGTTCTTGGATCTGCCCGCCAAATCGATCGGGCATATCGGCGGCGGCAAAATGGAGCGAACGGGATGCGTCGACGTTGCCGTGATCCAAAGTCTGTACCGGAAGGACGAAGTGAAGGACTTCGTGGCTGAGTACGGTCACGTGATCGTCGACGAATGCCACCACATTTCCGCGTTCACGTTCGAGCAGGTGATGAGGCAGGTGAAGGCCAAGTATGTCGTCGGCCTGACCGCCACGCCGACGCGGAAAGACGGGCATCATCCGATCATCTATATGCAGTGCGGACCCGTGCGATACAACATGAGTGCACGCACGATGACCGAGACGACGCCTTTCGAGCACAGAGTGACTCCCCGCTACACGGAGTTCCGGATGGCGCCGGAACTCACCGAGATTACGATTCAGGACATCTACGCCGCCCTGGTCGACAATGCGCCGCGCAACGAAATGATCGCTAGCGATATGGTGCGCGCCGTAGAATCGGGACGTTGCCCGCTGCTACTGACCGGACGGACAGAGCATCTCCAGTACTTCGCAGCCAAGCTCACAGGCATTGCCCAGCACGTCTTCGTCTTGAAGGGCGGAATGGGGAAGAAGCAGCGCCGGGAAACGGCGGCAGCCTTGGCGGCAGTGCCGGAGAACGAATCGCGAGTGATTCTGGCGACGGGGAGTTACATCGGAGAAGGGTTCGACGACGCACGTCTGGACACGCTATTCCTGGCCATGCCGATCTCCTGGAAGGGCACGCTGCAACAGTACGTGGGCCGGCTGCATCGTCTCCACGCCGACAAGCGGTTTGTGCAGGTCTACGACTATGTGGACAGCTACGTCCTGATCCTTGCCAGGATGTACGAGCGCAGGCTGAAGGGCTATGCCGCGATTGGATATGTGATTGAGTAGGGCCAATGTAGACGGCCAACCCGCTGCGCGAGGAGTTCATTGTGTCGAAATCCCACCTGATGGCAGGTCCATGCGTCCAGCCGCTCTATGGGAGGTACATCGGGGTTTCACCCCGAGACCACCTGCCGCAATAGCAGGGGGTCGGGTGCGCTCAAACCAGCCATTTGCAGGCCCTCCAAGAGTTCCCGGCGAGCGATTGTAGTCAGAATTGTAGCTGTTGCGTTGCCCAGTCACGGATCAGATCGAGTGTTCCGGCCATGAAGCCCCTCCTGTATAGAAGATCTCCATATCTGATTATCTCTCACTGGAGAACAAATGAACAACCGGCCGCTCAGAATACGGCCGACACATGATGGCGCCCATGAAGGGGCGGCTAGAAATGTCGGGCGTATCGTCGGCCGGTATTGAAGTGACCGCTATGTCCCAGCCCTGGGGGAGAGCCGTCCATTTCCACGACACAGCGCTACACATACGTCTCCAAGGAGCACATGCTGTCAACGCTACGTGCCCGCCATCCCAGCCATCACCTCAATATTGAAACAACACCCATGAAAATGGCCTCGTAGAGAGGCACGTTTCCCGCGCGCAAAAGTCGGCGCCGGCCGCCCACAAGGCAGTAGGCGTTCGTGAGAGCAAGCGACCGGCGCCCAGGTACGATGCGTCTGTCTTCTCTCCCTGGTAGAGAGCTGGACTGCGTTGAGGAACTCTGTCAAAAGACAATCGACTCACGACGATCCATCGGAACACTAAACTGGAGCCTTAAGAAACTGCGAGTTGCTGATGAAGCGCTTCTGAGGTCTTTTGAGCAGAAGATCAGGGCCACGCGCCTGCTGCGGCTAATTCGAGCAAACGGCACGTTGTTCGAGCTGTTTGCGATGGTGACCTCTACAACTGGGGCTTTTGGAGAGGCATTGCTGAAGCTGCTTGACAAGACGGTCGCTGAGGAACTGTGCGATAAGACTATCTCGAGTTCAAGATCTATTGCGTCGCTGCCCTACATGCTGACATACCTGAAGAATACTAACCGTGATGACTTAGTGCTACTGGAGGGGCAAATCGGTATCGAGCGTTGGTGGCGACTGATGGTTGCGAATGCGAAGCCTAGCCATGTAGTTCATTTTCGGGATTCGTTTAGCGAGGAAGTTTGTGCGTTGTTTCTAAGAGCATCAGAGAGTCTCACTCAAGACGATTGGGAGAGTCTTATGACAAGGGGTGACTGTTTTGACGCCTGTCGGTTTTCAGCTGAAGTAGCTCCTAAGCTCCCACTTTCGACGCGCGGTTATGTGCGCCGCGCGATAGAGAGGCAATTGCCAAGACTTTCTCGAGACAGTGAT
>JBEKDV010000667.1:0-3621 GCA_050014175.1 Candidatus Solibacter sp. | reverse complement strand
GCGGATCGCGTTGCCCGCCCACGATGGCATCCACTATGGCCAGCCCTGTCAACCCGGTGATGTCGTCGATCACGTGATGGATCTGCACATTCATCTGCGTCAACGCTTTGTGTATGTGCTGGATATGTTGGCTGGTCATCTCCACCAGATCGCTGCGATGCCGCATCAACGACCGCACCGCGCAGACATCGCCATCCGGTCGAAATGCGGCACGCAGCAGTCCTACCGAATGCAGAAATTGTAGCCACTGGCATTCGTGCCAGTCCGTGCGCCTTCCCGGTACGTTTTTCATCCCACGGGCGTCCACCAGACACGGCTTCACCCCGTGTTGTTCCAGCACATCGTAGAGCGGAATCCAGTACACCCCCGTGCTCTCCATGGCTACCGTCGTGATGCCGCAACTTACCAGCCAGCGGGCCATCGCGTCCAGGTCTTCGGTGAACGTGGCAAACACCCTCACCGGCTCCTCGTCCCGATCTGGCGGTACCGCTACGAAGATTTCCCGGGCCCCGATATCGATACCGGCTGCATCGGGCTCCAGCAGCGGGCGGTCCTCCAGACACATCCCTTTTCGTTTTCGGCCCCGTTTGCTTTTACTCGTCTCCGCCTTTTCCTCCCCGGATTTTGGCGGTTGCTTCTCTTGTTTGGACATGCACCTGCTCCTTCTACTCAGGCAACGGCCAAGTCGCACAAAATGGATGTACTCTCCTAACCGGAATCAGCCTGGGGTGCTGGCTCAGACTGTAAATCGGCCTACTTCCGCTACCTGGGTATCCCTAGTCTCCCCCAACCGCGCCATCACGCCAAGTTCCTCGCCAGCATGGCCCCGCTCCGCGGGTTCTTCGCTTTCAAGGGGGCATTCTTCCCCGGTTTCCCATCCCAATTCCTTCGCGACGATCGGCACAATTTGGTGGCATCATAGAGTCATGCCAAAGGCACCAGTGGAACATGGATTCTCGCTGGCCATCGAGTACTTCCGTGAAGAGGATGGCCGCTGGCTCGCGGACATTCCGGCCCTTCCCGGCGTGACCTCGTACGGGCGCACCAAGAAACAGGCCACTGTCGCCGTGCAGGCGCTGGCCCTACGTCTGATCGCCGACCGCCTGGAACATGGCGAAGCGCTGCCTGGCCCGATGAACGTGTCCTTCATTGCCGCCTGACAAACCCATCCCGAACTGGCCGTCTACCAAATCCAAGCGCGCGTTAGCGGCGGTGCTTCGAATCGGCTGGCGCATCAAACGCCAGAGCGGGACCTCACATCGTATCCTGGAACGTCCTGGCTGGTCCGATGTTCTGTTTGCTTACCATGATCGCGTCACCCTCGGTCCTGCGGCGATGAGGGTCCTGGCGAAGAAAACTGGCTTGACGCCAGACGACTTGTAACCCAGGTCAACGCCTGCAACGCCGCGAAGAGTATTACCCTGATCTCATGCCCGTATCCCGCCGCGCCTTCCTCGGCGCCGTCCCCGCCGCGCTCGCCGCGCAATCCGCCGCGCCGGCCGCCGTAAACCGCCGCGACGCCGTTTCGCGCCACAACCCCACCCTGCGCGCGCTCGACCCGCGTTCCCCGCTCTCCGTCGGCAACGGCGAGTTCGCCTTCACCGCCGACCCCACCGGCCTGCAGACGTTTCCGCAACCCTACGAAGCCCAGATGCCCCTCTGCACGCAATCGCAATGGGGCTGGCACACCGCGCCCAATCCCACGGGCCAAGGCCCGGCCGATCTCCACCTCGCCGAATTCGACACCTTCGGCCGCAAAGTGGGCTACCCAACCTCGAGCGACGGACAGAAGCCGCTCTTCGATTGGTTGCGCGAAAACCCGCACCGCCTTCACCTCGGCCGCATCGGCTTCGCCATCGACAAGCCCGAAGAAGTCCGCTTCATCCAGCAGACCCTCCACCTCTGGACCGGCATCCTGCACAGCGAATTCGAATGGCAGGGCCGGAAGATCACGGTGGAAACCTGCTGCCACCCCACCCAAGACCTGATCGCCGTCACCGTCCGCGGACGCATCCCCGTGGTCTTCGAATTCCCATACGGCTCCGGCGCCATGGACGCCGCCGATTGGGCTCACCCCGACAAGCACCAGACCACCCAGCAGCCGGCCACTCCAAACCGCCTCGATCTCGACCGCCGCCTGGATGGCGATACCTACACCGTCAGTATCGCCTGGCCCGGTATCACGGCCGCCATCAAGCCGGAGTCGGCGCACCGCTTCGTCCTGACCCCCGCCGCCGACCGGCTGGTCTTCTGCTGCGGCTTCCAACGCGCCGGCCACACCACCGCCGACCCTGTCGACACCTTCGCCGCCGCCGAAAAACACTGGGCCGCCTTTTGGAATTCCGGCGCCGCCATCGATCTCTCCGCCGCGCCCGACCCCCGCGCGCACGAACTCGAGCGCCGCATCGTGCTCTCCCAATACCTGACCGCCATTCAGTGCGCCGGCTCCCTGCCCCCGCAGGAAACCGGCCTCACCTGCAACAGTTGGTACGGCAAGTTCCACCTCGAAATGCACTACTGGCACGCCGCGCACTTCGCTCCGTGGGGCCGCCCCGCGCTGCTCGAGCGCAGCCTCGCCTGGTGCAACACCGTCCTTCCCTCTGCCCGTGAAAAGGCCAAACAGCAGGGCTACGCCGGGGCGCGCTGGCCCAAGATGACCGCCCCAGACGGCCGCGACAGCCCATCCCCCATCGGCCCGCTGCTCATCTGGCAACAACCGCACCCCATCGCCATGGCCGAGCTGATCTACGCCGCGCACCCCGGGCGCGATACCCTGGCGCGCTACCGCGACGTCGTTTTCGCTTCCGCCGAATTCATGGCGAGCTATACACACTTCGACCCCAAAAGCGCGCGCTACGTCCTCGGTCCGCCCGTCATCCCCGCCCAGGAGAACCATCCGCCGCGCGAAACCTGGAACCCCACCTTCGAACTGGAATACTGGGACCACGCCCTCGGCATCGCGCAACGCTGGCGCGAGCGCGCGGGGCTGGCGCGCGAGCCCAAATGGGACGACATCCGCGCCAAACTCTCCGCCCTTCCCGTGAAAGACGGCGTCTACCTGGCGCATGAGAACTGCCCGCAGACCTTCACCGAGCGCAACCGCGATCACCCTTCCATGCTGGGCGCGCTCGGCGTTCTCCCCGGAAGGAAGGTGGATCGCGAAACCATGCGCCGTACCCTCAAAAAGGTCTTCGCCGAGTGGCAATGGGCCGACACCTGGGGCTGGGACTTCCCCATGGTCGCCATGACCGCCGCCAGCCTCAACGAGCCGGCCCTGGCCATCGACGCCCTCGCCATGGTCACGCCCAAGAATACCTGGCTGCCCAACGGCCACAACTGGCAGCGCGCCAATCTGCCTCTCTACCTGCCCGGCAACGGCGGCCTGCTGCTGGCCATCGCCCACATGGTGCGCGAAAACGCCTTCCCCAAGAACTGGAATGTGCGCCACGAAGGCTTTCCACCGGCCGGCGGAGCGTAACCTGCAACTCACCTGGCAGCGTCATTCTCCTAACCGCCGCATGCGGGCGGCCGTAGGTAATTGATGCTGCCGATTCTTTTTGCCACGTACGGCGCGGTCTTCATAGCCGAGATTGCCGGCGATAAACTGCTCTACACGACCGG
>JBEKDV010000666.1:0-2911 GCA_050014175.1 Candidatus Solibacter sp. | reverse complement strand
CTTTCGACGATACCATCGACGATATGGATGATCCGATCCGCGTAGGCGGCCACGTTGGAGTCGTGCGTCACCAGGACAACCGTGATGCCCTCGGCGTTGAGCCGCTGGAACATGCGCAGAATATCGACGCTGGTGTGCGAATCGAGGTTGCCCGTCGGCTCGTCGGCCAGGAGGAGCACGGGGCGGTTGACCAGCGAGCGGGCGATCGCCACCCGCTGTTGTTGCCCACCTGACATTTGCGACGGCTCGTGGCGGGCTCGGTCGGCCAGCCCCAAGTGGCCCAACAGCTCGCCGGCCCGCCCGCGGGCTTCGGCCCCGGAAAACCGCTTGACGGCATAATCCAGCGGCATCAGCACGTTATGCAGCGCCGAGGTGCGCGGCAGGAGATTGGAACTTTGGAACACGAAGCCGAGCTTCACGGTGCGCACCAAGGCCCGCTCGTTCGGAGTCAGTTGGGTCATTTCCTGGCCGTCGAGCCAGTACCGACCCGAGCTTGGGCGGTCCAGACACCCGAGAATGTTCATCAGCGTGGTCTTGCCGGAGCCCGAGGCGCCCATCACGGCCACGATTTCACCACGCTGGATCGTCAGCGAAATGCCGCGCAGCACGGGCACATCGACTTCGCCCAGGTGATAGGTCTTGTGCAGGTCTTCCAGCCGAACGAGTTCCATCGCAGCCTTTCTCGGGGCTCACAGCGGCGGGGGACCGCCGGGGCCCTTGGGCGGACCTTTCTTGGGAAACTTGGGCAGGAACGGCATGTTCGGCTTGCCTTCCCCGCCGGCCTCTTCCTCCTGGGTTTCGCCGCTCTGAATGCCGACAATCACGTTCATTCCCTCCTGCACGCCGTCGCCGTACACTTCGGTCTTGGTGCCGTCCGTGGCGCCGACGCCGACCTCAACGGGTTCGGCGGAACCGTCCTGGCCTACGACCCATAGCCGGTGCTCCTCGCCGGCCGTGTCGTCGGTCATCGCCGAGTCTGCCGCCGCTTTCGGCTTCCAACGCAGCGCCGCATTGGGAACCACGAGGACGTTCATCCGCTTGGGCTCTTCAAACGACACGCTGGCCGTCATGTAGGGGTACAGCTTTCCTTCAAGGTTGTCGGTCTCGATGATGACCATGTAGTTGACGACGTTGGAGGTCATCTGCGCGTTCATGCGGACCTGGATGACCTTCCCGCGAAAAGTGTCTTTCGGATAGGCATCGACGGTGAACTGGACGGGCATTTTCGGATAGATGCGCCCGATGTTAGCCTCATTGACCAGCGCCCACACCTGCATGCGTCGCAGGTCCTTGGCAATCAGGCAAATGCTGGGGGCGCTCAGGCTGGCGACCACGGTCTGGCCGATGTTGACTCGACGGTCGATGACGGTGCCGCGAACCGGCGACCGGATGACGGTATAGCCGAGATTCGTCTTGGCCATGTCGAGCGAAGCATGGTTCGCCTTGATGGTCGCCTTGCCCACGGCCACGGATGCCTTGGCCGACTTGTAACTCGCCAGGGCCGCGTCGTAGTCGGTTGCGGCGATTGCGCTCGTGGGCCACAGGGCCTTCGCGCGCTTCCAGTCTTGTTCCGCCTGGTCACACTTCGCTTCAAGCTGCAACTGATTGGCTTCGGATTGCTCAAGGGTTGCCTCGGCCTGTGTGAGCGTTGCCTCATAGAAAACCGGGTCAATTCTCGCCAATACCGTGTCCTTCTCGACCACGGAATTGAAGTCGATTTGCTTCCCTTGGATGTCCTTGCCGAAGCTGACGATGAGTCCGGCCACCTGGGCGCCGACGTTGATGAAATCCTCGGCCTCCAGGGTCCCGGTGGCGCTGATGGTAGGGGCTACGTCGCCCCGCTGGACCGCAACCACGCGATAAGCGATCCCCGGGCCGACAGCGGCGTGTCGAGCATAATACGCCGCGCCGCCCCCAGCGACGCCCAACAACAATAGAATTGCGAAGGCTCGTCTCATGGAAGTTCCTTGCACGCGTAACATCGCCGGATCGCCTCTTCTTTCAGGCCCATGCCGCGCAGGCAGAACCAAACGACCTGTTGCACGAGTTCCTCGTGGGACACTCTGTAGTCGATCACCGCTTCGCGGGGCAACGAGTGGAGCAGGAGCCCGGTAACCAACTGGTGGACCATCCAGCCTGCCAGGCTCGCGGAAACGGGTCGAGCGAGCAAATCACCCGCCCGGTTTGCCGCCTTGATGCATGCTGCGACCTTCTTGACCCACCGGCACGGTCCTCCCTGGATAGCCATCCGGGTGAACTCGCCCTCCTCCATGAGGCTGCGAAGAACAAGGCGGAAGAAGAGATGTCCCTCGTCGTCGGGCGGTCCTGCCAAGATGTGGGACACCAGATCGCGGACCAGAAACACCAGCGCTGCCGTGGATGGCTCCAACGATTCCAAGCGCGCGGCAATGTGGGCGCCCTCTTTGTTGAAGCAGGACATCTGAATGGCGGAGTAGAGGGCTTCCTTGTTCCGAAAGTGCTTGAACAGCAGCGCCTCGGAGACCCCCGCCGCCTCCGCCAGCGCCCGGGTGGTCGTCTTGTCGAATCCCCTCTCGACGAACACTGTCCGGGCCGCGCTAATGATCGCCGCGCGGCGATCCGCGCCCGACATTTTCGAGGAAGTCTTCATGGATCGCCCCCGGGTTGCCATAAGGTAAGTATACACTCACTTACCTCCGCCGTCAACCCTGCTCCTTGGCAGGGGCCGTTCCCGGCAGACCGTGGCCCGCGAATAGCCTCCTGGTTCGAGCAACTTCTGAAACGCGATGTCGATCCGATGAGGAGTAATGTCGCGCAGCGATGGCTGACACCGTTCGGTCGTCGCTACGCGACGAATCGACCACACGGGGGACATTGACCGTGGGTTGAAACCCACGTCTACCATCGCGGCGTCGCTACGCGACGGGAACAT
>JBEKDV010000665.1:0-2911 GCA_050014175.1 Candidatus Solibacter sp. | reverse complement strand
ACGAGACCAGCGAGCAGTTGGACGTCGAGCCCGCCAAGTACTTCGTGGTGGTGACCAAGCGCGAAAAGCGCGCCTGCAAATGCTGCCAAGAAGGCGGCGTGACGGCGGCCGCGGCGCCGGCCCGGATCGTCGAAAAGGGCTTGGCGAGCGACCGGGTGGTGATCGACACGGTGGTGGCGAAGTACAGCGACCATCTGCCGCTGTACCGCCAGAGCGCGATGCTGGATCGCGAGGCGGGTGTCGAGATCAGCCGTGCGACGCTGGATGGATGGGTGATGCGGGTAGGCGAGTTACTCATCCCCATCGTCTCCGTGATGCGCCGCGAGTTACTCGGAGGAAGTTACCTTCAAGCGGATGAGACAACGGTGGACGTGCAGATGCACGACGGAAGCGGCCACAACCATCAGTTCTTCGAGGCGGCCAAACTCGACCCCGGCGATGTCGTCGCCGTGCGCATGGTGGCGTGGATCGATGAGTTGTTCGGTATCGACGCCGAGGCGCGCGAACGGAAGCTCGATCACGCCGGGCGGCATGCCCTGCGGCTGGAGAGAGCCACGCCATGGCTGGCGACCATCGGTGAGGAGATCGAGACGGTCCGCACCAGTGCGCTGCCTTCGAGTGCGTTGGGGAGAGCGGCGAAGTACACGTTCTCGCTTTGGCGGAAGCTCACGCGCTTCCTGGAGTACCCCGAGCTGGAATTGAGCAACAACCTCGCGGAGAACTCGATGCGGCCGGTTGCGCTGGGCCGCAAGAACTGGATCCACGTCGGGAGCAAGGACGCCGGGCCGAAAGTGGCGGCCATCGCGTCCATCGTGGAGACCTGCCGGCGGCTGAAGATTCCGATCCGCGGGTACCTGACCGGAGTCATGCCAGGCATCGCGGACGTCCCTATACAGCGCCTCGCCGACCTCACCCCTGCCGCCTGGGCCGCCCGGCAACAGTAGCTCCAACCGTCGGCGTCAAGGTGCGGTTCCTCTTACGCATACGAAGTAGACATGACGATTCTCCATTGATGCCAGGTCGGCATCATGGATATCGAATCATCATGCAGCGTCACGTTATGCGAAGTGCCACTCACTGGTTTTGGCGGCTATCCACTGCCGGAACGCCGCCGACTCCGCATAATCATGGTCTCCGCATACTGCCTCTTATGCGGTGAACCGCATAACAGGAAGTACGAACCGTCGGGCGCGAGCACATCGGCGATGTTGTCGGCGACCACCTTGTACCAGTCGATATACCACTCCGGCGGAATCGGCGTGAAGCCGCTGGACTTGTCGTATTCGCGCTGCGTGGCGTACGGCGGCGAGGTGATCACCAGGTTTGCCTTCACGCCGTCGAACAGCCTGTTAACGATGCCACGGTCGCGGCAATCGCCGCAGGCGAGACGATGCCCGGCGATGCACCAAATGTCGTCCACGCGTGTAACCGGCTCGGCGGGCGGCTCGGGGATTTCCTCTTCCTCCGGATCGGCGTCGGAAACTGGGCTTTCGGCATCGGCGAGCAGCACGGCCAGTTCGTCATGGTCAAAGCCGAGCGCTCCCAGGTCAATCTCAGCATCCCGGAGTTCGGCAAGTTCCGCACGGAGCAGTTCGTCGTCGAAGGAAGAGAGTTCGGCCAACTTGTTGTCGGCCAGGATGTAGGCGCGCTTCTCTATCTCGCTGAGGTGATCCAGGATGACCACCGGAACCGTGAGCAGGCCCAGCTTGAGGGCAGCTAGATATCTGGCCGTGACCCGCAAGAATTCCCGATTTGGAGTCCACCAAGATCGGAGCGTTAAAGCCAAATGCCGAAATGCTACCGGCGATGGCGGCGATCTGCGCGTCCGAGTGGCGCCTCGCTGGCCGGTACAAGCACGCTGGCCGGCGCCGCGATCCGCAAAGTGCTCCCGACCGGCACGCTGGCGGGCACGAGCACGCTGGCCGGCGCCGCGAGGTTCGTGACGTTCGCGACGGCCACGTCGGCGGGCGCCGGCGCGACCACCGGTGTTGCGACTCGCCTGGTGTTCCCGACCGGGACGCTGGCGGGCACGAGCGGGATCACGGGCGCGGGGATACGCCGGGCGGTCGCCACCGGCGAGCTGGATAGCGCCAGTGACATCACCGGCCAGGCCAAGCGCATCGTCTGGACGACAGGCACGCTCACGGGCGCAGCCCCCCTCGTCGAGGGCGTCCCGACCACGCGGATCTTCGCGCCGTCGTGGGGCAATAGCTCCCTTGCCGGCGACACCCAGGTCGCCTACGTCGGCCAGGCTTCGGCGTTCAGCCCGGCCATCGTCAACGGGGCTTGGTGGGTACGTCCTGGTGGAGAGCGCGGAGACGCTCGGCGGGACGTCCGATGCGTTTTCGATCCAGGGCGCGAACCTCAAGGCTGGCGCCATCGTCTGCGGCGGGGCCTCGGACCTGGCAGGCGACGGGAATGCGATCCTCG
Organism: Candidatus Solibacter sp.; assembly: GCA_050014175.1. Taxonomy (GTDB): domain Bacteria; phylum Acidobacteriota; class Terriglobia; order Bryobacterales; family Bryobacteraceae; genus Solibacter. Next base: position 481 of record JBEKDV010000665.1, on the reverse strand, counting down.
GTGGTGGCTGCGAAGCTGATGGATCGGTGGCCGTCCTGGCGGACACCTGCGTGGCGTTCGTGGCTGGTGGTGTGGTCCTGGCTGGGGACGGCTTTGACCTTGACGGTAATCCTCAGCCCAGCACGACGTCGGCCTTCGCAGGAGCGACGACGCACGCCGCGGCCAGCGCCCCGGGCGGCTCGCGCGTGGAAGGGTCGGCGCCGACGCCTGTTCCAGCCAGCGGAACGATCACCGGCAGCAGCGACATTCTCTACCTGCAGGTCGTGATTTACGACGCCGAAAGACTGGAGGGAATCTCCACCACGGACGCGAGCGCGGGGCTTGACATGAGGGCCAAGGCCCTCTCTGTCAACCTGTCCTACCCGGTGGCGACCGCCAACTATGATCCGGTGCAGATGGCGGGGGCGTTCTTGGGCGGTAGCATCGCGAGGGGCCTGGCGACCGTCGAATGGAACGAGAGACCTCCGCGCTAGCAGCGTTG
>JBEKDV010000664.1:0-2916 GCA_050014175.1 Candidatus Solibacter sp. | reverse complement strand
GCGCCGCGGTAGTGGAACCCGCCGGGACTCCCGCTGGTATCGAATCAATCATTTTTGCCTCCTAAATCACCCTCAGATCGGCATCCAGGGCGCCGGCCGCTTTGAGATTTTGCAGAATCGAAATAATGTCGCGTGGGCTGGAGCCGATGGCAGTGAGGGCGCGAACCAGTTCTTCGACCGTCGCGCCCTGTTTCAACAGCACGCTGCGTGAGGGTTCCTGCTTCACCGCCACATTGGTCTGTTGGGTCACCTGCGTCGTGCCGGTGCTCAGCGCATTGGGTTGGGAAACGCTCTCGGTTGTCTGTATCTCCACGTTCAGATTACCCTGCATGATGGCAACCGGCGCGATATGCACGTCTTTCCCCATCACGATTGTGCCTGTGCGCTCGTTGACCACGATGACCGCTTCGGTGTCCGTCTCCACGGTCAGCCCCTCCAGTTCCGCAACGAACTCGGTGGTCCTGGTTAGGTACTCCGCGGGAAGCGAGACTGTGACCAGCGCCGAGTTCTCGGCATGGGCGACCGCACCGAACCTTTTGTTGAGAGCTCCCGCCACACGCGCGGCGGTGACGAAATCGGCTCTCTGGAGCTGTAGCCGCAGATGGGCCGTGAGATTCACGCTCGGCGCTCCACGCTCCACAATGGCCCCGTTGGGAACGCGGCCCACGGTAGGATGATTCACGGATCGAGTGTTGCCGCCGCTTCCGGCGATGAATCCACCCAGCACGAGCGGGCCCTGTGCCACCGCGTAAACCTGGCCGTCAGGCCCCCTGAGTCCGCTCATGAGAAGGACCCCGCCTTGCAAGCTGGGGGCATCGCCGAGTGCGGCGACGTTCACATCGATGCGCGAACCGGCCTGCGAAAACGGAGGCAACGTCGCCGTGACCATCACCGCCGCGGTGTTCTTCACCTGGATAGCAGTCGGAGACACCTTCATCCCCATGCGCTCCAGCAGGTTGGTCACACTCTGGGCGGAAAAGACCGACTGCTGCCGGTCGCCGGTGCCGGCCAACCCAACTACCAGTCCATAGCCCATCAATTGGTTGTCACGCACCCCTTCGAGCGAAACCAGTTCCTTCAGCCTGGTGGCGGCGCGAGCGTACGGAACGGCAATGGAGTGCAATACGAAAAGGGCGCTGAACAGATGTTTCATAGTCTTTAGAAAGGCAAAATGCCCAACAGAATCCGATACAGAATGTTAGGCCGCCGGATTGCGTCGTTGACCACACCCTTACCGTTGATCTTGATTTCCATCTGGGCAATCTGGTTGGAACTGATAATGTTCCCCGTGGTCAAATCGGCGGGGCGGATCACGCCGCGAACGGTAACTACCTGGTGCTCGGAGTTGACCTGAACATCCTTGGTCCCTTCCAGCACAAGGTAGCCGTTGGGCAGCACATGGGTGACGCGGGCGCTTAAGGTGGTGCTCAGTGTGGCGCCGCGCGAAGTGGTGCCGGAACCATCCAGCGACTGGCTGCTGTTGAGGTTTAGAAGATTCTGAGCGGCGCCGTTGACGCTCTTCTTGCCGCCCAGCGCGCTGATCTGGCTCTGGGCTATCGAGGCGCGCGCCGTTTTGGTGGCTCCGGTGGCCACTGCCGAAGCTGACTCGGCCACCACGATAGTCACCAGGTCGTCGGCCTGCGCGGCGCGCACATCGCTGCCTACATCCGTCAGGCGCGAGGCCGGCGACCACAGAGAGCCCGCCGATGGCTGCACCGGCGCAGCCTGCTGCTTGAGCGCCTCCTGCAGGTACTTATCCAACGCGCTCGGCTCGGGCGTCTTCTTGGGCTTGTCCGCGCCATAGTCTGCCGTGGCGAAAATTGCCAGAACGAAAGTGAGAATGTAGGCTCTCGAATGCATTTTATTTACCCGCTACCGGACATTTGCGACAAATTCGGTTTGCACGACGACTTTATCCCTGCCCTCGATGCGAGCCTGAAAGATCCTGTTGCTGGAAGGATTTCGCACCGCGATGTAATCGCCACTACGCCCGCCCGATTCGGCTTTGGCGGTGAACGCCAGACGGGCCGCACCGCTGCGGACATCGACATGTACCACATCGCCGCGGTTGACGTCGTTGGCTTGAACCAGAGACTCGGTGAGGATCTCGGCGCCCGCCGCAATTGCCCGCGCGGCGACCAGACCCTGGAGATCCGCCGGCGCCTTTGGCCCGGACCCGTGCGACGCCGGGAAACAATCGCCGTGCTCTACCCGCACTTTCCGTGGATCGATGGGCAGGCCGGGTTTCAGCGCTTCCACGGCGATCAGTTTTTCGCACGCTATCTTCACGCGCACTTTGGCCCACACGGCGTACCGGTGATCGCCGCCATACACCACCTCGCCTCGCCACAAAACGGGATCTCTTTGTGCCGCGGAAGCAGGCCTTCCGAGCATTTCACGGCGAAACTCCAAACGTCCGTGCGGAACCGGGCTAAGAATCATGTCGGCAATTTCGATGCGAGCGTCGGGAGTTTGTAGCGACTCGCGCATGTCCTGCATCACGCGATCGCGGTCTAGCGGCGCCATCGGCCACTCAAAACAGACGTCTTGCGGGGAATCGAGCCGGATCCCATAGTGCTGCGCGAGCGTCGCTAACTCGGAGGCATGGAACGTGCGCTTCGAACCGGGTGGAGGCATATTGCCCAGCAATGCATCGGGTGGCAGCGCTCGAAACTCAGGGAGGGATTCCGCCAGGGTCTTTCCCCAAATGCGGTCTCCCTCGACTGGTTTACATGCTCGTACCTGCGCGGGAGCGAATCGCGCAGCACAGCAGAGCGCAACTACAATCCGAAGAATCATTGCTTCAGGTTGTTGACCTGTTGATACATGTCGTCGGCAGCCTTGACCACCTTGGAGTTTGCCTCGTAAGCGCGCTGCGCCACGATCAAGTTGATGAACTCCTCTACGATGCTGACG
>JBEKDV010000663.1:0-2940 GCA_050014175.1 Candidatus Solibacter sp. | reverse complement strand
TGGTACGCCGTGGCCGGCAACGAGATACGCTTCCGGGTTGGCCGCTACGACCATTCGCAGGTGCTCATGATCGATCCCGTGCTCAGCTATGCCACCTATCTTGCCGGGAGCAGCACCGATTATATCGGGAATACGACCGGACCGGGTAACGGACAAGGGTCGACGCAAGGCATCGCCGTGGATTCGTCAGGCAGTGCGTACGTGACGGGGTACACTTACTCGTCGGACTTTCCCAGCAAGAACGGCTACCAAGGTTCGCTTCCGTCGAAAGCCGGGCAGTGGCCTTCGGCGTACGTCACGAAGTTCAGCCCCGATGGCACCTCGCTAGTGTATTCCACTTACCTAGGCGGCAACGGAACCGAAGAGGCTTTTGGCATCGCCGTGGATATCAACGGCGAAGCCTACGTGACGGGGATGACGAACTCCGTAAATTTCCCCACCACCGCCGGCGCCTACCAGACCGTCTGCGACCCGCTGGCCAGCAATCTCCCGCCGCCCTATCCCGCGGGCTGTAATTCCGGAAATTCTTCCGCGTTTGTGACCAAGCTGAATGCCACGGGAACCGGACTGGTGTACTCGACATTCCTGAGCGGGAACGCCACGGGGATCGCGGTGGATTCCGCCGGCCGCGCTTATGTGGCCGGCTGGGAGGCCCAGAATTGCCAGACGAGTTACACATACCAGGCCTGCTTTCCGATCACCAGCGGCGCGGTGATTGGCGGAAGCCTGACCACGGGTGGCTCACCCCAATACGGCTACGTGTCGGTGTTCGATCCCACCGGCGCCAAGCTCCTCTATTCCACGATGTACGGCGACTTGAACGGATTGGCCTGCAATTCCGGCTGCGGCCCGACGTTTGCGACCGGCGTGACGGTGGATGCGAACGGCGATTTCTATCTGATTGGGCACACCCACGCCGGCAAGCTGCCGACGACCTCCGGCGTGGTCCAGCCCACCACGTTGCTTGATCCGGCGAATAACAATTCTCCGGCCTGGCGGGGCTTCATCGCGAAGTTCAATCCGGTGGCTTCCGCCGCCGGGGCATCGCTGGCCTGGGGCACTTATTTGGGTGGGCACACCAGCAATACCAGCGATTACCTCAGCGGCATAACCGTCGATGGCGCCGGCAATGTCTATGTCACCGGATACACCAATTCCGTCGATTTTCCGGTAACCAGCGGCGTTTATGGAACGGCTTGCGGATCAGGAGGAGGCTGCGCGGCCGCCCACGTGACCAAGCTCAACTCAACGGCGACTTCCATTCTATGGTCCACTTACGTGGGCGGAGCCAGGCAGGATGGAGGCGACAACTTATCCGATGTCGGTCCCATCCAGTTAGATAGCAAGGGGAATGTTTACATCACGGCGATCTCCAACCCGAATTTTCCATTAGTCAACCCCGTCGAGTCTCCCGGGAGCGGCGGAAGCCCCGGGCAGGTTGTTTTCGAACTCGATCCCACGGGGGCGAACCTGCTATTTGCCACGGGCGTCGGGTCCGGCCAGCTCGATGCCATGACGACAGGCGGCCTGGCGATTGACGCCTCCGGCAACCTCTACGTGGCCGGCAATAATCTGGGCCGCGACCTGATCACCACTCCGGGCGCATTCGAAACCACCAACCCGGCTTCCAACCCCAACTGCTGTACCCACGGCTTCGTGGCAAAGATCGCGCCCACCACGGCTCCGCAAATCACGGTGCGCCGAAGTTCGGTTGATGTGTTCAATGCCGCGACCTTCCAGACGGGCGGAATCGCTCCCAACGAATTCATCACCCTGAAAGGTACCGGACTCGGTCCGGCAACCGGGGTCAGTTCCGCGATGACCACGCAACTGGCCGGCTCGAGCGTCTCGATCGGCGGGACAGCGGCCTATCTGACGTATGCGCAGGATGGACAAGTCAACGTCCTCGTGCCATTCGGCGTTTCGGGTTTGCAAAACACCACCATCGAAGTCCAGTTCAACGGCGTCAAGGGCAACACCGTAACCATTCCTGTCGCCGCCTCCTCACCTGGAATCTTTACACAGGCTTACGGGCCCGGTCAGGCATGGATGGTCAATCAGGATGGGACGTTCAACTCCGCTTCCAACCCCGCTCTCCGCAACACCTACGTCGCATTCTGGCTAACCGGACAAGGCCTTGTCAACACCACGCTCACCGATGGCACTCAACCCCCCGGCCCTAGCTATCCGGCTCCCATGCTCCCGGTGAGTGTGAGCCTGGGAGGTGTTGCGGTTCCCGCCGCGAACCTAGCATTTGATGGCCTGGTGTACTCCGGGGAGGTGCAAATTAATCTGCTCATCCCGGCCAATGCTCCCACGGGCAATGCGGTCCCACTGGTTGTTACCATTGGCGCGGCGTCTTCCCGGTCTGATGCGACCATCGCCATCAAGTAGGTTCGCTCGCCACTGGTGCCGAAGCACTTTTCGGGCCCAGTACTCCGTACACTTGTGGGAAGAACGGTTGTCGACGGCCATATCTCGCAGGGCCTCAGAACGTCCTCCATCAATCGCAAACGGGCGTTGAAGAGGTCCTGAATCAGGGAAGAGACCAATGCCAGCCATGCTCGTTGATGGCGTCTCCATGACTGCGGGGACCGAAGCTCTCGAGGACGAGATAGCGACTGTCGAGGTAGGCTGACTCAGAGGCTCTGGGGCGGCAAAAATCCCGATAGACCAGTCCGACTAGTCAGATTGTAAAATATGCAGACAGCTGCGTCCATTGGTCCCTGGCCCGGAGCCCGGGAAACATGCGCCGGCAAGCGGGCGTTGGCAGGCTGAAGCCTGCCCCACCTTAGGCCGTTGGCAGGCTGAAGCCTGCCCCTGGAGTTTCTACATTTTCCGCCCGGTTTGTTTTGATTCGATTTGCGCTCGGCGGTGATCTGACGGCCTAAATTGAGTCTGTCTATTGTTGATTTGTGTTGACAGACCGACCTAAGTATG
>JBEKDV010000662.1:0-2948 GCA_050014175.1 Candidatus Solibacter sp. | reverse complement strand
GGCTGGAGCCGGCTCTCGTCCAGCGTAAGTTCGGGCACGCCGAGCGCGGTGGCCTGGTCGAGTTTCTGCGTGAGCACGGCCGCATCGTTGACCGTCACCGTGGCGACTATATTGGGATTGAGCTCGCCGGTGGCTTTCAGATAGTCGGTGAGGCCGTAGATCACCATGGCGGTCTGCTTGGTGCTGCTCCACCAGTAGCCTTCGTTGCGATGGTTCATCAGCCAGAGCGCCGCCTTGGGCAGCAGCGCGGAGTTGGGGCGCTGGTGGGAGAGGAACTTCACGGCATAGGCGGTGGCCTCGGGCGTGGCGTCCTCGGCAAAATCCAGCATCTGGTCGCGCGTTGCCGTCCACCATGCCTGCTCGGCATCCTGCTGGACGTTCTGCTCCAGAGCGGAAGCGATCTCACCGGCGCGCGCGTCCTTCACCTGCTCCAGCGCGAGGCCGAAGATGGCGAGACCGTAAGGAGTGAGTTTGGCGCGCTGCTCGAAGACCTGGCCCAGCGCGGCGGCATCGGGTTTGCCCGCCACCGCCTGCGCGTACTGCATGTAGGCGCGCAGGTCGAAGGCGAGCTTGGGATCGGCGGCGAAGGCCTTGCCGATCCACTGGACGCCTTTCTCAATGCGATCGGCGTCCACCTGCACGCCGGCGGCTTTGGCCTGCGACAGGCCGGTCACCACGTAGGCGGTCATGAACGGGTGGCTCTCGTCGGTCTCCCACCAGCCCCAGCCGCCATCTTCGTGCTGAAAGTTATTCAGGCGATCGATGCCGGCGCGGATCTTCTGCTGCGCGGCGGCGGTATCCAGGCTGACCTTGAGGCCGAGTTCGCTCACCGCCTGCGTGACCACGATATTGGGCAGGAAGCTCGACATGGTCTGCTCCACACAGCCATAGGGATAGGTGATGAGGTAATCCAGCGCGCCGAAGAGCGAACCCGCGATGGAAGGCGAGACGCGGATGCCGAGCAGGCGCGAGCCGGGCTGCACGGTCGCCGGGAAGGTGAGGTCGAAAGCGGCGCTCGTTCCCGCGGCCAACGCTCCGCCGCGCGCCTGGCTCAGCTTCACCCCCGGAACGTTCACCGGAAGCTCCAGCTCCAGCGCATCGCTCTCCTCATCGGAGAGCGCCTTGCCGGTGATCACCGCATTACGCACCTGCTGCGCACGTACGCGCCAATCCAGGCGGGCGTCGCCGCGCGGCAGCACGCGGACATCGCGGGTGGCGCCATCCAACACGTCCAGGCCCTTGAGACCGAGCGAAACGCGCACCGTCTTTTCGGTGGTCAGGTAGTTGTGGACCAGGGCGGAGATCATGATCTCATCGCCCTGCACGAAAAAGCGCGGCACGGCCAGGCGCAGGATGAGGTTTTTGCGCACGATGGTCTTGGCGGTAGCGGCGCCCACTTTGGTATCGGCGGTGACGCCGCGCGCGGTGGCGCGCCACGTGGTCAGCGAATCGGGGAACTCCACTTTGGCCTGCGCCTTACCAGCGCCATCGGTCACCAGGTCGGCGGCCCAGAATGCGGTATCGGGGAAGGCCTTGCGGATTTTGGGCTGCACCAGGCTGTCCGGCTTGAGTTGGGCCAGACGCGAGGGTGCGCGCAAGGCCGCCAGACGCATGCGGCGCTTGCCGGCTTCGCCGTTGAAATAGAAGTTGAGCGAATCCTCGGTGTGCACCATATTCCAGTCGTGGCTGAAGAAGTAGGCCAGCGGGCCCTGGATGGTCTCGGGGCGTATGGCGTAGATGGCCTCGTCGACCACGCCGAGCGAGAGTTCGGCGCCGGAAGCCGGCTTGCCATCGCCGCCGGTCACCTGCACCGTGTATTGAGCTGTATCGCCGGGCCGGTACTGCGGCTTATCGGTGGCAATGTTGACATTGAGCTGGTGGCTCACCGGCGGCACCTTGAGATTTTTCGTCCCCTGGTACATCACGCCTTTGCGCAAATATTGGGCGGAGACCCAGATGCCGGGTTCGTCCTGCGCGGTCACCGGCACTTCGAGAACGGCGGTGGCATCGGGCGAGCGCATGACGCGGTGGCTGCGCAGATCGCGCCCTTCGATAGAGACCAGCACGGGAGTGTTCGGTTTCCCGGTGACGATGAGCACCTTGGCGGTCTCGCCGGCTCGGTACGTTTTCTTGTCGGGGATGATTTGCACCGTCTTGCGGTTGCCCTCGCCGGCATCGTTCTCGCCCGCACCGGAGACCCAGAGGTAAGTGAAATCCTCCACCTCGCGGCCTTCGGGAGTGCGCGCGCTGACCCGCAGACGATAAGAGCCGCCCTGCGGCGGAATGGCGATTGGCGCGATGCCGGTGCCATCGGCGCCTGTGTCCACGTCGGCCGTGCGCAGGGCCGCCGTGTGGGAATGCTGCCGGTAACTCCAGCGGAAGAGTTCCACGTGGATGCGCGTGCGCACCGGTTTGAGATCGTAGTCGCGCGCCTCCGCGGTGATGGCGGCAGTCGCGCCGGGCTGGTAAAAGTAATGGTCGGGGCTCGCGTTCACCACGAAGCTGCCGTAGGTGGCAATCACGCTGCCGCGGCCCACAATTTCGCGTTTGCCCTCGTCGGTGACGCGGGCTTCGATGTGATAGCGATAATCCGTCTTGCGGTCGGAAACCGTGGTCGGAAAATCGATGGTCAGCTTGCCTTCGGCATCCAGTTGGCCTTCGCTGTCCACAATCTGCTCTTCGCCGTAGTCGTTGCCCTCGGCGTCGCCGTTGTCGGGCGGCAAATCCTCATCGGAATCCAACCACAGCGGCAGCCAGTAGCGGCTGCGAAAGACCGCGTACTTCAACTTGGCCCCCGCCACCGGCTCGCCAAAGTAGTAACGGGAATCGATCACCGCCTGCGCGCTCTCGCCTTGCAGGATGCGCGTCTTGGTGGGCGTGACGCGGACTTCGTACTCCGGCTTCTTGTACTCTTCCACCTCGAAGCTGCCACTGGTGGAATCGTCGCC
>JBEKDV010000661.1:0-2960 GCA_050014175.1 Candidatus Solibacter sp. | reverse complement strand
GCATACACAGGCGTTGCACGCGCGGCTGCACCCATCGCGCTATGCGCCGGGACCGACCAGTTGAAGGTTCTCTTGGATGGCGAAACCAGGGAGACCGAGGTGGCCGGAGCCAAAGTCGGCGTCGTCTACGACCCCGGCGGGCAGCTAATGGTTCTGCATCCGGAGCCGGACGAGTTCCTCGTGATCGGCTGGAAGGCATCGGTAACGCTCGAAACGCCGATGGCGAAGTGGCCCGCGCTCAAGAAACTGCGGGTCGAAGCGGGCCGTTGGGAAGGACCGCGGTGGTTACCGGCTCCCGACCCGGTTTACTATGCCGTGCAGGACGAGCGGGCGGTGAGGATCCGCTTGTTTGAGGAACCCCTGGTAATCAGGATATTTGCGAAGTGATGGGGCAACGAAGATGGCCAAGAACCATAAAGTTGCCGTGGTGACCGGTTCAACCGGCGGCATTGGCGAAGGCATTGTTCGCCGGCTGGCGGCTGACGGCTTTACCGTTGCGGTGTCCGGACGCCGGATAGCGAAGGGCGAGGAGATCGCCCGGAATATCACTGACGAGGGCGGCACCGCATGCTTCCTCCCCACGGACATGGCGGATGCAGAGGCTTGCCGGAGATTGATTGAGGCGGCAGCGGACCGGTATCAACGGCTGGATGTGCTGGTAAACAACGCCGGCGTCTTCCCAATTGCGGAGATTCAGGACACAACGGCGGAAATGTGGGACCAGGTTTACGCGGTCAATGTCAGGGGCCCGTTCCTGTGCTCCCAGTCGGCGATTCCCTACTTCAGGAAACAGGGCGGCGGGTCGATTGTCAACATCGGTTCCACAACGCCTTTCCGCAGCCGCGGGGATCGCGTCGCGTACGCAACATCTAAAGGCGCACTCTTAACAATGACGAAGGCCCTGGCACGCGCTTTGCTGGCGGACAGGATTCGAGTCAACTGGGTGACCGTGGGATGGGTGCCCACTGAAGGCGAAATTGAACTTCGCTCACGACACATGCCGGGCAATTCTGGCCGGGAGTTTCTGGATAAGGTCTCCACAGAGGCGCCGCTGGGAAGGCTGGAGAATGTGGAGGACATCGCCGCCGGCGTGTCTTATCTGGTCTCGGAGGGCGCGAGTCATGTGACGGGCTGTGAACTGAATATCTCGGGGGGATTTTGGATTTAGAAGTCGATCACTTCCTAGAGATAGGCAATCAGCTCGGCGAAGGGCCGGTCTGGGATTCGGAACGTGGACTCCTCCTGTGGGTCGACATCGAACGGCGCTGCTTTTACTCTTTCCGCCCCATGACCGGACAGGTGGAGACGTTCGATGCCGGAGTTCCGGTCTACGCGATAGGCATTGTGGCAAGATCCGACAAGCTGGTGATGGCCACGAGTCAGGGATTTGCCTTGTGGAACTCGCCCGACGGTCCCCTTGAGGTGATCGCGGATCCCGAGGAGGGGCGCCCCGCGGCCCGTCTCAATGACGCCGCCGTGGACCGCCAGGGCAACTTCTGGGCAGGCAGCCTTGGGCCAGGTTTCACGAGCGCACTATACCGGCTCGGACCTCGCCGCTCGGTCCAGAAAATGGAAGTGGGAATCGGCGCCTCGAATGGCATCGCCTGGAGCCCGGACAATCGCACGATGTATTTCACGGACACACGCCGCCGGGTTATCTTCGCGTATGACTTCGATGCGTCTTCGAGCACGGTCGCAAACCGGCGCGTATGGATACAAGTTCCGGAAGGGGAAGGCGTTCCCGACGGCCTGACTGTAGACAGCGAAGGTTGCTTGTGGAGCGCGCGGTGGGGAGGCGCAAGGGTCGCCAGATACGACCCAACTGGACGGCTGGAACGGGAAATCATGCTGCCGGTAACCTACCCGACGAGTTGTACGTTCGGCGGCGCGAATCTCGACGAGTTGTACGTCACTTCGGCCCGGGCTCCGCTGCCCCAGGCTCTCGCCACTCGCGAATCGCGCGCTGGAGATCTATTCCGGATCAGAGTGGGCGTGCGAGGAATCGAAGAGCCGCGTTTTCGGGCATGAAGTCAAGCGTGACTAGCTGATCGTCTATTCGCCACCAGCCGCCACAACGGGTGGCGGAAGCGTGGCCGTCTTTTTCGCTGCCTTCGGCACCTATTTCTTGGCAGTTGTCTTCTTGACCGGAGTCTTCTTTGAAATGCTCTTCTTTACGGTTGGCTTCGCTTTCGCAGCTTCGGCACGCTTTAGCGCCCACCGCCGTTTGGTGGCGGCGATGATTGCTGCCCTTCCAGCACGACTCAGCTTCCGCTTGGGCTTCGCGGCTTCCGGCGTGGCTTGCGACTGTTCAGATTGCCGCTTCGACTCAGCCCATCTCTTTCGCTGCGCTTCGGCAATCGCTTTCCTGCCAGCGGCGCTCATCTTTCGCCGTTTACGCTTTGGCGGTTCCGGCGTGGCGGCGGGTTTTGCGGGCCGACCGGACAGCATGGCCCGGAGTGAGGCAATCTGGATGTCTATTTTTTGCTTTTGGAACTCGAAGCCTTCGATGGCGGCGGTGAGGATTTCGGTTGTTAGTTTCGTTGGCATGTGAATGAACGCTCGTATTGGAGTCGCAGTGCGTCACCACCATTGTAGATCGGCAGCGGCGCAGCCATAGGTGCCTTTCGATGGTCACCCGTTCCCCCGGCCTTCGACTTCGGCAATGATCTCGTTACGACGTTTGGTGTCGGTGTCCGGGTTGACTTGTGCGAGCCAGATGTAGTCGCGAGTCGCAGTCTTAAGCTGATCGTCGGTCATTCTGACCCAAGCCTTGAGCCATCCGTCATAAGCGGGCATGCCGCCATCGTAGCGCAACGCGCTCGAGTTGGTCGGACAAGTCCCATCACGGATCTTGACCGTTCCGAGTCTGTTCTCTACGATTCCCTCAGAAGCCGCCCGCCGGGCGGCTAATTCCAATACAAATCTGGAGGAATCTATAATGGCACTGCTGAGCGCAGAGT
>JBEKDV010000660.1:0-5118 GCA_050014175.1 Candidatus Solibacter sp. | reverse complement strand
CGAGTCAGTTTACAGTGGCCGGTGGCATCAACTATGCCGGCGTGAACGGGCCGCGCACCCTTTATAACACCAAGAAAGACAATTTGATGCCTCGGGTTTCGGTGGCCTACAGCTTGAACGGCAAGACCGTTCTGCGCGCCGGTTACGGCTTGTTTTACAGCACGCTCGGACAGATTCGAGGCGACGTGATTCAAACCGGTTTCAGTCAGACCACGAGCCTGGTTTCCTCGCTCGATAGCGGCCTAACGTTTGCCGCCACGGTAAACAATCCCTTCCCCAACGGAGTCATCGCACCCAGTGGGTCGAAGCTCGGGGCCCAGACGTACCTCGGCAACAGCGTGAGCTTTTTCAACCCAAATCCGCTCAACGCTTACATGCAAAGGTGGCAGTTCAGCATCCAGCGGGAACTGCCGGGCAAGATCCTGGGCGAAGTCACTTACGTCGGCAATCGGGGTACGCACATCGAGATCAGCCGCAACCTAGATGCGCTTCCGGACAAGTATCTGAGCACTAGCCCTGTCCGCGATCAGACCACCATAAACTACTTGAGTACCAACGTTTCCAATCCGTTTTATCCGTTGCTGCCAGGGACGGGTCTCTCCGGGCAGCAGGTTGCCCGCACGCAGTTGCTCCTGCCCTACCCACAATTCACAGGGGTGACCACGACCAACTACGACGGCTATTCCTGGTATCACAGCCTGCAAACGAGATTCGAGCGACGGTTTGCCCAAGGTTTCACCATTCAGGGCTCGTTCACCTGGTCGAAGCTAATGCAGGCCACCAGTTACCTGAATGCGGCCGACCCTTCGCCGGCCAAGGATATTTCCGACCAGGACTTCCCCAAGGTTTGGACTTTCACCGGGGTTTATGAATTACCGTTCGGGAAGGGCAAGCGCCTGCTCGGCAACAGCAATCGCGCGGTGGAGGCCATCGGCGGCAACTGGCAAGTGGAAGTCTTCTTCAACTGGCAGGAGATGTGGCCCTTAGGTTTCGGCAACATGCTGTACTACGGAAATCTGAAGGATATCCCGCGATCCGACCGCAATATCAACGAGTGGTTCAACACGGCGGGGTTCGAGCGCAACTCCAGCAACGCGCTCGCCGACAATCTCGTGACCGCTTCGGTGCTGTTCCCGAGCGTCCGCACCGACGCCTATAACATCTGGAACCTGGCGGCATCGAAGGATTGGAAGCTCGGGGGGGAGAGGAAAAAAGTTCAGTTGCGGGCCGACTTCCTGAACGCCTTCAATCATGCATGCTTCGCGGCTCCAAACACGAATCAGTACAGCACCGCGTTCGGCACCGTGACTGCCACAGAGGGATTCGCACGGCGCATTCAGATACAACTGAAGTTCTTCTACTGAGCAAAAAACGGCTCTTGGGGGACCCGGTCAGACGCTCATGCCACGGATGGGCAACGGCTTCCGGGCCTTCCAGAGCCCGCGCGTGAAGTCGGGGAAATCCACGGGCTTGCTGCGGTTCCGTGCGGATTGTTCCGAAAGGTCCACGATCGAACTCCACACCACGGTGTCGTAGACATCGACATCCGGGTATGTCCCGGTCAGAAGCGCTTCGATCACGCGATAGCAGCACAGGAAGTCACCCCCGCCGTGTCCGCTCGTCTTGGCGCGCTCTCCCATGTCCCGCCACAGCGGGTGCTCGAACTCCTTGTAATAGTTGGAAAGAGGTTCGAATTTCCGCGCCACTTCGCGCTTCCCCGCCACGGTCCACTCACCCGGACTGCGGCCGTGGATGTGGACCCGCGAGTCCTGGTTCTCAAAGAGACCGTTGGTGCCCATCAGATTGTAAAGGTGGCGATAAGGCCGCGGCAGCTTCGTATCGTTGATCAGATGCATCGAACGTCCGTTCTTGGTCCGGATCATGGTGTTGCTGATGTCTGCCATGTCGAACTTTTCAGTGGCGTATCGGTTATTCGGGCCGAAGATTTCCCGGGCATATTGGTTATAGGCGCGCGAATTGCTGCCCATGGAGACAAGGTAGTCGAAATAGTCGCCGCGATTGATATCGAGCCAATGCGCCGATGGACCCGCGAAGTGGCAGGGATATGTATTGCCTTGCTTATTGCGCGAACCCTCGCCGGCAAAGGTCAGGGAACCGTCGGCGTTAAACGAGTAATAAAGCGCCTCTTTTCTTTTTGATAGCCGGCATAAACGTGCATAGGCTCGCCGAAGAGACCCTGGCGCACCATATTCAAGACGCACATCACCTCGCGCGTGTAGCAGTAGTTCTCCAGCAGCATACAGTGTCTGCCGGCCTTTTCCGCGGCTTCCAGCATCTGCCAGCATTCCACCACGGTCTGCGCGGGAGGCGTCTCGACGCCAACGTGCTTGCCCCGGTTCAATGCGGCGACGGACATAGGGGCGTGCAGATTCCAGGGCGTGGCAATTCCCACCAAATCCACGTCGTTGCGGTCGCACATGCGGAGATAGTCGGTTTCCCCGCGGTCGTAGGCGGCGGGGGTGGGCTGGCCCGCTGTTTCCGCGGCGCGCTGCATCCTGGCGACGCGCTCCGGACGGATATCGCAGATGGCGACAACCCGGCATCCTTTGACGCTCAGGAACTGTTGCACGAGGGCACTGCCGCGCCCGCCGACGCCAATGAAGCCCAGCCTCACTTCGCTCATCGGTTTCGTGGCGAGATCGGCGGCCATAGCCAGTCCGGCGCCGAGGGGCACCGCAGCTGTCATGAATTCGCGCCGGCCAATTTCCGAAGCCATAGGTTTCTCCTTATGAGACAGAATTTAACGCCGGTCATGCTCTATGTCAAACGGTTTTTCAACATGCTTGAATTCCCTTCACTCGAGCGTTGCGAGCCGGGATCTCAGCGGAAGTCCAGAGCAGTTTCAATATTTTGAAAATGCTCATTGACATGAGGTGCCAACTGCAATACAGTCACACTTGTTCTGCCCAAAAACCGCTGGGCAATCGGGCCGGGCGATGAGGTCCCCGGCCCTGTAAAGAGCGAAAAGGGCCATTTGAGGAGAGAACGATGAGATTGCAACTTGCATTTGTGGTTCTGATGCTAAGTGGGGTCGGCATCTGCCTGGCCCAGGAGAGTCGCGCCACCCTGTTGGGCCGCGTAACCGATATCTCGAATGCCGTCGTTCCTAAGGTCGCCATTGGCGTCACCAACCAGGCCACCGGGGTCACGTTCAAGACGGCTACCAACGACCAGGGAAACTACGTGCTGCCATTCCTCAACCCTGCCGCTTACCGCATTAGCGCTGAGGCGAAGGGCTTCAAGCACTTCGTGCGGGAGGGCGTCGAATTGCAAGTTGGTGACCGCACCGAGCTCAATATTACCTTGGAGGTTGGATCTTTCACCGAGACCGTAACGGTCACAGGGGAGGGTCCGCTACTCGATACAGCCGGCGCGGTGACGGGCCAGGTAATCGATGCTCGCCGCGTTCAGGACCTGCCGGTGCCTTGGGGCGTGGCCTATCACTTGATTGTACTGGCTCCTGGGACCGCCTATGCCTACAGCGGCGGGCATACCGAGGACGAGCCGTACCTGAACACGGACAACGTCGGCTACGCGATCAACGGCGCTAGGGCATTCACAAGCGTGGTCACCCTGGACGGGGCACCGAACGTCACGACGTACCTAGGTAACCAGATCACAGCTGCTTTTTCCCCTCCGGCCGACATCGTGAGCGAATTCAAGGTCCAGACAGGTGCTTTTGACGCCAGCATCGGCCAGACGCAGGGCGGGGCCATCAACGTCAGCCTGAAGAGCGGCACGAATGGCCTCCATGGCACGTTCTACAACGCGAACATGAACCCCGTTTTTGGGGCCAATAACTTTTTCTCGAACCGAGCCGGGCTGCCAAAGAGCAACCAGAAGAGTAACCGCTGGGGCCTTTCGGCGACCGGCCCGATCGTGTTCCCGAAAATCTACAACGGCCGCAATCGCACTTTCTTCACTTACGCTTATGAAGCTCTGCGCGAGATGAAACCTCGCGGCTCGGTCCTTACTGTACCCACGGCGAAGGAGCGCACGGGCGATTTTTCCGACCTGCTCGCGCTTGGCAGCAAGTACCAGATCTACGATCCGGCGACGCGGCGAGCGATTGCCGGCGGCCGGTATCAGGTCGATCCGTTCCCCGGGAATATCCTGCCTGCTTCCCGCATCAGCCCCATCGCAACCAACATTCTCAAATACTACTCCATGCCCAATGTGCCGGGCACGGCGGACGGAACGAACAACCTCGATCGGAGCGCTGACATGGAGAATGCCCATTACTACGCGCACATTGCCCGGGTAGATCAGTACATTGGTTCGAAGGACCGTATGTTCTTCCGAGTGAACGCCTACAAACGTACCAGTTTCTATAACAATTGGTTCCGCGACGCAGCCACCGGGGAGTTCTTCATCGGGTCGTCGCCGCTGGGCGCACAGTGGGATAACGTTTACACGTTTAACGCGACGACGGTGCTGGACACGCGTTACAGTTTCACCCGCGCCATCCGGGCCTATCACGGCCTTGGGGACAATATTGGTTTCGACTTGACGACCCTCGGGTTCCCGGCTTCGTGGAAGAACCTGGTTCCCGCCGGCGACATGATGTTTCCGGCCATCACCATCGGCGCATACTCCCCCACTTACAACTCCGGCGAGTACCAGCCCAAGGATTACCACATCTTCGCCGCGACACTCAATAGATTCATCGGGGCACACAACGTGAGAACCGGCATGGAGTTCCGCGCCTACCAGAAGGCGGATAACCTTACAAACAACACTGCGACCGGGGAACTTGACTTCGGGACGACCTGGACGCGTGGTCCTTTAGACAACTCTGCAGCCGCGCCTATCGGCCAGGACCTGGCTTCGATGCTGCTCGGTCTTCCTACGGGCGGCAACATCACGCGATTTGATAGTTACGCCGAACAGTCTACCGTCTGGGGATTCTTTGTGCAGGACGACTGGAAGGTGAGCCCACGGCTCTCGGTGAGCCTCGGCCTGCGCTGGGAGTTCGAAGGACCGCTTACGGAACGCTTCAATCGGTCGGTTCGCGGCTTCGATCCCACCGCCGCGCAGCCAATTGCGGCACAGGTAATCGCCAACTACGCCACGAGCCCAACGGCTGAAGTTCCAGCG
>JBEKDV010000659.1:0-2971 GCA_050014175.1 Candidatus Solibacter sp. | reverse complement strand
TGCTTCGGTCGATGGGCAATCCGTAAGTTCCTGTCTGCGTACGGGCAGAAATGATCAACGCCAGGATTGACCGGTCAACGACCGATAAACTAGCGTCTTTTGAAGTCCAGCTGCGTGAGATTCAAACCCAACGCTGAGGATCGCAAGAACGGCCTTGCGCGAACGGTATCCCTGTCACCCGCTCGAAGTCGAACAGATGATACCATCCGAGCATTCGCCCAAGGGTCCGAAGTACAACCCCGTTCGGGTGGCACGCGCGGCCAATCAGGGGCAGATTGTTCTGGACAAACCCATACTTGGCGTACCGACGCGGCTCGAACCCTGCCTCCCTGTACAGCTTCTCAATGTCACGTCGCGAGCGAACGCGAATGACAACCGGCTGCTCCAAGGCGGAGCCTTCAGACACGGAACTCCGCCAATTGGAAAGTGGGATGCGACGACATTTCAGTTCAAGCAACCAGCGAGCCACCATGTAAGCGTTAAAGAAGCTGACGTTGGCATAAAGCCCGACAAGAAGGCGTCCACCCGGCTTGAGCAGATCGTGGATGCGGTGGAGGTATTCGCGCTCATGCGCGATGTGATGAAGGACCCCGAACGAGTATACGACATCGAAGCGGACTCGCAACTCAGTGGCAGTCAGGTCGCCGTGAATCAACCGAGGTTCGTATGCCGGGAGGTTAATAGCGAAGTTCTGCTTCGTGAGCCGGAGGTGATTTTCGACTACGTCCACGCCGGTGTACCGTGCACCCCAGCGTGCCATCTCGACCGCGTCTAGGCCGGTCCCGATTCCTATCTCCAGCACGTCCTTCCCCGAGAGCCCAGCAAAGTTGAAAAAGTCCGGGATCCAAGGATGCTCGTACCCGTACCGATACCGATATAGGTCCGCAAAGTACTGCCTTGTTCCCGGGAGCGCAGCGGAGCGTTTGCCGCCCACGCTCTGATGCTCCCAGAGTTGCTGTGCGCGAAGGTTGCTCTCCTGTTTCCCTACCGAGGTCCTACGCAGGTATTCTCTCAACGGTACACTCCGCCGTAGCAAGTGATGCACTCACCCCCAAATTGTCGTTTGAACTCGGAGAGCGATCGAGCTTTGTCATGAATCAGACGCGCGCCTCCAAAGTCATACTGAGCGAGGCCTAAGCCGCGTGCATGCCGCATGTTCTCATACTGAAGGTATGTTGTTGCCCCTGGGGCTTTGTTGTCTGCTGAAGCCCCGTAAAGATAATAGGCTGTGGTCCCCCGGTGGACGATGATAGATGCCGCATTCAGCTTGTCTTCGACATATACGCCGGACAGGAACGCAAGTCCCTGCGCGACCAAGCACCGGTCAATACGCTTCAACGTACGGTACAGAGGACCCCGCATGCCGGACCTACGATAACTGATGACCGAGAGATCGTGATAATCACCGACCGGAATACCGATCCGGTATTCGTAGCCAGCTTTCAGTGCCTTCCGGAGCTCGTACCGCCGAGTTGAGCCGAACTGCTCAATCAATCCTGGGTCGTTGGTAAGGCGGTTTACGTAGGAATAGTACTCCTCAATTATCGAGAATCGGCTCTGCCTGAGCGCCGTTTCGGAAACACCTCTCACTAGCGCGTAGCTTAGAAGATGGAAGTTGCTCGGCCGGTGTTTATTCAGGACGTGCGCCACGAAAGGGGCGAACACCTCCTCGTACGGCAGCGATGTTTCTTTCCTCAGTTGTGGTCCGCAAAACGCGCCAGCGATCAACCTGAATCGAGACTGGGGCGTACGCCGAAGATAGAGCAGCCACTGGGCCACTTTGGTCGTACCGTCATATGCTTCCAGGAACAGAGGCCGTGACAACAGTTCACTAGCGTAGTAGTCGCCATACACCGAAGCGTTCCCCGGGTATGCAGTGGCGGACTCGAACTCATCCCAGTCATTCCGCATCTTTGCCAGCACCAAGCGCGTCGGCAGCTCTTCAACCCTCAACACGACCTTACCCTACTGCCTTGGCGCGCCGACGCACTCATCTCCCGGTAGAGTTCGACCAATTTCTTGCCCTCGGCCTCCCAGTTGTATCGCTCTTCCACAGCTCTTCGGCCTGCCTGGCCCATGTACGTCCGCTCGCTGGTGTGCTCAGCCAGGCGGTCCAGAGCATCGGCAATTTCGACTGGATCGGCAGGGTTCACCAGAACTCCGCAGCCGGACTCTCGTACGACCTCAGCGACTTCGACCGCGAAATCAGGTGCAATTACCGCTAAGCCGGCCTGCATGTAATCGAAGATCTTGTGAGGCGAAGCCATCACGTGATTGCGGACGCCCGGCTGAAACAGCACCAGACCGATATGGCTGGCGAACAGTCGCTCCATGACTTGGTCGAAAGGGAGCCATTCCTCAACCCTGATCCGCTCTGAGAGCCCGAGGTCGCGAGCCCGCTGGTCAAACTGCAACCGGGAACCGTCGTTGAATGTACCAATTACCCAGAGCCCTATATCCTTCGTGGTGTGTGCGAGTGCCTCAAGCATCTGTGGCCAGCCGCGCAGACGGCTGATCAGCCCGAGATGTACGGCCCAAACCCGATTGCCTCGATTCGATCCGTTCCGCCGAGCGCGAGAAGGCCAGAGCGGCGTGAAGTTCTGCACGAGCAATATATTGCGGGCCGACCGGTACTCCTCAGCAACGCTCTTTTTCGCGAGTACCACGTAATCCGTGAAGGGCAATTGCAGCCGAACCCAGAGCCTCACGCCAGCCGCAATCATCGGATGTGACCATTGCGGGAAGCGCGAATCTGAGAAGGTGCTGGGGTAATGCTCGTGTACGTCGAAAACGACGCGCTTCCCCCGTGTTAGCTTCAGCAGAACCCCGATAAACCATGAGTCCATCTCGTTGCAGTGATAGCAGTCGGCGTCGACCTGAGCGGCCCGCCGATACAGATCCCGAAGCTGCAAAATCCTTCCAACTAATCCAACACGCTCGGGATACGTCCGCACTTCTACTCCGGCCCGAC
>JBEKDV010000658.1:0-3744 GCA_050014175.1 Candidatus Solibacter sp. | reverse complement strand
GACCAGCATGCGATTGACAACCGGCTGCGCGGCGCGTATCTGCCGCGCATCAAAACTCTGGAGGAGTTCGACTTCGGCAAGGCTCCGCAAATCAATGCGGCGAAGATTCGGATGTTGGCTGAAGGCGGCTATATTGATCGCGCCGAACCGGTGGTACTGATCGGGGACTGCGGCACGGGCAAGACCCACTTGGCGACCGGCTTGTGCGTGGCTGCGTGCCGGCAGAAACGGCGGGTCAGGTTCACCACGGCGGCGAGCCTGGTGAACGATCTGGTCGAGGCGAAGCAGAACAATCAGGTCAAGCGCGTGCAGATGAAGTGGATGAAGTACGACCTGATCGCCTTGGATGAAGTCGGTTATGTGCCGCTGGCGGATATTGGCGCGGAGTTTCTGTTTCAGGTGATCGCGGAGCGGGCCGAGAAAACCGCGCTGATCTTAACAACGAATTTGCCGTTCTCGGAATGGACAAACGTGTTCCCGAATCCGCGGTTATGCAAGGCGCTGCTGGATCGAGTGACGGACCGTGCGCACATCATCGAGACCGGAACGGAGTCTTACCGTTTTCGTCGAACGGTGGAAGGGAGGGAAAAGAAGAAAGTCACCTGAACCCAGCAGCGGCCCGGGACGCATGCCTCCCGATGGTCGGCACCGACCATGCGTAGACAGGTTCGGGTTTCAAAACCAAAACCGTTCTATGAAAGGAAAACCAAGACCATGACTCTTGAGGCGTCGTAGCGCCTCCCGTTGGTCGGCGTCAGGCTCTGTTCCCGCTTGGCGGCGAAAACCGATAAACTGCGGGTGAGCTGGCAAAACTACCCCAGGAGGTGGGCCAAATCAGATGAGCGAAGTGGGCCAGGCCGGGTGAGCAGACTCAACATTCTGCTGACTACGCCGGAGAGCCTGGAGGCGCTGTTGATCTCCCGGCGCACGGATCGGTTTTTCTTCTTCGGCTCGGTTCGCTCGATCATCGTGGACGAGATCCACGCATTCGCCGGCGACGATCGGGGCTGGCATCTGCTCGCCGTCCTGGAGCGCATTCGGCATATCACCAAGCTGGACATGCAGCGAATCGGGCTGTCGGCGACCGTCAGCAATCCCGAGAAGTTGCTCCACTGGCTTGCCGGCGGGTCCACGCGCGATTCGGTGCTTGTGTCACTCCCCGGCGCACCCGCAGCGGACGCGGAGGTCACGATCGACTTCGTGGGCAATCTTCGGAACGCGGCCAGGGTGCTGCGGATCCTCCATCGGGGCGAGAAGCTCGTTTTCTGCGACAGCCGTGCCAGGACGGAGGAACTGGCTACCCATCTCCGCGCAGAGGATGTCTCCACCTTCGTCTCCCACAGTTCCCTGAGTGTCGAACAGCGCCGGGATGCCGAGGCAGCCTTCCGGGAAGCACGCGATTGCGTGATCGTTGCCACAAGCACGCTGGAGTTGGGGATCGACGTCGGCGACCTTGACCGCGTCATCCAATTGGATGCCCCGGGCACGGTGTCATCTTTCCTCCAGAGGCTGGGGCGCACGGGTCGGCGGGCGGACACCCGGCGCAACTGCCTGTTCCTGACAACGTCGCGAACAGCCTTGTTGCAGGCGAGCGCGCTCGTTCTGCTCTGGCGTGAGGGGTATGTTGAGCCGTTGGCCCCGCCGCCGAAACCCCTTCACGTCGTCGCCCAGCAATTAATGACGCTCGCCCTGCAGCAGGGTGGGATCGGCCGGAGCGCATGGCGGGAGTGGCTCCTCCGCCTCCTTCCGTCGATGCAGATCACCGGGGAGGACGTTAAGGGCACGCTGGAGTACATGCTTTCGCGGCAGATCCTGGTGGAGGACGGCACCATCCTGGGAATGGGCCCGGAGGGGGAGCACCTGTATGGTGGCAAGAACTACATGGCGCTGCTCTCGGTCTTCCGACACACCGCCCGTATTCACGGTGTTCTCTGGGCTGAAGGACTTGAGTTCGGTGCATCCGCTATCGTTCCGGCGGCGGGATGGCGAACCCACGATCCTCTCGCTGGGAGGCCGTGCCTGGCAGGTCACTCACGTCGATTACGCGCACAAGACGGCCCAGGTGGTTCCCTCCGAACGCTTCGGCCGTTCGCGCTGGCTCGGCGAGAGTCAGCCACTCAGCTACCACATGTGCCAGGCCATCCGGCAAATCCTCCTAGGAGGCGGGCCAGCCGAGGCATGGTCCAGGCGTGCACTGGCTGAAGTGAACCTGGCGATTGCCGAGACCAACTCCCTGGCGCCAGACGCCCTCGTCGTCGAACTCGATCGGGATAAAGATCGCACGACGTGGTGGACCTTCGCCGGCTTGTTGGCAAACGCCCAGTTGGCGGGCGCCTTCGCCCACGGTGGGAGTAGGTCAGACAACCTGTCGATCACAATCACCCCGGCCGTCCTTCCGCAGGACTTCCAGAAGCAGCTCACGTCAGCCTCGACCGGATTAGAACCAGGCGGTTTAGATCAATCCGATTTCGTCAAGTTCCAGGAGTGCTTGCCGGAGCCACTGCTCGCTCAGATGCAGGCCAGCCGATTGAGCGACCCGCACGCCGTCGAGACCAGTCAGGCTGCCAATCTGATCTTCCGAGACGAGGAGTAAGCGAGGACAAGGCTTTCCGCGGTTATCGGCGCGGATTGCGCTCTGGCCGACGGCAAGACTCCGAACGTGTTCCGAGGCTGTCGAGCACGGCCTGGTTATCCGCATGACCGAAGGCAATCAAACTCGAGTTCAAGGAAATCTCCGGTCGACATGCTTTTGCGACCGATTTCCCCTGTCCAGCCCTCGTCCCCGGACCATGCCAGTCGAGGAGGCAGTCGTCAAATCCGCGGTAGGTAACCTTCTTGGTAGATAGCCTCGTGGTAGATAGCTTTGTTTTAAAGGAGTGCAGATTCTGCACCCGGACGATACACGAATTCCAAGGATGATAGAGAACTTGCGCCACTAGGCTCGATATAGGGTTGGTCTCCGAGAAGTCGTGGAATTATCACTGCGTAGTAGGCTGCTCCCTTTGCCCTCTTGATCTTCTTGAGGCGGAATTGAACTCTGGCCAGGGTGTCGAGCGTGATGCGATCTAGTGGGCCAAGCTTCGATACAATTCCGTCCAGATCGTTCCGTGAGATAGGCTTTCCCGAGTGGTCGCTGATGATGGCTCCCAGTTGACGCCGGACCATCATGCAGGCGTTTGCCTGGATCTCCTTTCGTTCCTCATCTGTTGGACGCGGCCGAACTCTCGTCTTCTGGGGTTTCGACGCCCCTGCAGTTGCCGGCTTTGTCGATTTCGGAATCGCGAACCAATTCACGCCGTAGTCGACATAGTGTCCGCCTTTTATATCGGTCCGCGCCACATTCTTGAATGTCAGGTAACCGTTCTTCTTCAAAGCTTTCAGGTGCGTGGAGACCGCCCGCCGGCTCAGCCCAGTCTCGGCGACGATGTCACTCGTGGTCATTCTCGCCAACTTCCCCGGCTTCGCCACCCAGGCGACTCGATAGTAGACGGACATAAATACTGCGAATGCATTCGGCTGCAACGTGCGAAGAAGAGTTTCGTGCAAGGCTTTGGAGGTAGGACGATTCATGTCGCATACACTTAACGCGCTTCTATCTTTGGAGCAACCGCCCTCCGTGTTTGCGCTGTACGGGAGTCCCGGCAAGCAGCGCCCACGATCCGGAAGACCCTGAGGCGGAAAACACGCCATGCTCAGGCTCCGGTGGCCTCTCACAGCAGTCAACTTGAACATCTATATAGACGT
>JBEKDV010000657.1:0-6980 GCA_050014175.1 Candidatus Solibacter sp. | reverse complement strand
GGCCAGCGCCAACGAAATGGCCGCGCAGACACGCGCGCTGTTTCAAGCGGATATCGATCTTACGGCGTATTACAACCACACCATGGCCCACGGCAAGTGGAACCACATGATGGACCAAACGCATATCGGCTACACCAATTGGCAGGAGCCGCCGCAGAATACCATGCCCGCCGTAACCGAAATCGAGCTTCCTGCGGTAGCGGCGATGGGCGTCGCCGTGGAAGGTTCGGCCGCGGCCTGGCCGGTGGCGCGGGAAGAAGCAGTCCTGCCAGGGTTCGATGTATTCAACCAGCCGCGACGCTACATCGATGTGTTCAACAAGGGAAAGGCGGCTTTCGAATTCACCGCCACCGCCAGCGCGCCGTGGATCGTGCTGAGCGTCGCCAAGGGCATGGTCGAGAAGGAGCAGCGCCTGTGGGTGAGCGTGGACTGGAGCAAGGCTCCGCGCGGCGGTGCCAGCGGGTCGGTGACCATTGCCGGCGCAGGTAGCGCGGTCACCGTCAAGCTGCGCGCGGACAATCCGCAGACGCCGGCGAAGAACGCGCTGAAGGGCTTCGTAGAGGCCGATGGCTACGTATCCATCGAGGCAGAACATTTCACCCGGAAAGTGGATGCAGGTGCGGTTCGATGGGACAAAATCGACGATTACGGGCGAACGTTCTCCGCGATGACGGTGTTCCCGGTGACGGCAGCTAGCGTGTCCCCACCGCAATCGCCGCGCCTGGAATACGAGATGTATTTGTTCGATCCGGGGAAAGTGGAGGTGGAGGCGGTTCTTTCGCCGACTTTGAACTTCGTGCCGGGCCGCGGTCTTCGCTACGCCATTTCCTTCGACGACCAGCCGCCGCACATTATCGATGCCCTGGCACAAAATTCGCAGCGCGATTGGGAGACCACCGTGAAAGACAGCGTGCGCAAAGTGAAGTCCAGCCATACGTTGAGCGGGAGCGGGTATCACACGCTGAAGGTCTGGATGGTGGATCCCGCGCTGGTGTTGGAGAAACTGGTGGTCAATCTGGGGGGCGTCAAGCCGAGCTACCTCGGCCCGCCGGAGAGTTATCGCGGCAGTAAGTAAGCTAGAGGAGCCAAGCATGTTCACACCGAAAGTAATTGTATGGTCCGCGGGCCTGGCGCTGGCCGGGTTGGTGCTCGTGCCCATGAAGACGGGAGCCCAACAACAGACTGCACGCAACTGACGCCCGAAATGCTGGAACGCCAGAAACTGACCGAGGCAGATCATCAGAGGTTGATGGATCTGCTGCACATGACCACCATCCGGCGCGGGAGGGACGGTAACAATAAAGAGTCGCCCTACTACGCGAACTACGATGAATCCAAGGCGAACCCGTTCCCCAAACTGCCGGATCCACTGGTGTTGAAGAACGGCAAGCCGGTGAAGAAGGCGGCCGATTGGTGGAAGCTGCGCCGCCCGGAGATCGTGGAAGATTTTGACCGCGAAATCTACGGGCGGGCGCCGAAGGTCGTGCCCAAAGTGAAATGGGAGGTCACTAAGACCACTAACGAGACGGTGGGCGAGGCTGCGGCGATCACCAAAACTCTGGTGGGCCATGTGGATAACTCCACGTATCCGCAACTTACCTTGGACATTCAGTTGGCGTTGACCACGCCGGCCAACGCCACCGGTCCGGTGCCGGTGATCATGGAGTTCGGCGGTGGCGGCTTCGGACCCGGCCGCGGCGGCGCGCGCGGACCGGTGCCGGCTGGCGCGGCCGCTCCGGGTGCGGGCCGTGCTCCGGCCGGACCCACCTGGCAACAACAGGTGCTGGCCAAGGGCTGGGGCTATGCCACCCTCAACACAAGCAGCATTCAGGCTGATAACGGCGCCGGTCTGACGCAAGGAATCATCGGCCTGGTCAACAAAGGTCAGCCCCGTAAGCTGGACGACTGGGGTGTCCTGCGCGCCTGGGCCTGGGGCGCCGGCCGCGCGCTGGATTATATGGAGACCGACAAAGCGGTGGACGCCAAACGCGTCGGACTGGAGGGCCATTCGCGTTGGGGCAAGGCCACGCTCGTCGGCATGGCGTACGATGAGCGCTTCGCCATCGCCTTCGTCAGTTCGTCCGGGGAAGGCGGGGCCAAACTGCACCGGCGCGATTGGGGGGAGATCGTGGAGAACGTCGCCGGAAGCGGCGAGTATCACTGGATGGCCGGTAACTTCCTCCAATATGCCGGGCCGCTGAACTGGGGCGATCTGCCGGTGGACTCTCACGAACTGATCGCCATGTGCGCGCCGCGGCCGGTATTCATCAGCGCCGGCGCCACCAACGGCGATGGCTGGGCGGACGCCAAAGGCAGCTTCATGGCCGCGGCCGCCGCCGGGCCGGTATACAAGCTGCTGGGTAAAAAGGACATGGGGACTACGGAGTTTCCGCCCATCGAGACCGGCCTGATGGATGGCGACATCGCGTTCCGGCAGCACAGCGGCGGGCACACTCCCGCGCCGAACTGGCCGACGTTTATCGCGTTCGCCGAACGCTACTTCAATGCGCCGGGCGCGAAGCGGTAGGCCTGAAGAACGTCGGCAGGGACGCCGGCGTGGCAGCCTGAAAGGCTACGCTACATCCCATCGCGTACCTGCACGCGGAACTTCAGCGTGAGCGGCTTGCCGGCTTCGAGCGTGTAGCCGTCCACGGCCGGGGTGCGCCCCGGAAACGAGGCGCCCACGAAGCCGTACGCGCGCAGGCACCACTGGTACGGCGCGCCCAAGTTCTTCGGGTCCGGCGTGATGCGCAGCACCGCGCGTTTGCCGCCGTAAACCGCTTCCAGTTCCGCCCATCGCCGCGGAGTCAGGTCTTCATCCTTGCTCAGGACTTCGCCGTCAGCGCGCAGCGTGGTGCTCTCGCGCGGCGCGAAGCGTGCGCTCAATCCGCCGTAGCTTTTGCCCGCTTCCGCCGATCCGCGCAACGTGACGGGCGCGCCCAGCGCCTCCCACGTGAGTTCCACGTCCATCTCGCGCGTGCTGCCCTGCGCCGGCAACACCGTCAGGCGCAGATCTTCTCGCACGATGTCTTTGCCGCCGGCCTCCCAGACGTTTTGCGCCCGCAGTGTGCCGCCGTTCGTCACCGGGGGCTTGACGGGGCGGTGCTTCGCCGTGAAGGTCATCCAAAGGTCGTACTTCCTGCCCCCGGTCTCCACCACCGGCCACGCCCAGAATAGCCCGCGATGATGCCAGTGATCCTGCGGGAAATCGTCCAGCATGGACACGCCCGCCGGAGTGTACACGGGGAAGATGTAGCAACATCGGCGGCGGTCTTCGGGAGCGCCCTCTTTCCACTGCGGGCCGTAGTTATAGACCAGCGCGGGCTTGCCCCGCTCGCTGAGTTCGACCCGTCCTCCGCCCAGATCCCTCCATGAAAATGGCGATTGTCCGAAAACCGGCAGCGCCAAGAGCAGAAAACTAACCGTGCGATGCATTGCGTACCTTTCCTTCGTCCACTTCCACGCCGAGGCCGGCGCGCCCAGAAAGGTCCGCCGCATCATATTTCTCTATCCTACCGCCGCGCGGGTTGACGGCCTGCCCCACCGGCCGGCAAATGACCGTATAAATATAATCAATAGCGAACGCCACTTGCATTTACCAAACTTGTCAGTTACACTCGAATTTCATTCCTCGATGCTCAGTGGATTCACAAGCCGGACCCAGTTCCCCACCGCTTACGGTATTTCTGTAGGCATTATTATCAGCATTCTGGTCATCGTACCCGGCCCCGCTTAGGCCTGCCGGAAGCAAGTTCCAAAGGCCATCAGCGGGGAGAAACTAAACCGGCTGATGGCCTTTTTTGTTTTCCAACGACTTTTTTTCTGAGGCGAACCTTATGTCAACTTTGATGAGCGGCGCGAGAATGCTGGCCGAATGCCTGGCCCGCGAAGGCGTCGATTGCATGTTCGGCTACCCCGGCGGTGTCACCCTCCCGTTTTACGACGTCCTGTACGACCACCAGATCCGTCACGTGCTGGTGCGCAAGGCTACGCGCGCGCCACGGGCAAGGTGGGCGTCTGCTGCGCCACCTCCGGCCCCGGCGCCACCAACCTCACCACCGGCCTGGTCGACGCCATGATGGATTCGATTCCCATCGTCGCCATCACCGGACAGGTGACCAGCAAACTCATCGGCAGCGACGCCTTCCAGGAAGCCGACACGTTCGGCATCACGCGTCCCTGCACCAAGCACAACTACCTGGTCAAGAAGCTCGAAGATCTTCCTCAGATCATCCATGAGGCCTTTTACATCGCCGCCACCGGACGCCCCGGCCCGGTCCTGGTGGATGTCACCAAGGATGTCTTGCAGGCGCAGGGCCACTACCAGCCGGTGACGTCCATCCACCTGCCCGGCTACAAGGTCTTCACCGAGGGACACACCGGCCAGATCCGGCGAGCCGCTCAACTTGTCGAGGAATCCGAGCGGCCGCTCGTTTATTCCGGCGGCGGCATCGTGGCCGCCAACGCATCCGCCGAACTGTGCGAGTTTGTCCAGCTCACCGACGTCCCCGTCGTCACTACCCTGATGGGTCTGGGCGCGCTACCCAGCAGCCACCCCAACTTCATCTCCATGCCGGGGATGCACGGCAGTTACGCCGCCAATATGGCGTTGTCGGGCGCCGATCTGCTGATCGCCGTCGGCGTGCGCTTCGACGATCGCGTCACCGGGCGCCTGGCCGCCTTCGCGCCGCATGCCAAAGTCATCCACGTGGATATCGACCCCGCCGAAGTGGGCAAGATCCGTACGCCCGAAGTGCCCATCGTGGGCGACGTCAAACGCGTCCTGGCCAAACTCAATAAGCTCCTTCAGGAGACGCCCGCCGAACCCGACGCCAAGCGCAGCGCCGCGCGCCGCGCCTGGTGGCAGCAGATCCGCGCGTGGAAGCTGGAGCACCCCTACGACACGCCCACCAGCGATACCGAAATCAAACCGCAGCACCTGATGGCCGAGATCGACCGCCTTTCGGGCGGCGATGCCATCATCACCAGCGATGTGGGCCAGCACCAGATGTGGGCCGCGCAGCTCTGCCGCTTCAACGAACCGCGCCTCTGGATCAACTCCGGCGGACTTGGTTCCATGGGCTTCGGACTGCCTTCCGCGGTGGGCGCGCAGTTCGCGCGGCCCGATAAGCTGGTCTTCTCCATCTGCGGCGATGGCGGCTTCCAGATGTCCATCCCCGAACTGGCCACGGTCGCGGGCAACGGCCTGCCCATCAAGATCGTCGTGATGAACAACGGCCATCTCGGCATGGTCCGCCAGTGGCAGACGCTGTTCTACAACGACCGTCTCAGCTCCGTCCAGCTCGACGCCTTCCCCGACGCCGAAAAGCTGGCCGCCGCGTATGGTTTCAAGGGGCGCACCATCGACAAGCCCTGGGAGCTGGCATCCGCGCTGGAAGAGGCGGTCAAAGAGCCCGGCCCTTACCTGCTCAATGTGAAGGTCACTCCGTTTGAGTGTGTCTATCCCATGGTGCCCGCCGGCGGCGCCATCAATGAAATGGTGCTCGGCCCGCCGCAACCCGTGGCCGTACCCAAGTAGGACAGGCCTCCCGGCCTGTCTTTAAGGAACCTATATGCTGCAGATCATCTCATTACTGCTCGAAAACAAGCCCGGCGCGCTGATGCGCGTTACCGGCCTGCTCTCCCAGCGCGGCTACAATATTGAAAGCCTCACGGTGGCCCGCACGCTGGACCCCGAACTCTCCCGTATGACGATCGTGGTGGACGTCGATTCCCTGCAGCGCGCCCAGGTCATCAAGCAGATGAACAAGCTGATCAATGTGCTGCAGGCCAACGACCTCACCGAGAGTCCCGCCGTCATCCGGGAACTCGTCCTGCTGCGCATTCGCACGGCGCAGGAAAGCCGCACCGCGGTTCTCAAGGAAGCCGAGATCTTCGGCGGACGCGTGGTCGATTCGGGGGTGGAAGGCTACGCCATCGAAGTCACCGGCGACCCCGAAAAGCTGGGCGAATTCGTCGATGTGATGAGCGCCTATGGCGAAGTCGAGGTCACGCGTTCTGGCGCCCTTGCCATCGCCCTGGATTCCAAAAAACTGCGTCTCCAACCCCCGGTCTCCACCGTGGGAGCCACGCCAATACAAAAATAACTCTGGAGCCCCTATGCCAAATCGTTACTACGAAAAAGACGGAAATCTCGATTACCTCTCCGGCCGCAAGGTCGCCATTATCGGCTACGGCAGCCAAGGCCACGCCCATGCCCTCAACCTCCGCGATTCCGGCGTCGATGTCGTCGTCGCCGAGTCTTTCCCGGCGAGCATCGCCAAGGCGGAAGCCGCCGGCCTCAAGGTCCTCACCGCCGCCGAAGCGGCGAAAATCGCCAGCGTGGTCATGATCCTCGTCCCGGACCACATCCAGGCCGATCTCTACAACCGCGATATCGCCCCCCACATGACCGCGGGCAAGACCCTCATGTTCGCCCACGGCTTCAACATCCACTTCGGCCAGATCACTCCCCCCGCCGATATCGATGTCTCCATGATCGCGCCCAAGGCCCCCGGCCACCGCGTCCGCGAACTCTATACCGAAGGCGTCGGCGTCCCCGCCCTCGTCGCCGTCCAACAGAACGCCACCGGCCAGGCCCTGGAACGCGCCCTGGCCTACGCGCTCGCGCTCGGCTGCCTCAAGGCCGGCGTGATCGACACCACCTTCCGCGAAGAGACGGAAAGCGACCTCTTTGGCGAACAGGCTGTCCTCTGCGGCGGGACCTCCGAGCTCATTCGTGCTGGTTTCGAGACGCTGGTGGAAGCCGGCTACGCCCCGGAGATCGCCTACTTCGAGTGCCTCCACGAACTCAAACTGATCGTAGACCTCATCCAGGAAGGCGGGCTCAGCTACATGCGCTACAGCGTCAGCGACACCGCCGAATACGGCGATTACACGCGCGGGCCGCGCATCGTCAACCAGCAGACGCGCGCCGAAATGAAGAAAATCCTCGCCGAGATTCAGTCCGGCGAATTCGC
>JBEKDV010000656.1:0-3007 GCA_050014175.1 Candidatus Solibacter sp. | reverse complement strand
GTTGCCGGTGCCGGCATCGCTTTCCCGGGCGGAGCCGAGGTCGATGGATTTCGACCAGGTGTAGTTGAGGTCGAATTGCAGCCCGCTGCCGAAGCGCTCGCGAAGGGTCCATTGCATGGCATGGTAATCGCCCTTGCCTATGGAGCTCCAGGCGGCCAGCGCGGAGAACTGCGGGTTGAACATCATCCAGGGGCCTTGCGCCCCGCAGGCGCCCTGGTTGACGCCACCGCTTGCGGAAAACACCGTGCTTCCCACGTGGCAGTTGGCGGCGTTGTCGAAATCGTTGAGCACATCGGAAAAATCGCCCTGGGCATTGTTCTCGTAGTAGTCCTTCGCCCAGACCTGCGTGGCGCTGAAACCATTACCCGCGGCGGCCGGCCACATGTTTTCGAAGAAGGGTATCTTTGGCATGCTCGCAATGGAAACGCCTTGATAGTCGATCATGGTGGCTAACTGGTTCATCGCCTGGTAGAAGGTTTGACCGCTCTTGGGGTCCCTGAGGTTGGTGTACGCCGCCATATCGCGGTCGGTCAGGGTGTTGCGTGAGAGACGGCCGACGTAAGACCCCTGGAGGAAGAACCCATGACCGAAATCGCGGCCCACGCTGAAGTTCAGGTTCATGGTGTAGGGCGCCTTCAACTTGTCGTCCAGGCTGCTGGTGATGGCGAACGAGCCGGCGCCGGAGGTGGGATAGGGCGCGCCTAATCCGGAGGGACCCGGCGCGGGCACGATGGCGCTCGGCACGGTGTAGAACGTGGTGTACCGCGGGAGTTGGGAAGTGGTCAGAACGTTGGGTGGCGTCGTGAGAGTGGTGGCCAGGCCGAAGGCGTTGGCGTTGATGGTCTGCGCCAGCGGCTGGCCCATCTCGTCGTAGTACATGCCGGCGCCGGCGCGGATGGAGGTCTTGCCTGCGCCGCCGAAGAGGAATTTCGCCAGGCTGCTCTCCGCCTTGGGAGAGTAGGCCAGGCCCAGGCGCGGAGACCAGTTCTTGTGTTCGGGGTAGAGCGGCCTGCCCGCGGAGCTGTTCCCGGCGACGAAGCTGACGAGCCCGACTCCCATCTGCGAGAGACCCTGGTCGGCCAAAGCCGCGCGCGTGTTCATAAAGGTCTGGAACGGCATGCTGGGGGAAACCTGCTGCCCGTTGGCCTCGTAAACCGCCGGCGCCAGCGAGAAGCGCACGCCCGCCGTGACGGTGAGGTTACGGGTCGCCTTCCAGGTGTCTTGCGCGTACATTTCGCCTTCGTGGTTCACAAAGTCGCGCATGACCGGGGCGCCCATGGGGATCAGGCTGCCGTCGGTCTTGTAGTTATAGTCGGCCGTCCCCTGGCTCTCCAGGCCGAGCAGGGCGGCCATGGCGTACTGGTAGCTGGTGTTGTCGCTGCGGGCAATGTTCAGCGAGGCGGGCGTGAAATCGCTGCCGGTGCCCTTGATCCAACTGGGGTTCGACGACGCGCTGCTGAAGGAGTGCGAGTAGCTGGTGGAATTGTTGGAGATCAGGCGCACCGTGGCGCCGAAGTGGAAGCTGTGGGCGCCTTTGTTCCAGGAGAGATCCTGGGAAATGGTGTGCACCGGGACGATGCGGGCAAGCCCCGTAGAGGTACCGAAAGGCGTGGTGAATCCGCGGAACCATTCATAGTTGCCGGTCAGAATACCGGTCGTCTCTCCGCCGGCGCGTGAAGCCATAGCGGGTGGTGGCGACCATGCTGGGTGACAGCACCGCGGTATAGCCTGCGGCCATGCCCTTGTTGTTGGCCAGCGTCACCGAGTTGGGCACCTGCCCGGGGAACTGCGGGGTGCCGTTCTGGCTGTCGTTCTGGAGGTTGCCGCGCGCGAAGAAGTTGTGCTTTCCGGCTTCGTCCAGCTTGTAATCCAACCTGGTGATATAGGTGTTCTGATCGGAGTGGGTGGGCGCGTTGAAGAGGTACCCGGTGGTGTTCAGCCCATCGCCTGCCGCGCTGCTGTTGCCGACCGGGAACCCCTGTAACGCCTTGAGCGCGGCGGGATCGATGCCGATCCCCGAAGGATCGATGGTTTGAATGTCCGTCGGCCCGAGTTGGTGGAGTACGTTGTTCTTGTCGTGGTACAGAACAATGCCCTGCTTCATCGTCTCGGTGGGGACGGTGCGCGTGACGCTGCTGGAGCTGGCGTCCCGGCGGCCCTCGTAATTGAAAAAGATGAACGCCTTGTTCTTCTTGATGGGCGCGCCGGCCGAGCCGCCGAAGACATTGATCAGCAGCGGGGCAATCGGCACGTCGGCGCGGTTGCTGAAGAAACTGTTGGCCGCGGTTTCGGTGCCGCGCCGGTATTCGTAAAGCGAGCCATGGAATTCGTTGCTGCCGGATTTGGTGACCAGGGCGACGTCGGCGCCGGAGCCGCGGCCGACATCGGCGGCGCCGTTGGTGGTGGTGGTGCGGAATTCCGCCACGGAATCGAGCGTCACGCGCAGGACGCTGGTAAAGGCGGTGCGCGCGTTCTGGTCGTTGACATCCACCCCGTCCAGCGAGACGTTGGACTGATCCGCCCGGCCTCCGTTCACGGCGCCATCGCGTTCGTCGGTCGAGCCGCCGCCCGTGGAGGTGACACCCGGCTGAAACTGCAGCAGGTTGACCACGTTGCGCGCAAAAAACGGCAACTCCACAATCGCCGATCCGCTGACGGCATTGCCCAGGGAAGCGTCGGTCGTGTTCACCTGGGCCGCGGCGCCGGCGACCTCAATGGTGGTAATGGTCGAGCCGACTTTTTCGAAGGTAATCGCCCGGGTCGCCGGCTGGTTTACCAGGAGCTCGACCCTGTCGATCACCACGTCGGCGAAGCCGGCCGCCTTGGCGGAGAGTTTGTAAGTCCCCGGCATCACCTGCGCCATCGTATAGCGGCCCTGGGCATCGCTCACCGCATCGCGCGGCGCGCCCGTCTCGATGTTAACGATCGAGATTGTGGCCCCTGGAATCACGGCCCCCGACGGGTCGGCCACCGTCCCGCTAAGGGACGTTGTTTGCCCGAACAGAAC
>JBEKDV010000655.1:0-3024 GCA_050014175.1 Candidatus Solibacter sp. | reverse complement strand
GCGGTGGGGCGTCGCCGAGTTGGAAGCGGCAGGATGGGGCGGGAGTGAGGATGTCGATGGTGTCGGGGCGGCCGTCGATGGTGAGAGAGAGTTTCATCGGAGGAGAGCGTCCCTTCCGGCGGTTTGCCAGGGGCTGGGGGTTGAGGTGGCGGCGGTGGCGGTGGCGGTGGGCTGGCGCGCGGTGGTGTGGAGGGCGGCGGCCAGGGCGGCGACGACGGCGAGATCGGGCGGCGGCTCGGGCGCGGTATGGCGCTGGAAGAATTCCTCGATGAAGCCGGTATGCAGGTTGGCGGCGCGGAACTCGGGGTCTTCCAGGATCTGGCGGAAGAAGGCGAGGTTGGTACGGATGCCGCCGACATCGTGTTCGCGGAGGGCGCGGAGCATGCGGGCGGTGGCGTGTTCGCGGGTGTCGGCCCAGACGGCGAGCTTGGCGAGGAGGGGATCGTACTCCATGGGGACGGTCCAGCCGGCGTAGACGCAGCCATCGAGGCGGACGCCGGGGCCGAGGGGGCGGTCGAGGCGGGTGATTTTGCCGGGGTAGGGGAGGAAATCGTTGTAGGGGTCCTCGGCGTAGACGCGGCATTCGATGGCGGAGCCGCGCCAGGCGATGTCGGCCTGGGTGAAGGGGAGGGGCGCGCCGGCGGCGATTTCGATCTGGAGGCGGACGAGGTCGAGGCCGGTGACGAGCTCGGTGACGGGGTGTTCGACCTGGAGGCGGGTGTTCATTTCGAGGAAGTAGAAGCGGCAGTCGGAATCGACCAGGAATTCGACGGTGCCGGCGTTGTAGTAGCCGGCGGCGCGGGCGGCGCGGATGGCGGCCTGGCCCATTTCGTGGCGCATTTCGGGGTGGATGGCGATGAGGGGCGACGGGCACTCCTCGATGACTTTTTGGTGGCGTCGCTGGATGGAACACTCGCGTTCGCCGAGGTGGACCATGTTGCCTTGGAGGTCGCCGAGGATCTGGATTTCGATGTGGCGGGAGCGCTCGATGAGGCGTTCGACGTAGATCTCGGGGGAGCGGAAGGCGCGCTCGGCTTCGGAGGCGGCGTTGCGGAAGGCGGATTCGAGGTCGGCAGCGCGATCGACGCGGCGCATGCCTTTGCCGCCGCCGCCGGCCACGGCTTTGAGGAGGACGGGGAAGCCGTGGGTGTCGGCGAAGGCGCGGAGGGTTTCGAGGGTGACGGGCTGATCGGTGCCGGGGATGACGGGGGCGCCGGCGGCGATGGCGGTGCGGCGGGCGGCGGTTTTGGAGCCCATGGCGCGGATGGAGGCGGATGACGGGCCGATGAAAGCGATGCGAGCGGATTCGCAGGCGGCGGCGAAATCGGCGTTTTCGGAGAGGAAGCCGTAGCCGGGGTGGATGGCGTCGGCGCCGTGGCGGCGGGCGGCATCGAGGATGCGGTCGATGCGGAGGTAGCTTTCGGCGGAAGGGGCGGGTCCGACGTGGGCGGCTTCATCGGCGAGGCGGACGTGGAGGGCGGTGCGGTCGGGGTCGGAGAAGACGGCGACGGAGGGGATGGACATTTCGCGGAGGGCGCGGATGACGCGGACGGCGATCTCGCCGCGATTGGCGATGAGGACCTTGCGGAACATGCAGAAGGAATTGTAGCAGGGGTGTCGTGGAGATGGAGGGAGTGGATTCACCCTTCAAGCCCTGTAGTCCGGAGTTCGCTCGTGATATGATGACCCCGTACCGAGAGCTTGGGAATGCGCAGGCTGCCGCTCGTTGGCTTGATGGTCTTGTGCCCGGCTTTGCTGCCTGGGCAAGGCTTCGGAAAGCTGAAGAAAACCATCGTTCTGGAACGGAAGTTGCCCGCCGCGGTCAAACTTCCGGGCAACGCTTTCGACGTCAAAGTTTCGGCGCAGAAACCGCAGGACCCGTGCGGGAAGCTGGCTGCCGAAAAATTGCAGTCCATGATCGAGACCAGCCTTATCCGCTTCAACAGCCAGCTCGAACTCAATCCCGACAAGCCCGATACGCAGATTGTCGTCAAGGTGCTGGTCTGTAACGCCGTGGCTACGCCGAAGTACGACACGCTGCTGTCCGGCAAGAGCAAGGGACAGCGTCAACCTTCCGGCGTGAAAGTAAACGGGCACCTGCAGGTGACTTATCAGGCCAGGACGCACGCGGGCAAGTTTGTGGATGCCGAACCGCTCGACGTCAAGTACAACCACGAGTTCGACCAGGTGAGCGGCGCCATTTCCGAGACCAAGAAGATCCTCGGCAAAATCCCCCATCCGGGCGCCAAGCACAAGGATGAAGAAGGCCAGGACGAACCGCACACCATGGAGGACGTCGTCGAAATTCTGGTCGACCAAACCGCGCAGCGCGTGGCGGGCCGCCTGGTGGATACCAACGAACGCGTCGAAGTCATGCTGGCGCGCGGCGCGCTCGATCAAAACAACCGCAACGCCGACGCCGGCCAATGGACCAAGTTCGTCGAGGAATTGGAAACCATGCCGCCGCTCCCCCACTTAGGCGACGATGCCTACCGCCTGTATAACATCGGGGTAGGAGACGAAGCGCTCGGTTACAAGGCGGAGAGCCCGGCCAGCGCCAAACGTTACTTCGAGCAGGCCGTCATGCAATACCGCAAGGCGGGCGAAGCCAATCCCCAGGAAAAGTACTTCATCGAGCCGGTAAACCGCATCGAAATCGCCCTGGAGCACTACAAGCGGCTGTCCCCTCCAGCGGACACTCCCGCCGCCAAGACGCCGCCCAAAAAGGGGAAAACCAATTGAGACTGTGGGCCGCAATGTTGGCGCTGGCGGCCGCCGGCCACGCGCAGCAGGGCTGCGCCGTGTCCAAGGATCTGGTGGTCCGGGCGCTGGAACTGGTCTCCGCCTCGCCCGCCAGAGACGATTTGTCGAACGGCCTGCTGCTGCTCAAGCAGGCGGAAGAAGCCTGCGACGAAAATGGCGACGCCTGGTATTACCGGGCGCTGTTTGAGCGCAAACTCGGCCAGGGCAATCCGCAATACGCGCTGGGGAAGGCGCGGGAACGCAACGCCCCAGCCCTCAAGA
>JBEKDV010000654.1:0-3027 GCA_050014175.1 Candidatus Solibacter sp. | reverse complement strand
GGATTGTCCTCTGCACTACACCAGTGGGAACGCGCCGGAGAAGCGGAATGTGCTGGGGACTCTGGTGCTATCGGTGCTGGCCGGCCATTGGCGGTACGCCCACATTAACGCGATCCGGGGCGACGGTATCAATCCGGAGTTGCTGGGAATGACCAGGGTAGCGAGCGAGGATTCGGTGCGGCGTGCGATGAAGGCCATGGACGAAGCCGCCAGCGGAGAATGGATGAAAGGGCATCTGAAGGCCAGCTACGAGCCGCTGCTACAGGAGCCCTGGGTATTAGATGTGGACACTACAGTGAAGCCGTTGTACGGGCACCAGGAAGACGCCAAGGTGGGATATAACCCGACCAAGCCAGGACGTCCATCGCACGCCTATCACAGTTACTTCGTGGCGAATATCCGGATGGTGTTGGACATGGAGGTGCAGGCAGGCTTCGAGGCGCTGGTCTTCAAGGCCTCGCGCGGCATCGAAGACATTTACGAGCTGACTTACATCCGCAAGGATGGGAGCCGCTTTCCGGCGGTCGTGTCGGTTACGGCGCTGCGCGACGATCTTGGCGGCATCATCGGATATCTGTTAATCGGCACCGATAATACCGCGCGCAAACAGGTAGAAGCCGAACAGAAGCAGCTCGATCAGCGCCTGCGCGATCAGCAGTTCTACACCCGCTCTCTCATCGAATCCAACATCGACGCGCTGATGACCACCGATCCGGCCGGCATCATCACCGACGTCAACAAGCAGATGGAGGCGCTCACCGGTTGCACGCGCGATGAGCTGATCGGCGCGCCGTTCAAGAACTACTTCACCGATCCGGAGCGGGCCGAGGCAGGCATCAAGCGGGTGCTGAGCGGAAGCAAGGTCACCGACTATGAGCTTACCGCGCGTGCCAGGGATGGCAAGGAAACAGTGGTGTCCTACAACGCGACCACCTTCCACGATCGTGACCGGAAGCTTCAGGGGGTATTCGCCGCGGCGCGCGATGTCACGGAACACAAGGAACTGGAAGAACGGTTGCGGCAATCCCAAAAAATGGATGCGATCGGGAGGCTGGCGGGCGGCGTGGCCCACGATTTCAACAACCTCCTGACGGTGATCAATGGCTACAGCTACTTGCTGCTGGGCGAGCTGGATGCGCGCGGTCCGATGCGGGAAGGAATCACCCAAATCCTTAACGCAGGGAAACACGCCGCGGAGCTGACCCAACAACTGCTGGCCTTCAGCCGGCGCCAGGTGCTGCAACCCAAGGTACTCGACCTGAATCTCATCGTGGCGGACTTCGACCGCATGTTGCGCCACCTGGTGGGCGAACGGATCCAGGTGGCGATCGACTGCGCACCCGATCTCTGGCAGGTGCGGGCCGACCCCGGCGAAATCGGCCGCGCCATCATGAACCTTGCGGTGAATGCGCGCGACGCCATGCCGGCTGACGGTACGCTGACCATTCAAACCGCCAACCTGACCCTGGCGGAGGCCGAAGCGCGCGAGCAAGACCTCCCGCCCGGCCGCTACGCGATGCTGGCCGTGCGCGACACCGGCGTGGGCATGGATGCCCAAATGCAGAAGCACATCTTCGAGCCTTTCTTCACCACCAAGGAAACCGGCCAGGGAACCGGGCTCGGTTTGGCCACGGTCCTGGGCATCGTGGAGCAAAGCGGCGGCGCCATCCGGTGCCTGTCCGCGGTGGGACAGGGCACGAGTTTCAGGATCCTCCTGCCGGCGGTGGCCGAGGCGGTCCAACCGAGTGTGCATCCGCCCGTAGGACTGGCCACGGCGCCCAGGGGCACGGAGAGCATTTACCTGGTGGAGGACGAAGATGCGGTTCGCGAGCTGGTACGAATAGTCCTGGAGGCAGGCGGGTACGGGGTCATCGATGCCCGCAACGGACGCGAAGGTCTGAAGCTGTGCGAAACCCATCCAGGCAAGATCGATCTGCTGGTGACCGACGTGGTGATGCCGGAACTGGGCGGGCGCGAACTCGCCGAAGCAGCCCTCAAACTGCGCCCCGGGTTGAAAGTCGTGTTCGTGTCCGGTCACACCGAGGACGTGATTTTGAAGGAGGGCGTCCAGCAGGGAGCGGCCTTCCTCCACAAGCCTTTTACGCCGATGCAACTCGCGCAAAAAGTGCGCGACACCCTGGACTTCGACGCCGGGACGGCCCACTGAGTATGCCGTTTCAGAATTACGATGACGTATTACGGCACAACCACTCCCTACGGTCGTGGCTCCGATTGGAGCTGATCGCGCTGGAGGAAAGCTACCGATAACACGAAATAACGCTCCCTCTGGAGAGGCTGCCGATTGCGCTGGGCTGGTCCGGGTTGAACCGGTTCCTCTGTTCCAGGAACGACGCTGGTTCCAGAACTTCGTAACCCATCCGTAGGGTCCATGTACTGTCTTCAGATCCTCAACAGCGAGGCGGATTCGAGGTCCAGGAACAACTGCGCGCGCGGATGAGTTCTCAGAATCGATGCCGGACAAGCCGTGGAGACGGGGCCTTCGATGGTATCTTGCACGGCTTTGGCCTTACGGAGTTCCGGAACACAGCAGATGAGGTTCGTCATACCGAGGATGGCAGAACAAGTCAGCGATAATGCGCCCTCCGGTACGGTGGAGATGTCGGGGAAATGGCCTTCGCCAACCTGCTGGCGCCGGCAGGCATCATCAAGACGGACTGCCTTGATTGGAACAGGGTCGGTGAAGTCCGCCACCGGTGGATCGTTGAAGCCAATGTGCCCGTTTTCGCCGATTCCGATGAAGCCAACGTCGATGGGGGCCTCGGCGAGCAGGGCGCCGTAGCGGCGGCACTCGGCCTCCAAATCCGGCGCACCACCGTTCAAATAATGCATGGCGCGGAGCGGAACGCGGTCGGCCAACCTCGTCTTCAGCCACAGCCGGAAACTGGCCGGATGCGCTGCCGACATGCCGACATACTCGTCCAGGTGGAGCGCTTCGACGGCGCTCCAGTCGAGGTCATGGACCCGCACGAGGACGTCAATGAAGTCGAGCTGGGAGTTGCCCGTGCT
>JBEKDV010000653.1:0-3027 GCA_050014175.1 Candidatus Solibacter sp. | reverse complement strand
CTCGGTTTGTCAACTTGATTTGGCCCCTTTTGATGCTCTGATCTGGCCCCACCTGGCATTTTCCTAGTTCTTCCCGTTTTGGCCCTGACGGAAGGAGCCCGTAGGGCGACTAGAGTTAGGGCCAAAACGGTTCGCCGTCGCCATCCTTATGGCGGATTCCGGCGTTGCCTGTCTACCCGGCCGTCCCTAAAAAGGCGACTCCGGCACGCTCCCTTCCGGATCGAACATGTGTTCAAACGGCAGGTGCTCCGTCGGCTTGCTGTATCCCAACACGACCTGAAACTCGGTCGGATCGCCGCCCAGGCAATCCAGTCTCACAACCTGGGCCAGCCTGCTTTCCACCCAACGCCGCCCTTCGTCATGGCTGTGCTCGGCCTGATGACCGATCTCCAGCGCCCGCTGGAATGCCGTGTCGCGATCCTCACTCAGGAAGATGTGCACCGCCTCCTCCCATTGGCGTAGCCCTTCTTTGCCATCCACCATCACGGCCCAACGAAGGTGCGCGTAATACCACTGCTGGCGGCTCATGCCTTGCCGCCTTTCT
This sequence comes from Candidatus Solibacter sp., assembly GCA_050014175.1. GTDB lineage: Bacteria > Acidobacteriota > Terriglobia > Bryobacterales > Bryobacteraceae > Solibacter. Next base: position 2,483 of record JBEKDV010000653.1, on the reverse strand, counting down.
TCGCCAGCGTTCTCCGGAACCGGTAGGATTCGTCCCCGGTCTCAATAATGTTGGCCTGGTCCGTCAACCGGTCCAGCATCGCCTTGCATAACCGCGCATTGGGAAACTTGGTGGTCCATTCGGAAAAGGGTAAGTTCGTTGTCACGATCACCGCCGATCGCTCGGCGCGTCCCGCGATGACCTGAAACAGCAACTCCGCCGCGGCATCCGGCATGACCACGTAACCCAGCTCGTCGATCACGATCAGGTCGTAGCGGGTCCAGCGATTCCGCACGCGCGTTAGCTCCAACTGATTCTTGGCTTCGATCAGCTCGGTCACCATTTCCGCCGCCGTCGTAAACCGCACCCGCTTGTGCTGCCGGCAGGCGGCCACCGCCAATGCGGTTGCCAAGTGCGTCTTCCCCGTCCCCGTTTCACCCAGAAAAATGACGGGCTCCTTGCGCGTCAGATATCCGCCCTCGCTCAGATTCCTCATCACCGCCACGGAAATATGCGGCACCACCTGGAAATCGAACTCCTCCAGCGTCTTCACCGCCGGAAAGTGCGCTTCCTGTATCCTCCGCGCCATCGCCCGGTGATCGCGTTCCTCCACTTCCGCTTCCAGCAGCGCCTCCAGATAACTCAGGTGCGATTGCTTTTCTTTCACCGCTTCTTCGGCCAGGCGCGCAAACTGATCGCCCAGCGTGGGTAATCGCAGTTGTTTGGCGTACTGCTGGATCGCCGCTTGCAGGACCGACTTGGTGGCGCTCATTGAATCACCTCCGTCACCGGCCAGTTCGGCCGTAACCGTTCGTAGTTGTCCAGACTCGGCTGCGGCCGGTCATAACGGCTCAGAGCCCCGATATCTACCGGTTTGGCCGTTGGCAGTTCCTCGAGATTGTCGACGTTCAATAGGTAGCGGATGGCCCCTACGTTCGAACAGCCCAGTTCCAACGCCTCTTCCACCGCTCGCCGCACTCGTGCGGCACCATACTCGCGGCCCAGCAGTAGAACGTCGATCATGGCTCGCGTTCCGGCCTGTTTGCCCTCCCGCTCGTTCAGCACTCCCCAAAACTGGTCGTAGCTGGCGGGCCAGCGTCCTTGTGCGCGGCACTGTTCCAACGCCGTCGAACCGGCCAGGGCTCCCGGCTTCTTCGTCAGCGCGTCCAGATAATGCTCCAACTCCAGCACTTTCTTATGCCGCTCATAGCAGCGCTCGTGCCGGGCTACGCACTTGGCCTGATGCCAGATCTCCACGTATGCCGAATAGACCTTCACCTGGACCGAAGTGCCCACCGGTAATGGCGCCGAATAGAAGTTCGTCAACGCCTTCGCGCACCCGCTGGCATCGATCTCCGGAAAATGTAACGAGGCCAGATCGAAGCCCTCGTCGGCCAGGGGCAGTAGATGCTCCCGTTCGGCGATCATCCCCGCGCCAACGGTTTGCGCCCGACCCGCGATCACCCGGTTCTGCTCCTCGCGCGATCCCGCCGCCAGCAGAAGGTTCAACTCCTCCAGGTGCTGCACGCACGGCACGGGCACCAGATAGTTTCGCCGGAACTGGCCCCCTTCGCCCTCCACGCCTCCTTTTTCGTGTCCCTCGCCGGGCGTACAGAACTCCGAGGCGAATCCCCAGTGCGAGCGGAAACCGATGAACCGCGCGGTTTCCTCCCGTTGATGGCCGCGTAGTATTTTCTTCACGGCGCTCTTCAGGTTGTCGTAACGCAAAACACGAAACACACCGCCAAAATAGGCAAAAGCCAGCTCGTGCGCTTCCAGAAACGCTTGCTGATTGGCGTGCGGATAAGCCCGGTGGAAGGCGCCCCCGCTGGCCATGCTGCGTAAGCAGAACACGTAAGTTTTGCGGGCCTCGCCGTCGAACTCGACCCAGCCTTCGTACCAATCCACCTGTGCCTCGCCACCGAACTGATAGGATTGCGGCACAAAGATCTCGTGCCCCAGCAGGCCCATGGCAGCCTTCCTGGCGCGCACATACTGACGTACCGTCGACTCGGCTACCTCGGCTTCCGGTTTCTCGCGGCGCAGTCGCATCCATATCCGGTGCGCCGTATGCCGCTGCTTTCTGGGCGCCTTGCGGTCGGCCTCCAGAATCGCGTCGATGCATGGGATCACCGCCCCAAGTTTCGGCCGCTCTCGCTCGGGAACCTTGCGTCCCGCCGGCATCGCGCTGGCCAGCGCCTTCCGCACCTCTCGCCGGTGCACCCCCAGTTTCCGGGCCACCGCCCGGATCGTTCCGGCCCCATGTTCGTACTCCTGCCGAATCTGCTCGTATAGTTCCACTTTGGCTCTCCTGTTCTCCAAAACCGTCCGTCCTTCTGGGCCCGGAGGCCCAAAACAAGATACACGGTTTATGGTTTACAGGTGGGGCCAGATCAGAGTATCGAAAGGGGCCAATTCAGAGTAGCGAACTCATGGGTGAGCTGCTTGAGGGAAAACCTCACGAGCAGTTCTTATGGGGAGGGGCTGGAAACGGGCGAGAAGGC
>JBEKDV010000652.1:0-3029 GCA_050014175.1 Candidatus Solibacter sp. | reverse complement strand
CTCGATCCGCTCTTGATGAGGCTCCAGCCGGCAGCGACCAGCGCGTTCGCGACGGCCTGATTGAGCGTGTCGTTGGTGGCAGCACTCACCACGGTGTTGGTGATCGTCTGCCCAGAGTAGATAACTCCCATGTTATAGAACCTCCGTTTCGAGAACCACGTTGTAGCCCATCCCGCAGGCCGTAGACCCGCTGAGGAGGTAGGGCCGGATCAGATCGCCGGGCGCGAACGCCATGCGAGGGGCGAACTCCTGGCTCGACAGCACGCCGCCGAAGCCCGCAGCCACGGTGAGCGGCCCCGCCAGGATCGAGGTCCACATCCCGTCGCGCAGAACCTGCAGGTCCAGGGTGACGTCGTCGCCGGGCGGGCTTTTGACATTGACGAAGACCGTGCCCGGCTCCGTGAACCGGCTGACGATGTAGTAGCCGCCGAAGTCCTGGCCCACGGGCGGATTCCCGCTGATGCCGAAGATGAACGTGGCGCGGTCCCAACCTGGCGTGGTGGCGCCCTGCATGGTCAGCACGCATTGAAACCCACTGGAGAAACCCGCCGAGAGCACGTCCAGGCGCAGCAGGTTGCCGGGCGCAAATGCCGCGCCCGCCGCAAAATCGGTGGACTCGACGATGGCTGTCGAAACAATGCTGATCGGCGTCCCAAGAATCGTGTTCCACGTCACGCCGGCGTCCTGCGAGAGCAGCACGTCAAACATGAAGCTTCCACCCGGAGGTGGGGTCGAGAGGAACGCGTACAGCGCTGTCGGCGTCGATGCGCGCGCCACGATGTGCCGGACGCCATAGTCCTGGCCCGGCAGGATCGGAGTGCCGAAGCCGGCGAAGAACGTCGCCTTCTCCGCGAGACCGTCCAGCGTCGCCCCGCTGCTGCCGCCTCCGCTCGGGGGGTTGATGACCGGGCCTTGGCTGCCGCCGATGATTGTCCAGTTTGCCATGACGGTTTACGAGCTGGGCATGAGCACCATGCGGTCGCCCGGGTTCAAAGTGACGCTGGCGATCCCCTCAACCGTGTCGCCGGAGGCCGGGTTCACCAGGAGCGGGCCCACGCCGGCGTGGATGATGTACCGCGGGAAGCGCCGGATCGCGTCGCTGGGCTGCAGGTTCAAGGTCTGGTTCACGCCGGTGAAGGTCAGCACGTGGTCGCTGGGTTTCATGGCGTAGGTGGTATCGCTGATGAACGCCTGGACGTAGCCGTTGCCGTAGATGTAGACCATGCGCACGGGCGCCGAGGCGTCGCTCGATTCCAGCCCGCTGGAATTCTCGGTAAATCCGCCCACCAGCATCGAGAAGTCCAGGAAGTTGGTGGTCGGCAGCGTGAGCGAGGTCGCCAGTTGGTAGTTGGCGTTACTGGCGTCGTCGGAGCGGACGCTGTTAGACCACGCCGTGTCTTCGACGATCCACACCGAGGTGGCGTCGATCAGCAAGGGCTGATCCAGGGTGTACGCGGTCGTGGTGTTGTCGACGACCTTGGCCGTTGCGCCGCGGTTCGTTCCCGCGATCACCCGGATGACCAGGCCCTTCTCTTTGTGGGCGATCAGGCCACCGTGCCCGCTCTCGGCGCCCAGCAGGCCGGTGTCGGTGAGAACCAGCGGGTTCGAACTGTTGTCGTAGCCCTTGAAGCAGACCACGAACGCGTCCCCGGAGAGAACTCCCGCCGCGGCCGCGTCGGTGGCGAGCGTAAACGTCCCGGTCGCGGGATTGAACGCGGTGATTGAGAAGCTGACGTACGGTGCCGCGCCGTCGTATCGACCGATGATGGCGAGCACCCGGCCCGCCCAGTTGTCGGTGCCGGCCACGTCGATGGTCTCGGCCGCCACGATGGTGCTCCCCGTGCAGGTGTCCACCCGCGCGCCCAGCACGCCACCGTGCACCAGCAGTTTTCCCTTCAGCCACACGCCGGCGACGTTGTTGTTGGGCAGTGCCCAGGTCGAGCGCGGGACCGGGCCAATGCAGGTGATCGAAGTGGGAGTGTAGCTGCTGCCGCTGGCCGTCAGGTTGCCGGTGTGGGTGTAGCAGATCAAGTCGTCCTCCGTCGACATGAAGACCACGTAGCCGGTGAGGCCGGACGCCGCCGGCCAGATGATGCCGGAGAGAGTGAACGCGTTGGTGTCGGTGCCGACCGGGAACTGCAGCAGGACGATCTGGCTGGGCGGCGTCAGGCCGCCGTTGGCGTCCGTGGCACACACCGCAACGCGCAGCGTCGTCCCGCCCTTTATCCAGCCGCCCGTGGTGGCCTGCGTGATGCCGCCCGAGGTGATGTTGGGCGCGCCCACGTTCGGAATGAAGCTGTTGACGGGCAGCTTCCCGGTGGCGGTTATGCTGGCCTGGGCGTTGCCATCGGCGCTCGGGTTGTAGACCTGGGATAGATCGAAGGTCCACTCGTTCGGGAAGAGCGCGTCCGTGGAAGGAGCCTGGACCTGGTACGGCGCCCAGGCCGGGCGGAATGGAATGGCGTAGAACAGCACAGGCAAGGGAGCCGGCACCACGTCCAACGGCTTCGGTCCGACCGTCAGGTCGTACATCGATGCCGTCACGGTGCGCGCGGTGATGTCCACGGACCAGTCCTTGTTCAGCCGCCAGGACTGGATCCGGAAGTCGCCCGTGATGAATTGGAACGTGGCGCCCGAGGCATCCGCCGGCGCCGGCGTGACGGTGAAGCCGGTGACCGCGCCGCTCGAGGCGGTGATCCCCGTCACGGTGCACTGGACGCCGTTGATCAGGACATCCTTGTTGACGATGAACGCGTCGAGAGGATCGCCCGTCAGGCTGCTGCAGGCGCCACTGGCGACGGTGCACGTGCCCTTCATGCCCGGCACGTCGGGGTGGGTGATGGAAACCACCTGGCCGACTTCGGTGTTGAGGGCCAGGACCGTGGTCTTCCAGGATACGTTCCGGGCGTTGCGCCACTCTGCCGGGTTGACACCGCCGATCTCTTCGCGCGTGCGCACGGCCGCCAGGCGCAGCGCCTGCGAGAGCGTCCCGCAGCCCACCAGGTGCTGGCGAGCCGTCAGCGGGGCGC
>JBEKDV010000651.1:0-4433 GCA_050014175.1 Candidatus Solibacter sp. | reverse complement strand
AAGGGGGCTTCGCGACGCTGGCGACGCAGAATCCGCCACTCCGAGACACTCTTCACCCTCGCCACGGACCATAACCACGCGCTGCAGAGGTCGTCATTCAGGTACCAAAGCGCCATCCAAAACACATACGCCCTGGTGACGCATCCGCCGCAAACGCGAGCGGCTCACTTCAAACGGCTCTATCGAAAGTGACGCGGCAGGCAAAGGTCGCTCCCTGCTCCGGCTAACTGCGCCGCGTCACTTCCGATAGAGTGCTAACGTTTGCCAACCAGGGCCGACGCGTAGACTTGTGCCAGAAGGGCCGGAAAGGCCGAGTGGAAATCCGGCGTGCTCCGGCGCGATTGCGAGTCGTATGCTCACCTTCTGAGGCAGACGCATGGACAGCGCAGACACCTGCCGCTGACTCCCCATCATTCACTCCAGATGCGCTATCAAGAGCACCCCGCACTGCACTTCCCCTGCCCTCCGGCCACACCAATCACCGTCCAAACTACATAGCTTTGAACTTCCAAACCGCTTCCTTCAAGTCGCTGTATCAAAAACGCTCCGGCCATCAGGATTCGGTTCCCACACTCCAGCCTCATCCGGCCGGAGCGTTTCCGATACAGCTCTAAGACTTTCCGCCAAGTGGGCCCGGAGTTGGTAAACGGTACGGCGTCAGGGACATCTATTCCCTCGACGGCCAGATATCAGCGTCGGGCATGTTACGCTCAAGTGGCCAGGCGCCACAACTTCAGCGCGGCACGTGATCCCGCCGGAGCCTATGGCATGATGTAATTGGTCGATGCCGCGAACTTACCGGTGCTGGCCACAGAAGCGAATGCGGGCGTGCCCAAAACATATGTTTTCGGCACAGGGGGTGTGCCACAAACTCAAGTTTTCGACACGGCGAAACAGGTTATTGTGCCCTCGCCCTCCGCTCTGTCTGGACGTCCGATTTCCTCCTGGTCGCCTGCTGCTCCCAGGAGGTCCCGGAAAAAAACTGCTGGAACGGCGACCTTCTCAATGGTGGGTGACATTTGCGTTCCACGCTCCATATTGAGCGTGCCGATTGAAGCCTGAAGAAGTCGTAGTGAAGGCATGCGGAAACTATAAAGATCGGAAGGTCGCCGGCGTTGCGATCAAGCGCACGGCTTCGTCTCGGGATGCGAGGAGGCCTACGTAGGCAAGCGTCTGGCAGTCGCGGAGTTGAGCGGGCTAAGGTGTTTCGATACAGGCTACGTTTGGTTTATACCTCCTCTGGCTTATCGTGTTTCCAAGCTATCACCCGTCGCTGGTCCAATTGCAGGCGGTTGATCTCGTGCTCCAATAGCTAAGCTTTCTTCACTAACTCAACGACCATCGCGTCCTCCCCACGGGAAAGGCGGCGGCCTCGCCGCTCGCCCGAGTCAACGATCTCGCTGGCCAGTCTGAGCAGCGCAGCACGTTCTCGCTTTTTTACGGCCATCAAGACGTCATGTCTCATGAGGAGACCTCCAGGCATCGCGACAGGGGTCGATAGAGCTTCTAAGGCGAAGCACTTCGCACTCCGGTCCCCGCAACCGACGTATGACAAGACAGATTCGCTTGCTTTCACGCCTTTTCGCCGACAGGTTCCAGCTTCGCTTCTGCGAACCGGTAACCGATGTGGCTGTCGGTCAGCAGATATGTGGGTTCAGCTGGGTCGTCTTCGAGCTTCTTGCGCAACTGGCGAACGAAAGTCCGTAGATATTCCAGTTCGCCTCCGTACTCAGGTCCCCAAATCGCCCGCAGTAGCCGCACATGCGTAATCGGCAGGCCGGCATGCGCCATGAGATAGTGCAAAAGGTCAAACTCCGTTGGTGTGAAGTGAACCGGCTCGCCGCCTTTGCGAACCAGTCTGCGAGCCGGATCAAGTTCGATATTCCCAATTCGGATCACCGCGTCCGGATCAACCCTTGAGGTGCTTGAGCGCCGAACCGCGGCCCGGATCCGCGCTGCCAGCTCACGAATACTAAATGGCTTCGTAATGTAGTCGTCGGCGCCCGCATCCAGCGCCGTGACTTTGTCTTCCTCGCGGTCGCGCACCGTCAGCATGAGTATCCCCAAGTGGGGCAGGCTCTTCCGTATCTCGCGGCACGCCCGGATGCCTCCGATTCCCGGCATGTTGATGTCCATCAGTACGACATCGTATTCGGCTTCACGAACGCGGTCCAGCGCCGCTTCGCCGGAAGCGGCATCGTCCACCTCGAACCCCATCCCATGGAGCGTATTGTGCAGCGCGCGCCGAATGGCGCTCTCATCATCCACGATCAGAACCCTGCCGTGCGATTGACTCATCTTGTCTCCTTGAACCGCGGGGAAGAGCGAAAAAAAACGTCGTACCCGTTGCTTCTTCGCTAACTACCCAGGTGCGTCCGCCATGGGCCTCCGCGGCCTTCTTTGCGATCGAAAGGCCAAGTCCGGTTCCCGACGCCCGATGCCGCGATTCCTCGGCCCGGTAGAATCGCTCAAAGATCCGCTCCCGATCGGCCGCCTGGATAGGCGGGCCCTCATTGTGCACGGCGATCACAATCTCTCCCAGGTCCTCCTCCGCGGTGACGGAAATGGGAGATCCCGGTGTCGAATACTTGGACGCATTGTCGATGAACTGCTCCAGCGCCGCCGCCAATATCTTGCGGTCGCCGTAGACCTCCAGGTCGCTGGCGCTCTCGGCCACGGCCACGTGCCGGTCCTGCAACTGCTCGCGATATCGAGCCAGGACGTTTTCAACCAGCGTGAGTACCCCTACGCGCTCCCACCGGAGCCTGACTTCCGCGCCGTCGATTCTCGCCATCTGCAGGAGCTCGGACGTCAGACGATTCAGATGCTCCGCCTGCTCGTCGATCAGAGCAGCTAGTTCGGCGTCATCCGTGGAAAGCCGTCCTGCTTCCAGCAGTCCCGAGCTGGCCGTCAGTATCGCCGTCAGGGGCGTCTTGACCGAATGAGCGAGCGCGTCCAGCACCGCCGTTCGAAGTTGCCGCCCCACTTGCGGGCCACTGAGCGCGATCGCGCCCGCGGGCTTCGACCCCAGCCGCAGTGCGTGCGCCCACGTGTGCGCGCCGGCGCCTTGCAGAGTGCTGTCCTGGAAGTAGGCGCTGCGCGCGAGTTGTTCGAGATCGTCTGCCTGGAAACCGATCGCATCCACGCGAGCCAGATTGGCGTCGAACAGGGCCACGGATTCCGTCCCGAAGATCTCATGAATCAGCGACACGATCTGCGGCCCGATCGTCCGGCGGCGATCCAGCAGGAGAATACGGCGGCTCAGCTCGTACAGCTTCTGGACCTCCACCCGCTGCCGGGCTTCCGCTCGTGCCTCGTCCTGCGCGCGCGTGGAGAGCCGGCTCACGGTCAGCGCGGTGATCTCGAAGGCGGCAAGAGCAACCCAGTTCTGCGGATCCGACACCGTCCAAGTGAACACTGGAGGGACAAAGAAATAATTGAGGCAACTCACAGCGATCAGTGACGTGACGCTGGCTTCCCAGAAACCCCAGAGCACAGAAACCATCACCACAATCAGGAAGTAGAGAGACCCGGAAGTAGAGAGGTTTAGATTCAGCCGCAGCGCAAAGAACGTAACCAGCGCAACCGCCGACAATCCGGCCAGGCATCCGCGCAGAATCCCTAATCGAGATCGCGCGGCCTCCCAATAGCCCGTCCGGCCATTCTCCCTTGCCCCTACGTTCTGTCCGGCGACAGGGCCAGCCACGAGTTCAGTCTTCACATCCATGCCTGCTGCCCAAAGGCAACAACATCTCATTTAACATTATGCACTTTGGTTGGCGGCTCGGCGCCAGACGCCTACCCGTCACTCCAGACGATACCCCGTGCGAGCATACGCCCTCAGCCCCGAGCCTTCCACTTTAACCTTGATCCTACGCCACTGGCCCCCGTGCCCATCGCCACGGGGCACAAAGCCGATGGTGTATTGATTCCGCAGCGCCCGACCAATGCTGGCGGCCGCCGCTGCAATGCCCGTTTGGTCACGGACGATGAAGCTCATCCCGCCCGTCTTCGCGGCCAGTTCATCCAGAAATAGAAGCCCCCGCCTTTCTTCCATCCGCTCAATGGGTTTGGCAAACGCCGGCGCGTTGTCTACCGCCATGGTGTAAATCTGCGCGTCTGATTCCACTGCCCGATCCAGCAGCTCTTGTTTGGAGTACCGGCTGTGGTTGTCCATTCCGTCGGAAATCACCAGCAACGCCTTCCGGGTATGGATACCGGAACGTAACTCATGCAAACTGCCGTAGATCGTATCGATCAGAGCCGTGTCTCCGCCGGCCTTCTCGAAGGCCACACGGCTCAGCACCTCACCGAAATCGCGCGTGAAACGGGAGTACTCCCGCGGCCGAGTCGACACCGTATTGAGAAATGCTTCGTCGGCTGGGTTGGCATCCTTCATTAGTGCCCGCAAAGCCTCTTTGGCCGGACCGAGC
>JBEKDV010000650.1:0-3059 GCA_050014175.1 Candidatus Solibacter sp. | reverse complement strand
GTGTCGAACCTGCTGGCGGTGGCGCGATTCGGCACGGCGCCCCTACGCGGCGTGGCGCTCGACGCGCGCCGCGGTGAGATCTACGGCGCGGTCTACGACGACGCGGGCAAGCCGGTCACCCCGGAAGTGGTGACGAAGCTGGGGCCATGGCTGGAATCGCTGCCCGCCGGGGTGGAAGAGTTTCTGTCGAACGATCTCGCGCTGGATCTGGCCGGGACGCGCTTCGCGGGCGCGCGCGTAGTGAGCGCGCCGCGCGCTCTGGCGGCGGCGATCGCGCGCATCGCGGAAGAGCGCCTGGCGCGCGGCGAGGCAAGCGACGCGGCGGCGCTGGACGCGAACTACGTGCGGCGCACGGACGCGGAGCTGGCGCTGAAGGTGTAGGGGGGCTATGGACGCGCGCATCCTGCCACCGGGATCGCTATCCTGGCTATTACGTTTGACATAATGCCCGCCACGTCATAGACTGGGACTTGATCCGGTCATTCAAGTGCTCAGACACCGCGTTGCTTTTTGAGGACCACATGGTTCGGCGATTTCAATCTATCGAACGGCCGGCGCGGCGGAAACTCCTGTACTTGCATCGGGCACTGCGGCTGGGGGATCTTCGCGTGCCTCCCGGAAACCAGCTTGAACGGTTGAAAGGCGACCGCGCCGGGACGTATAGCATTCGTATCAATGACCAATGGCGCATCTGCTTCGTCTGGCAAGACGGCGATGCTCATGACGTTGAGATCGTGGATTACCACTAAGGCGCTGGGGAGATGACAATGAAGCCGTCGAAGCGACTCGATCCAATCCATCCCGGAGAGATTCTCCTGGAAGACTTCATGAAGCCACTGGGTATCAGTATCAACCAGTTGGCCAGGGATCTGGACGTGCCGCCCAACCGCATCGGCGCAATCGTGAACGGCACTCGTTCCATCACGGCCGATACGGCCTTGAGGCTGGGAACATACTTCCGTGTTTCGCCGGAAACGTGGCTAGGGCTGCAGCTCGACTACGACCTTCGTCTCATTCGTCAGCGCGACGGGGATCGGATCACCCGTAGCGTTCGCACGCGGCCGGCCGCGTGATCGGCGTTCGACTCGGTGGGGCAGGCCCTTTGGCCTGCCAGCGTGCTCTATCCCGCTTTCCGTTCGCGCTCCAGAGCCTGATGGAGCAGTCCCTTGAGATAGGTCTGGTACGGCAACCCGCGCCTCTCCGCAATCTGCTGCGCCGCTTCAATATCGGCGATCGGCAGCCGGATTGTCGTGGACCTGGTAGCCCCGCGGATCACGGGCAAGCGCTTGATCTTCCCTTCCTTCTTCGCCTTCAGGAACAGCGCCGTAACGACGTCCGGATGCGCGTCCCACCACTCGGCTTCTTGCTTCTCCGATTTGAACGTCGGAATCCTGGTCTTGGCTGGCATCATTCCTCTTCCCGGTAGATCTTCTGTTGTTTCGTGTGCATCGGGTGCGCGGTAACGAACCGGATCTTGTCGTTGCGTTCGGTGATCACGAACGTCAGCAACCTGGCTGCGTTGGTCTCCCCGAGGCACAGCCTGCGATGCTCGCGCTTCCGTTCCTGGACCTCGATCACCAACGGCCCGTTCAAATAGGCTTCCTCGCACTCCTCGGGAGTGATTCCGTGCGTGCGATGTGCGCCACGTTCGCCGCGTCCCAATCGAATTCCATTCGCACCTACAGTGTACATACGATTTGTGGCAGCAGGAAACACTGTCCCCTGGGGTGGGAAATGCACCGCTCAGTGCGAAGCCTGCAATCGGAAGAAGGGGAGGCGAGTCGGATACTGCTGGCCCACCCGTTCGCTACCATGTCTAGATGCGGGAACTTCTGCACTCCGTCGCCATGCGCGCGGCGCGATATCTCGAAGACATCCAGGAACGGCGGGTGAGCCCGTCGGCCGAAGCGGTCGCCGCGCTGGCGCGGTTTCACGAGCCGCTGCCGGACGGCCCTGTGGCGCCGGAAGACGTCATCCGCATGCTGGACGAAGTGGGCTCGCCGGCCACCATGGGCGTCGCCGGGCCGCGCTTCTTCGGGTTCGTGCTCGGCGGTTCCCTGCCCGCCGCGCTGGGCGCCAACTGGCTGGCTTCGGCGTGGGATCAAAACGCGGGCCTGTTCATGGCCACGCCGATTTCCGCCACGCTGGAAGAGGTCTCGCTGCGCTGGCTGCTGGACGCGCTGGCCTTGCCCGCCGGGTGCGGCGGCGCGTTCGTCACCGGCGCCACCGTGGCCAATTTCACCGCGCTCGCGGCGGCGCGCCACGCGGTGCTCGCGCGCGCGGGCTGGGACGTCGAAGCTCAGGGACTGTTTGGCGCGCCCGCCATTCAGGTGGTGGTCGGCGAGGAGGCGCATCCTTCGGTCATCAAGTCGCTGGGCATGCTCGGCATGGGACGGGAACGCGTGGCGAAGGTGCCGGTGGACAATCAGGGGCGCATGCTGGCCGGGGCGCTGCCCGAATTGCAGGCTCCGGGCATCGTGTGCGTGCAGGCGGGGAACGTGAATACGGGATCGTTCGATCCGGTGGAGGAGATCTGCCGGCGCGCGCACCAGAGTGGCGCGTGGGTGCACGTGGACGGCGCCTTCGGACTGTGGGCCGCCGCCAGCCCGCGGCACGCCCATCTAGTGGCCGGAGTGGCGGGAGCGGATTCGTGGGCCACCGACGCGCACAAGTGGCTCAACGTGCCTTACGACAGCGGCCTCGCGTTCGTGCGCGACGCGGACCAACTGCGCGGCGCGATGAGCCTGACCGCCGCGTATCTGCCGCAGGGCGGCCACCGCGAACCTTTGATGTATGTCCCCGAACTTTCGCGGCGCGCCCGCGGCGTGGATACCTGGGCCGCGCTGAAATCGCTGGGGCGCAGTGGATTGGCGGAGTTGATCGACCGCGGCTGCCGCTGCGCCGCGCGCTTCGCCGCGGGTCTGGCGGGCGCGGGCTTTGAGATTCTGAACGAGGTGGTATTGAACCAGGTGCTGGTGTCCTTCGGCACTCCGGAAACGACCGGGCGGGTGATCGCCGGACTACAGGAGGACGGCACCTGTTGGTGCGGCCCCACGCTG
>JBEKDV010000649.1:0-3101 GCA_050014175.1 Candidatus Solibacter sp. | reverse complement strand
CCTGTGACTGAAACTGCATACCGGTTCGATGCTAACCTGCCGCCTGAAGGAAGAGGGCGGCGGTCTGCTGGTTGCGGACGTCGCTGATTCCCAGGCGATGGCATTGGGCGGCGGCGGTGGCCCAGTCGCCGGCATCGGCGGCGGCCAGCAGTTGGTGGAATTTCATCAGGCCGTCGGGGCCGAGGTTGAAGGCCATATCGAAGAGCGCGGCCTGGGCGGGCGCCGGATAGGTGTTCCAGTTGGGCAATTTGGCGGCGAGCGAGGCTTCGAAACTGGTGACATCGCTAGCGACGAGCGCGTCGATGTCCGCATCGGCCATACGGGACTGCGTCAAGGGGGCGTAGGCATTGGCGACGAGGCCCTTCTGGGCGGCGGCGACGCTGGCGTAGTCGGCCTGGATTTCGTCGCCGGTCGCGGGTTGGCCGTCGATGGACCACGTCAGGGTGAGCGCGTCGGCCGGGGTTTCGATGGCATGACCGATGCCGATGGTGACCTTGCCGCCGGTGCATCGGTACATGTAGGGCACGCGGCCTTCAAAATTCTCCAGGCGTGAGATGACGAGTGCGGGATCCATAGGTGGTGACCAACTTATCACACATGAGGCGGGTTGGGGGAGGGAGGCGGAGACGTTTTCAGCCTCATCACCGTGAGTTTTGGCGGCGCCGACAGACACCGGTAGCGGCGAGGGCTTCGCCAATCATCATGTCTTTATGCTTTGCGATGTCGCTCCGGCGCGACTTGCCGAGATCGAACACAAACGCCGGATCCGCCTTGGCGGGCGGGTTACCGAGATCGCGCGCCACGAGGCGGCGCAGGTACTCGGCGAGTGAGACCCCCAGATCGCCGGCCCGCTGGCGGGCGCGGCGGTGCACCTCGGGCTCCAAGGTGATCTGGGTTCTTGCCATCATGACGTCACCATCGTAGCAGCGGTTGCGGGTTAGGGTATCACAAGGCGAAAAAGGGAAAACCCCGTGACCGAAACGTGACACATCGGGGAGCACTTCGAGAGATCCGGCGGTTACAATCGGGAATATCATGGTGCCACTACGGGAGTGGCTCAGACCGCCGAAGAGTCTGCTGCTGATTCTGGTTCTGCTGAGCCTCGTGTCGGTATCGGCGGTGGGGTGGTTCGGGTTCAAACTGCTGGAACAGGACCGCATGGTGCAGGCGCAGCGGCGGCAGGAGCGGCTGGAACAGGCGGCGGACCGGATGGCGGCAACCCTGCGCGGGATGCTGGCCGAAACCGGCGAGCGGCTGAGCGCGTGGCTCACCACACCGCCCGCGGCGGGCAAACCGGACGAAGGGGTGCTGCTAAGAGTGGAAGAGAACACGGTGACGGCGTATCCCGCGGGACGGCTGCTCTACTATCCGGCGCCATCCATCGAGCGCGAAGCGCCCGCCGAGGTTTTCGCCGAGGGCGAGCTGCTGGAATTCTTGCAGGCGCAGCCCGCCAAGGCCGCCGATGTGTACCGCGTGCTGGCGGAATCGAAGAACGCCGCGGTGCGGGCGGGAGCGCTCCTGCGGCTGGCGCGCGCGCTGGGCAAGCTGGGACGGCGCGACGAAAGCCGGGCGGCGTTGACGCGCCTCGCGGCGGCCGGCGGCGTGCGGGTGGCGGGTGCGCCGGCCGACCTGGTGGCGCGTCACGCCCTGGGTGACGGGTTGCTGCGCGAGGATCTGTTGCGCGGGCGATGGCGCCTGACGCGCGGGCAGTTCGAGTTTTACTTCGGGGCGGGGACGCCGGAAGACCGGCAAGCTCTGGCGGAAGCAGTGGCGCAGGCTTGGAACGAAACCGGCACACGCGGGCAGACCACGGTGTGGGCGGGCGGACATCCGTTTCTGGCGATGTGGCGGACGAGCGGCGCGCGGCGCGCCATCCTGGTGGAAACGCCCAAGCTTCCCGCCGGGGAACAGGAGGCCTGCGCGGCGGTGGACAGCGAAGGGCGCGTGGTGTGGGGCCGGCGCGACCGTACGGACCGGGCGGCGATCCGGCCGGCGGCGGAGAGCCAGTTGCCGTGGACACTCTACGTCAGCGGCGCGCCCAATCCGCCGGGGACGGGATTGCCCCAGAGCCAGCGATACGTGCTGCTCGGCATGGGAGTGATGGTGGCGTTCCTGATCGCGGGGACGTATTTCATCGCGCGCGCGATACGGCGCGAGATGGAAGTTTCGCGCATGCAATCGGACTTCGTCTCCACGGTATCGCACGAGTTCCGGTCGCCATTGACATCCATACGGCAGCTCTCGGAGATTCTGGAGTTGGGGCGGGCGCCGAGCGAGGAACGGCGGCAGGTATACTACGCGACGCTGGTGCGGGAGACGCAGCGGCTGCAACGGCTGGTGGAGGCGCTGCTGAATTTCGGGCGCATGGAGGCGGGGGCGCGGCCGTACCGGTTCGAAGAGATCGAGACGGCGAGCCTGGTGCACCGGGTGGCGGGGGAATTCGAAGCGCAACTGGCGGCGGGCCGGCGGATCGAGCTGAGCGGCCCGGAAGCGACGTGCGCCATCAACGCCGACCCCGACGCGCTTTCGGTGGTGCTGCGCAACCTGATCGACAACGCGCTGAAATACTCGCCCCAGCACCCGGCGATCTGGGTGCAGTGGGGGCTGGAGCGCGCGCAGGTGGCGATCCGGGTGCGCGACGAGGGGCTGGGGATAACGGCGGCCGAGCGCAAGACGATTTTCCGGAAATTCGTGCGCGGCAGCGCGGCGGCGGCGGCCAACGTGAAAGGGTCGGGGGTGGGCCTGGCGATGGTGAAGCATATCATCGCGGCGCACCACGGCGAAATCCGGGTGGACAGCACACCCGGCGCGGGCAGCACGTTCACCGTGGTGCTGCCGGCACTGGAGCAATCATGAGCCGCATCCTGATCGTGGAGGACGAGCCGGCGATCGCGCTCGGGCTGGAAGACGATTTGAAGATGGAAGGCTACGAGGTGGAGGTGGCCGGCGACGGGATCACCGGGGCGCGGCGGGCGCGCGAGGGCGGCTTCGATGCCATCCTGCTGGACGTGATGCTGCCCGGCAAGGACGGGTTCGAGGTGTGCCGGGAGGTGCGGCGGGCGGGGCTGAAGACGCCCATCCTCATGCTCACCGCCAAGGCT
>JBEKDV010000648.1:0-3122 GCA_050014175.1 Candidatus Solibacter sp. | reverse complement strand
ACAGCGTCTTCCCCGCCACCATCACGTCGCCGCCGTCCAGGGTCGCCGGTTCGCCCATCCAGCGCAGCGGCCGGTAGCGCTCCAATACGCGCGCCAGCGTCTGCGATTCCCCCCGCCGCGATGGGGCGCCCAGCCGCGTCATCACCGCGATTTCATCCAGCACGATCGCCGCATCTTCCACGAACACCGCGTCCGGATACCCGGGTTCCGCGGGCAGCGAAATCACTTCGACGCCCAATTCCGCCAGACACGCCTCGTAAGCCCGGTGCTGCTCCCGCGCCCGCTCCACGTCGATCGCCTCGCGTTGTAGGAACGTGAGTTCGCAAGCCTCCATGGAAGGGCTCACCCCGCGCGTAATGGCCGTCAGCATCTCTGGCATTTCGAAACACAAAAACAAGAATGGCCGCCGATGAACGCCGATGAACGCCGATGAACGCGGATAAGCACTCTTGGCTCTTATCCGCGTTCATCGGCGTTCATCGGCGGCTAAATCTGCTTCTTCCTGCCATTGTACTGGCGGCAGCAGTCGAGGCGGTCTTTTGTCGCGTCGAGTATCGTGGATTCGTTCATTCCATGACCTCCGGACCATCCATTCTATAATGCCAAGCGCTTCCATAAATTCCGACGCACTCCCCATCCGTGGTGTCCATGCACTACAATGTAGTGCATGGACACCGAAGTCTACAGTTGGCGCGTATCGCGCGAGCTGAAATCCGACTTGGAACGGCAGGCGCGGCTCCGCAAGACGTCGCTCTCGGCGGTGCTGAATCTGGCCGCCCGCGACTGGCTGAAACAGAGCGCCGCGGCGATTGGGGAAGACGGCGAGCAGCGCCGCCTTCACGAAGCCGCAATGAAGCGCGTGGGGGCTATCGCGGGCGGCAACCCTCGCCGCGCGGAGACCGCGCGCGAGGCGGTCCGCGAGCGTCTCAAGCAGCGTTATGCCCGGTAACGCACTGATCGACACCGGTGCGATTCTGGCCATGCTGGACCGAACGGACCGCTGGCACAAGGTCTGCGTGGATGCATTTCAGCAACTACGGCTGCCTTTGTTGACCTCCGAGGCCGTTCTGACCGAGCTGTTTCATCTGGTAGGCGATAGCCGCGCCGGGATGGAGGCGGCCTGGAGCCTGATCCGCACCGGAGCCATCGTCCTGGCGACCATCGAGGATGCGGAACTACAGCATGTCCACACCCTGATGTCGCGCTATTGGGATCGCCCCATGGACTTCGCCGACGCCACCCTGGTCTACCTGGCGAAACGCGAGTCGCTGTCCACCATTCTCACCGTCGACCACGCGGATTTCGATACCTACAGGATCGAGGGCCGCCGGCGGTTCCGCGTGCTTCCCGCCAGGCGGCCGTGAGCCTTATTTGAGCAGATTCAAACCGTGAATCGCCGGGTCGGGCTCTTCCTCGTAGCGCAAACGGAGATAACCCCAGCCTTCTTCTCGCGCCGTGTGCAGACGCCGCCAGCCGAAAAGCAGAATCGCCAGCACCGCCACGTACGAAGGCGCCGAGTACAGGCATTCCAGCAGCAGCCAGTTGACCATGGGCACCAGCACGAGAAGCCCAAGCAGGTACAGCGCCAGGAACCACGCCGGCGTTTTTCCCGGCAGGTGCGAGCAGGTGAACGGGAGCTTCTCCCAGTCGGCGAAAATCCACTCGTAGCAGAGCAGGGCGAGCGCCGTGAATAGAGCCGCCTCGCCCACCGCGCGCCAGCCGAGCAGATGAACCTCCAGCGGAAACGGAAGGATCAGCATCACCGCGGCGCCCGGATACAGCACGAAGCGGTCCACCGCGCGCAGCCACTCCCGCCGTCCCTCGCCTTCGGTGATCTGAAACGCCCAGTTGGCCTTGAGTTCTACCGGGATCGAGAACAGATGGCGCACGCCAATCAGCAGGTAAACCAACAGGATCACGTGGCCGTAGACGAAGTCCGCCGCCGCCACCCGGGCGGGCTCGACCACGCCCCGCATACCGATCATGCCGCTCAAAAAGACGGCCAGCCCAAAGCCGCCATAGCCCATCAGCACGGTGCGATGTTGACCGCTGCCGGCCAGGGTTTTCGCCAGGAACACGATCACGGCCTGGCGGCGCGGATCCGGCACCAGCCAATCGAAGACAGCGCCCGTCCAGCGCCGGCTCTTCCCTGGAGCGGAGACGCCCTCCACCAGCAAGGCGCGATGGCGCCGGTAACTGATGGTGTAAGTCACCAGCACCAACACCACCGCCATCCCGAGCGCCGTCAGCGCCCGGTGCGCCAGCGCTTGCATGGCCGGGTCCGGATCTCCCGACATGGTCTGGCAAAGCCCCAGGAACCACACCGGCGGCAACCAGCGCGCGAACTCCGGACGGACCAGCGTATTGGTGACCTGCGCCTGTATGGAGAAGCTCAGAACGATCAGCACCAGCATGGTCCCCACCAGCAGTCCCTGTAGGGCCACGGTCACGCGCGCGAACTGGCGCGGGCGGAGCAGATTCAACAGCACACCTTCGAGTGCCACCAGTCCGAAGAAAAAGAAATAGCAGCCCGCCAGCGACGCCGTGGCATGCGCCACCAGCCGCGGGCCGGGAGCCGGATGGAATGCCCAGTGGCTGGTGGACACCATCGGAAACATCATGCCGGGCACCGAATTGAGCGTGAGCATGGCCGCCGTGGCGACAATCAGCAGAGCCAGCAATTTCGCCGCAAACATCTGCCGGGCGCGAAGCGGGAGAGAGCCGAGCACGCGGTAATCGGTGAGCGCCGGAAACAACGCCTGCCACTTGATGGCCGTCAGCAGTCCGATGGCCGACATCATCAACGTGATCAGCCACAGTTCGTCGGCGCGCACCGCCATCCGGTACGGCCCTGGCGTCGGCAGGTGCGAGAAGTAGGCATACTTTTGCCTCAGAGGCCCCTCAATCAAAGGGAACATCGGCAGGAAGATGGAGACGGCGCCGATCAGCGCGGGGGTGGTTTGGCCGGAAGCGGTGACCAGGTCGCTATCGAAGAAGCGGAGCAGGAAATGGCGCAGCAGTTCGAAGCTCGGTCCGTGGGTCTCGCGCAGCCAGTCTCTCATCGCAAACCTAAATACCGCTCAGTCGACGAACATCCCGGGTTGGCCGTTTTGTAGGACATG
>JBEKDV010000647.1:0-3129 GCA_050014175.1 Candidatus Solibacter sp. | reverse complement strand
GAACGGGTTGCCCCGCTTCACGCCCGATTGGCTACATGTCGAATGGGCAATTTACATGGTGAGTTCCTTTCATCTCACAAGATCAGCCAGGCTTGGCCTGGCGCACCCGATGAACGCCGATAAACGCGGATAAGCAATTTCTTGTTCTTATCCGCGTTCATCGGCGTTCATCGGCGGCCCAATGATCTTAGCTGCTTTCCTTCGGCATCGAAGTTGGCGGGGTCCAGCCACTGTTCGAAGGCCCGCTTCCGATCCTCCCACTCGGTATCCAACATCGAATACCAGGCAGTATCGCGATTCTTGCCCTTGACGATCATGTGCTGGCGGAAGATGCCCTCGAAGGTGAAACCCAGGCGCAGAGCGGCGCTACGTGACGGCGCATTCAAGGCGTCGCACTTCCACTCGTAGCGGCGGTACCCCAAGTCCTCGAACACGTAACGCGCCAGCAGGTACATTGCCTCCGTGGCTCCCACGGTGCGCTGCAAGCGCGGCAGGTACAAGATGTTGCCCACTTCGATGACGCGATGAGCCGGCTCAATCCGCATCAGCGAACAATAGCCCACGGGAGCGCCCGACGCGCGATCCAAGATCGTGAAGAAGAGCGGGTCCTGCGACTTCTCCCGTCCATCGAGCCAGGCGCGGAACTCCGGCTCGTCCGTGTAGGGGCCATTGAAAAGATAGCGCCACAGTTCCGCGTCCTTCGACCCGGCGTACAAGGCCGCGGCGTGCGCCGCGGCATCGAGCGGCACAATCTTCACGTGCCGCCCTTCGAGAACTACCCGATCCGGTCGCTTCACGGCTTGCCTCCGGTCCGCACGAACGAGAATTTGGGCGTCAGCACGATCTCGTCGCGCACCACACCCATGGTGACGGTGAACACGCCAGGGCGCGATTCCACCACGCTCGCCACTATCGGCGCATCGGCATAAGCCTCGCACACCACCACGAACCGCGCCGCCGGCCCGCTGCGCCGCGCCATCACGAACGGCACGGGCACGCGCAGGTCCGGGCCGAGCCCTTGACCCATGACCACGGTGGTTTCCGCCGCGCCCATCATGTGCAGCCGCGTGCTGGCGTTAGCTTGCGCGAATGTGGCGAGCCACTCGTTTGCGGTCACCGCCGCTTTGGCTTCGGTCAGATGCTGATAGCCGTTGGCCTCAGGCAGCCCCGCGTACGTCTTCACCGGCAACGGGGTCGAGACGCTGCCGAAATTGTGATAGAGCCAGTCGAACTGGTGGGCGGCGCCGTCTACGCTGCGCGCTTCGGCGACGTCGAGCGTGTAGTCCGCCGTGTGGACGAGCGTCCGCTCGATCTCCACGCCCGGATACACGGGCCCCGCCGACAGGCGGATCTGGCTCGCCTCGGCGCCCGGATTCCACTCCAGCAGCTTCCCGGTCGATTCCGCCTGCGGCTTGCCGTCCACCGCGATGGTGTTGTGCGCCACCGTCATCTTGTCCCAGGTGTCGTGCGTCCTGGCGCCGTACGCCTGCGTGCCGGGGTCGGCCGCCTGGCGCGCCCCGCGCGCGTAGCTGATGAAGCTCAGCTTGTCGAAATGCCCGTGCCCGCCGCCATGCGGTCCGAACTTCACCGCGAGAGTGTGGTCGCTACCCTTGGCGCGCAAAATCGCGATGCCCGAGGAACTCAGCAGTTCGCTGCCCAACGGCGCTGCCACGCCCGAAGTGAACTCGGGCGATCCCCACAGCAGCGATTCCAGGCCGCGTCCGGTAGGGGTGGCGACCGAGAGATAACGCGCGTCTTGGAAGAGCCGGTAGCCGATGTCGTACCAGGCACTCTCGCTGGCGATGCTGGTGTACCCGCTGTCGTTGAAATTGGGCAGTGTGCCGTCGGGAAACACGCAGGCCAGCGGGGCATCCAGCATGCGCTTCAGGGCCGACGCCTCGGGCACCGCGATGCCCGCGCGTTCTGCCATCTCGCGCGTCATCAGCAGCGGATTCAGCGCGTAGAAATGATACCCCCACGCACCCTCAAACCACGCGCCGTCGGCGGTCACCGATTCGCGCAACTGGAACTTGAACCCGCCGGGGCCGTCGATGGCGAGGTCCACCAGTTCGCGATCCCTGGTGAGCAATCCCGCCGCCAGCAGGGCCGCGTTGTGCCAGCTTTGCCAATTGCTCTTCCCTGCGTTATAGCGGCGTATGACGGCCGCCGCGCCCTGCAACACATTGGTCTCGAACCGCTCGCGTTCCGCGGCCGGCATGGAATCGCGCACCAGGTCGTAGCCGAATGCCAGAGGCATCAGCCAGCCTGCTTCCGAGAGGGTCTGCGACATGATGCGCGCCCCGGTCCTGGTGTCCAGCTTATTGGCGTTGTCATGGATGGGCAGGGTGAGGTACATGCCGGAGTAGGCGTTGAAAATTCGCCGGGCCTTCTCGGCGTATTCCGGTTTGCCTGTCAATCGATACGCCAGCCCGAGGTCGCGCGCCGAGCGCGCCGTATCGTCGTTGCGATGCATGAATACGACGTAATCCACGGGCCATCCGTGATAGTCCTTGCCATCGATGGGACAGAGATTCTTCCCGGCCTTCCGGATGAGGCGCACGCCGTGTTCGGGGCATACGTAATTGTGCGACCACCCGGCGCCTTCCTTGGGCAGCGCCCATTCGGTGAGTCCGAATTCGCGTACGTGGCGGGCGGGCCACTCGTCCGCCTCGCGGACGAGGCCGGCGACCACTTTGGCGGCCCATGGTTCCGCGGCCGCTACGTTCTTGATGCGCTCCAAATCGGCGGAGTTGAATAAGAGGCGGGGTTCGCAGAAAGCGGGGACCGCCAGAAGAAAGAGGAGTGCACGGCGCATAGATGACATCGTAGCGCGAGGTGAAAGGGGAGGCGTCCGTTTGACGCGGAGACGCGGGGTCGCGGAGGAAGAAGCGGAGAAAAAACAGAGGGAGGGAAAAACGGGATTGACGCGTCGGCGGGGGTGGCGCGCGGAGGGAGCGGAGAACGCGGAGAAAGAAGAGTCCGAGCTTCGAAGCGGATTGGCAGGCTGAATAGGAACTTGCAAAATAAACTGTCCGGAGATCTTGGCAGGCCCCGGACGGGTTCGGGGCGCGGGTTTCCGCCCCGAACCTGTTACTTAATCTACGCAGATATGCCAACCGCACGCTTTTC
>JBEKDV010000646.1:0-4131 GCA_050014175.1 Candidatus Solibacter sp. | reverse complement strand
TCGGCCAAAACACGAATTCCGATGAACCCTTTGCAACGAATTTCTAATCTAAGAAGAACGCCCTCTGTTTCCAATGATCACTTTGGTTATCCAGTCAGAATGCCAGGAACTCAAACAGGAACTTGGGTTCGGTCACTACCCGGCCGCGGGGCTTGGGTGCGCGCCGGTTCCGCTGGTGTGCGCCCAACGTCCGGCCATGCCGGCTCGCGTGGGCATACTCTCGGTATAACACACCTGTGTTGCGATGCTCTCTTAATGCGAGCGTCCCTGCATCCCGACCCAAGGCGGAAAGGAGGGTTCAATGAGTCTCATGCAGGTGAAGGTAGCACACACTTGCTTCGAATATCGACGGGGGATATGATGACCACACAGTGGGCCCAGACTCAGGTAGCGGTTGCGTCAAGACCGGGGGACGCACCAAATGACGAAACCCGCACTGATTGCCTTCACCATGGTAGTTGTCGGCGTGCTTCGCTCTCAAGCTCATGCCTCCACCGTTCCCTCTGCCCCAACCTCTCCCCTCGCCACTCCCGGCATTTCGGGGGCGTCGGTCTCCTTCACGCCTTCCGCTTCCGACGGAGGCTCCCCGATTCTCCGCTATACGGTGACCTCCAGCCCGGGCGGCATCACCGCCATCGGCGGCGCCCCTCCCATCGCCGTCTCCGGCCTCACCAACGGCATCAGCTACACCTTCACCGCGACAGCGACCAACAACAATGGCACTTCCGCGGCGTCGGCAGCGTCCAATACCGTGGTTCCGTCGGCTGCTCTCGCTCCCTGGTATAACACCCTGTGGACAGAGCGCCAGACCATCACGGTTGCCGGCTCCGCCGCCGGGGCGCAGACGAATTATCCGGTCAAAATTACCCTTGCCTATGCCGCCGGAATGAAGCCTGATTTCAGCGACCTCAGGTTTACCGATTCCAGCGGTACTCTCCTGCTGAGCTACTGGGTGGAAACCGAAGCCGATGACTCCACAGCCGTAGTCTGGGTCCCGCGGTAAGCCTGTCAAACGGCGATACCACCTTTACTTTCTTCGATACATTCGGAAGCGGCGGCACGCCGGGCGATTGGAACTACACCAACAACATGATAGGCGAACACGCCATCATCCATAATGGCCAGCTCTACGCGCCACTCTACGACAGCGATCACGGAGTCAATGGAGGACTCGTCGTTCTCAATCCGGTTACCGGTTCGGTGATCAAGCACTTCACCATACCGGGCTACTGTACCGCCGCGGCGCCGGCATTCGACAAGAATGGATACCTGCACGTCTACGATTGCGGCGGCTTTCTCGCCAAGCTCGATGAGAATACCGGCACTATCTTGCGGACCTTGAACATAGGGAGCGCCGTGGATTGGGAAGCGGTCGCCTACGATCCCGTCAACGACGTCATCCTGATCGCTTCCAAGGACGACCACAGCCTGAGCGCGGTGAGATCTTCCGATTACTCACTGGCATGGCGGAATACCGACGTGAATCTTACCTACGGAAGCAGCGAAATCGACCCACCGTTGATTGTCGGCGCCTACGTCTACTGGCAGGATTATTCCGGCGCGCTTTTCAAGATCTCACTGAGCACTGGAATTACCGCCGCATCCACCAACGCTACCTCAGCCGGACTTCCCGCCACTCCGTACGCGTTCAGTTCCTATTCCCAGATCATTTACGATTCCGTAAACAATCGGCTGTACCTGACGAACTCCACCGGTCACACCGCGTTCGCCGTTAATCCCGCCGACTTATCCGTGGCCTGGTCCAGAGTCGTGGAATCCGCCGGCTGGAATTTCAACCGCGGAGGCGCCTGGCACAATAACGTGTGGTATGTCACGGCGCGCGAGACGGCATATCCGTACCGCTCCAGGATCTATGCTCTGGATACCCAAAACAGCGGAAACATACTCTGGACCAACACCACCGCCTACGACAACGGAGCGGAAGTGTCCTCTATCCTGGCCGATTACAACTATATATATGCCGGAACTTACGATTATTCCGACCAGGACTATAACAAACTGCTGATGCTGAATGTCCTGGATGGCAGCGTAGCTGCCACCATCCCCCTCTTAAACGGAGTCGCCAGCAGTATCCCGACGTTTTACGGCGGCAAAATCATCATGGGTCTGTGGTACGACGTCTCCGGGCAGCAGGTGGGCGGATACCAGGCGCTTCAGGTAAGGGATGGCGGTGGCACGGGCGATTTCTATTACAAAGCCGACCTCTACCAGACGGGATACGTCGGGGCGTTTGCTTCCGGGCCCTTGAGCGCGCGCACCGCTTGCGGCTATCCCTCGCTGGACCCGACTAAATGGATTGCCAACGGCCTCTCCTCTATTACGGATTGCATGGCCGCCTCAACCGTGAACGTGTCCGGCTGGGCGGACTATTTTAAAAGTACTCTTACCTTCAGCCGGTCGAACACGGCAATCCGCGTCAGAGCCAAGAATTCCGAGCCATCCAGCAATTCATGGGATACCTGGCTGGGCTTCACCAACAACATAGGCGTGTGCGACCCGGTCTGCTCCGGCCGCAACAATGGCCAAATGCTCTTTACTTACGATCAAAATGGCGCTCCGCAGACTACTTTCGGACCGGCGTATGACTTTGACCGGTACAACACTTCGGAAATCAAGATGGCGTACCCCAGTATCCGGTTTGATGTCGACGATTCCAATGTCGGGGGCAGCGCCAACTGGTCCACCAGTTACGACCAGGCGCCGATTCAACTGGGCAACTTCAAAGGTATCGCCACGGTAGATTGGGTGCTCGTCCGCAATTATGCGAACCCGGAGCCGGCCCCATCGATAGGGGAGGGAATCGGTGTCACCGTCCCCTCCGCTCCCCTGTCTCCGGTTGCCACACCCGGCAACGGGCAGGCGGCGATCTCCTTCATCCCGCCGGTATCGAACGGCGGATCGCTCATCACGGGGTACACCGTAACCTCTCACCCCGGGAACAGTCATGCCGGCGGCGGCGCTTCTCCGATTGTTGTGCCGGGCCTCACCAACGGCACCAGCTATACCTTCACCGTGACGGCGTCTAACGCAACCGGAGATTCCAGCCCGTCCGCGGCATCCAACAGCGTCACGCCGGGCGCGCCCCCCACCCTGACCGTGGCCAAGACTCACTCCGGCTACTTTACGCAAGGGCAGAACGGGGCGATGTACAGCGTAACGGTATCGAACGCGACTGGGGCCGGTCCAACCAGCGGAACGGTGAAGGTAACCGAGACGGCGCCGCCTGGCCTGACGCTCGTGTCGATGGCGGGGACGAATTGGACTTGCGCCAGTGGCGGGAATACGTGTACGCGCGGCGACCCGCTCCCGGGCGGCTCCAGCTACGAGCCGATCGCGGTGACGGTAAACGTGGCGTCGAACGCGGGGACACCGCTGTCGAACTCGGTGTCGGTGTCCGGGGGCGGATCGCCGAACAACAGTTACAGCGACTCGACTAACATCACCGCGGTGGCGGCGAGCATCACGGCCACACAAGGCTCGGGACAGAGCGCGCAGATCAACGCAGCGTTCGTTGCGGCGCTGCAGGCTAAGGTGACGGATGCGGGCGGGAACCCGGTATCCGGAGTGACGGTGACGTTCACGGCGCCCTCCAGCGGTGCCAGCGGAACATTCGGTGGCGTCGGCACAACTGCTACAGCGGCCAGCAACGCGTCGGGGCTGGCCGGCGCGCCAACATTCACGGCCAACTCACTCGCGGGCGGCTACAACGTGACCGCGAGCGTGGCCGGTGTGAGCCCGTCCGCGATCTTCACCTTAACCAACGCCGCCGCGTGCACCTATTTCGCCGGCGCCCCAAGCGCGTTGCTCACTGCCGCGGGCGGAAGCGGCGCCATTTTGGTGACGGCGACGACCGGCTGTGCCTGGACGGCCATAAGCAATGCTTCGTGGTTGACCGTCACCTCCGGTGCCGCCGGCTCGGGCAGCGGAACCGTGAACTATTCGGCCGCCCCCAACAACACTGGTCAATCGCGAGCCGCGACGATCACCATCGCAACTGCCATCTTTTACGTGACGCAGACGGGGACCGGTCCGAACCAACCGCCCTCCATCGTCTCGCTCTCGCCGTTTAGCGGCAGCGGCAATCAGACCTTCACCCTGGGTTTCAGCGAT
>JBEKDV010000645.1:0-3161 GCA_050014175.1 Candidatus Solibacter sp. | reverse complement strand
CTCCGCTTCGAAAAGCTTCTTGGAGAAGCGCCCGCGCGACAGGTAGCGGTCGCGGCTGTAGATCTGCCCCAGCCAGCCTTCGTACTTCCAGGAACTGCCGCCGATAAAGATGTTCTCGGCGGCCAACTGGCGCAGCCGCTCCGCCAGGCGTTCGCGCGGGAACGCCAACGGATCTTCGAACAGCCCTCCTACCACGCCTGCGCGGCCCGGAAGTAGAACGGGTCGGCCCCCGCCTCGATCAATCCCGAAGGCCAGAAGCGGATGAACACCGGCGCCGCCCCGCTGGCGTAGCGCGTGCGCAAATCCACAATGTGCTTGCGGCGCTGCAGTTCCGCCACCACCGCCGGAGCCGTGCGATCGTCCAAGAGCAGCGTGCCCGGGCTCATGGCGTGATTGTCGAAGCTCGATACCAGGTGCTCCGTCTGGAATCGCCCCGACTCCACCGCGAATTCCGCGTTCATGCCGAAGAAAATCGAGTGGAACAGCACCTGCATCAACGATTGATCCTGGTTGTCGCCGCCCGGCGTGGAGAGCGCGATCAGCGTCTTGTCCGGAGCCGTCACCAGGGTCGGGCTCAACGTCACCCGCGGGCGTTTGCCGGGGGCCAGCTCGTTGGGGTGCCCGGGCACCAGCAGGAAGCTCTGCGCGCGCTGCGTCAACGCAATGCCGGTGTCGCCTGCCAGGTAGGTGGGCATCCACGCCCCCGAGGGCGTCGCCGAAAATGCCACGCCGTCCTTGTCGATGGCGTCCACGCAGGTGGTGTCCTTCGCCATCAGGGCGTCGGGGATCTGGTAGCGCTGGATCTCGGCGTAAAACGGATGCCGCGGCGGGTTGTCGCCGATCTTCCCCGGGCGGAATTCCAGCGACGCTTGCTCGCCGATCAGCTTGCGCCGTTCGGCCCCATATTCCTTGCTGAGCAGCACCTCGCTCGGAATCTTGTTGAACTTGGGGTCGCCGTAGTAAGTGTCGCGGTCCGCGTACGCCAGCTTCAGCGCTTCCACCAGGGTGTGAATATAGTCCGCCGAATTGAGTTTTAGCCCCACTATGTCGTAGCCTTCCAGAATGTTCAGGACTTCGATCATGGCGGGTCCCTGGCTCCAGAAGCCCGGTTTGTAGACCGTGTAGCCCTTAAAAGTGGTGGAGACCGCGTCCTCCGGTTCCACCCGGAAGGCCGCCATGTCTTCGTAGCGGAGCAGGCCGTTGTGGGCTTTGGAGAAGGCGTCGATGCGCCGCGCGATCTCGCCGCGATAGAAGAAATCGCGCACCGCGTCGATGGCCTTATTGCGATTGGCGCCGCCCGCCGCCGCGCGCTTTTCGGCGTCCGCCATGGCCCTCAGGGTGCGCGCCAGGTCCGCCTGCCGGAGGATGTCGCCAGATTGCGGGGGATGGCCGTTGGGCAGGAAGGTGCGCTTGCTGTCGGGCCACTTCTCCAGATATTTCGCGCTGTTGGTGATCGAGGTGACGCGCAATTCGTCGACCGGAAAACCGTCGGCCAGTTCGATGGCCGGCTGCACGATTTCGGCGAACGATTTCGTGCCGTACTCGCGCAGCGTCACCAGCGCCGCCTCCACCATGCCGGGCACCAGCGCGGGCAGAATACCCGCCACCGGCACCCAGTTCTTCATACCGCCGGCTTCCGGGGGTGAGACCATCTCCTCCTCGGTCAGCTTATGGTCGCGGAAAAACTGCGCCGTGGCCAGTTGCGGCATCGTGCCCACGCCCGCGATGGCGTGCACCTTGCCGTCTTTCGTCCGCACCAGGATGGGCGCCTCGCCCCCCCATCCGAAGTGCGAAAACTCCACCACCGCCGCCGCCAGCATCGTGGCCACTCCGGCATCCACCGCATTGCCGCCGCGCGTGTACATGCGCATGCCGGCTTCCGTGGCGTATTCCGTGCCCCCCGCCACCGCGCCACGCGTGCCGCGCGCCGCCAACCGCACCGGACGCTCCCGCCGTTGCGGCTGCTGTCCCAGGACCACTGCCGCCAGCACTGCCACCGAAACCGCCAGTCTGAATTTCATATGGTTTCCATTGTAGGGGATCGGACCGCTGCCGCGCCGCAGCCCCGCGGGCGGTATAATTTCTTCATCCGTGAGCGAAACCGAACCGAGCCAACCCGCCGCGCTATTGAGGTCGCCAAATCATGTCTGATATCCCCGCTTTATTGGAACGATTCCGCCGCGCTCCGGAAGTGCTCGCCACGGCCCTGGCCGGCCTCTCCGGCGAAGAAGAAGATCTCGTCTCCGCTCCCGGCAAGTGGAGTATCCGGCAGATTGTCGCCCATGTGGCCGATGCCGAACTGGTGGGCGCGCACCGCTTCCGGCAGGTGATCGCCGAGGACAACCCGACCCTCATCGCCTTCGACCAGGATGCCTGGACCAGGAACCTCGACTACGCGCGCCGCAATCCCATGCGGTCGCTCGAGACCTTCCACCGCATTCGCTCCGAAAACTACCAACTGCTCGTCGAACTCGCGGACGCCGACTGGGACCGCACCGGCAACCACTCCGAAAATGGCCTCATGACGCTGCGCCGCCTGCTGGAAGGCTACACCGGCCACGCCGAATCCCACGCCCGCCAGATCCAGGAGATCCGCGACGCCTACAGGGCGAGCGCGGCCTCTGTAGAGTAGCCTTTCAGGCTGCCATGCCCCCATTCGTGGGGGCATTCTTCTTCTGTTTCCCTTCGGGCGGTTTGCACGGTCATTTCCAGACAAGCCCTACCCCACCGGCCGCACCACAAAGTAGGGCTGGTTGGCGCGGCCGGCGCCGAATCCAGGGTGCAGCGTCGCTTTCCCAAGCGATTCGCGCAACTCGAAGTAGTATTCAATGGGGTACGCGCCGGCGGTGTAAGCGCCCGGAATCGTCGCCTGCCACCGCGATCCGGCGGCCGTCATCTCCACGCTCTCGTAGCGCTCGGCCTGGTTTACGTGACGGTAGTACAGGCGCACCGTGGCCAGCCTCTTCGCGGGCGCGATCGCTAGTTCCAGAGGCTGCCCCAGGCGCAAGCGCGAGGGCACGGCGTGGCTGCACGCAATGTCCCCGCGCACCGGCCGGCCCAGAGCTTCCGCGATTGCCGATCGGATCGCCGCGGGAGGTTCGCCGGGGCCGGCCTGTGCCAGGCGGGCCGCCACCAGCGCAATGTCCCGATCGATATCGGCC
>JBEKDV010000644.1:0-3202 GCA_050014175.1 Candidatus Solibacter sp. | reverse complement strand
GTCACCTCCTCGCCGTGGCGGCTCATCATGGTTACAGGGTCGTCGGAGTCGAAGTCAATCCGGAGCTGGTATCTCTGTCGCGGCGCTGGGGACTCCATGTGGTTACCTCGCTCGACGATGTCGCGCCCGGTGTCGATGTTATCACCTTCATTGACTCGTTTTATTACGTCGAGCACCCCTATGAAACGCTGTGCGCGGCCAGAACCAAACTCCGCGAGGGCGGTTTCGTGCTGCTCCGCGTGACCAATCGTAACTGGATTGCGACTCTGCGGCGCCGCTTTGCTGGCGACGATCTCAGCCTGCTGGGGGACGCCTTGTTCAGTTACTCGCCCGGAGCGCTGCGGAAGCTCCTGGAACGTTCGGGATTCGTCGTCACTAAGGTAGTTCCCGATCACGGAGTAGGCAAAGCGTTGGGCTGGCCCAAGAGAGCGGCCTACACGCTTCTGCAAGTACTTACAACGCTGTCGGCCAACCGAATCCCACTTGCTCCGGGAATCATCGCCATCGCCGCGCCGGCCGGGGGGATCGATAACCCCAACCCGCGCTGGTCGATCCCCACCGGAGCCTGATTGTGCTGGCGCCCGCGCGGTTCCCCAAGGAGGCCACAACTATGACAACGGATGTGCTTGAAGTCGGTCAGGATGCCCTGGTGAGGGCGTTGCAGGACAAGATCCGGAGCCGGCGTGCCCGGGTCGGAGTCGTCGGTTTGGGATATGTCGGTCTGCCCCTGGCGGTAGAATTCGCCAAAGCCGGCTTTTCCGTTACCGGTATCGATCTCGACGAACGCAAAACGGCACGCCTGAATGCCGGTACTTCTTATGTCGGTGACATCCCTAGCAATCAATTGGAGCCGCTCGTGAGGAGCGGAAGGCTGCGCGCCACCACCGGGTTCTCCGCTGTTGCGGAGCTCGACACCATCAATATCTGCGTCCCCACACCGCTACGCAAGACCAAAGACCCGGACATGAGCTATATCCTCTCTGCGTGCAAGGGAATCGTCCCGTATCTTCACGCGGGTATGCTCATCATCCTGGAGTCTACAACCTACCCCGGCACTACCGAAGAGCTGCTCCTGCCCATGCTCCAGTCCGACAACATACGGGTCGGCCAGGAGCTATTCTTATGCTTCTCCCCGGAGCGGGTCGATCCGGGCAACCCGGTCCATCAGACTGCGAACATCCCCAAAATCGTCGGTGGAATCACTCCGGAGTGCACCGCAATGGGCGTATTGTTCTACTCCCAGGCGCTGCAGAAGGTGGTCCCGGTCACCTCCACCAAAGTCGCGGAGATGGTGAAGTTGCTCGAGAATACGTTCCGCATGATCAACATCGGCCTGGTCAACGAGATGGCGGTCATGTGCGACCGCATGGGCGTGGACATTTGGGAAGTCATCGACGCCGCGGCCACCAAGCCCTTCGGCTTCATGCCGTTCTACCCCGGGCCTGGGCTTGGAGGACACTGCATCCCCATCGATCCGTTCTACCTTTCCTGGAAGAGCAGGCAGGCCGGAATCGAAGCGCGATTCATTGAACTGGCTGGCTACATCAACGGCCAAATGCCGCATTTCGTGGTGCAGAAGGTGCAGGACGCTCTCAACAGCCGGGGCAAACCCTTAAAAGGCACTCGCGTCCACATCATCGGCGTTGCCTACAAGCGCGATATCGACGACCTGCGCGAGTCCCCTGCCCTCGATATCATCCACCTGCTGTCCGAACGAGGAGCGAAGGTAACCTACAGCGATCCACGGATCGCGCACCTGCAAACAGACGGAGTGAAACTGTCCGCGATCGAGCTCGAACAAGGGCTCGCCGAATGCGATTGCGCAGTCATTGTCACGGATCATACCAGCGTAGACTACGACGCACTGGTTGAGAAGGCCCCTCTGATCGTCGATACCCGCAACGCTCTGCGTGGCATCGTATCCGAGAAGATCGTTCGGCTCTAGCGGATGACGGCGATCGACCATTGCTCTGTTCTTTGTTGAACTCGGTGAAAACGACAGCCGCATCGCCGGCCGGACAGTGAGCGGAAATCGGAGGAGATCATCATCGTGTCGAACGCGGCTGGACCGATCAAGAAATCGCGACGCTCGAAAACAGTGGCGAGCGGTTCCGTCTGCCGTCCGGTGTCCCCTAACCTTGCTATGACAGAACGATGCGCCGCCTGCCTGGAACTGTTGCGGGCCTACATCGAGACCGGCAATGACTGGGTCGAGCTCAAAAACCGATCGGCCGTAGGTCCGGCCCAGTCCGCGTCCGCCCAGCTTGAAAGCGCCCGCCGGCGAAAAACAGAAGCCCGCCGGCGCTTCCTCCTTCACCAGGGTCCCCTCTGCTACTCCTGTCCCAACCGCATCCGCCCCGCCTGACTTCGTGCCTCCCAGGAACGCCAATCTGCAGATCGGCGGCCTCCTGATTCGTGGTATCTGAGCCGTCCTTACCGCCGTCGCGTAGTGGCGAAGTCCGCCCAGTTCTCAATTGCCGCGTTGAATCCCTCCAAGCGCCACTGCAAGTTCTCCAAGTCCAGCCCCAACTCATCCGGCCGTTCCAGATCGGCCGCTGTCTGCGGCATTGCTTCGAGCGAACCCCGCAGTTCCGCCGTGAGCGGGCACACCAGAAAACTCCCCGCGTTCGCGAATCCGGCCAGCCGAGCGAGCTGCGCATTGCCCTCACGTTTTATCGCCCTGCCGAGAGCCTGCGCGAACTGTTGGGCATCGGGCGCGGTGACGCACTGTCCCAGCGGTTCTTCGTAGCGCCCATCCCAATGCTCCTGAGGCTGGGGCGGCACGTTCAGCCCCCATTGCCGCGGCGGAGGCGCGGCCCCGGTGGGTCGCCATCCATGTGCCATCGCGGTGCTCAACGCCCTCGCCCAACGCTTGGCCGGCAATTGCAGGAAGTGCCCACGGGCATCGAATAGGGTTACCACCCAATCTTGGTCCACGTATCGCTTATCGGCCGAAGAGGCAGCAGCCAACTCGCCAGCTGCTCGGGCGCGGTTCCTGGCAGCCAAGACGTAGACAAGCCCGATCATCGCGAAGATGAATCCACAAGACACGCAGATTTGTGTCATCTCATGTCACCTCATCGGCCAAAACACGAATTCCGATGAACCCTTTGCAACGAATTTCTAATCTAAGAAGAACGCCCTCTGTTTCCAATGATCACTTTGGTTATCCAGTCAGAATGCCAGGAACTCAAACAGGAAC
>JBEKDV010000643.1:0-3209 GCA_050014175.1 Candidatus Solibacter sp. | reverse complement strand
ACTGACGGTCGACCTGGCTGCGGCCCGTGAATCACGCCCGCCTTTTCCCCGTTCCTGGCCACCGCCGATGTTTCCACTCACGCTCCGACGCCGTTTAACCCAATTCTCGGACACGCTCCTAGCACAAAAACTGTTCCTGAACCGCGCCACCACAGGCACCTCCGGCCTGCGCTGGGAATACTGGGAATACTCGAATACCTTGAAGATTCTCCTCGGAATGACCGGCTTGGTGCTGCTCATTACGTGCGTGAACCTGGCAAATCTGCTCATGGCCCGGTCCGCCGCCCGCTCCCAGGAGATTGGCATCCGCCTGGCGATCGGCGCGGGTCCGCGGCGCATCTTTCGCCAATTGCTCACCGAGAATCTGGTGTTGGAGTTGCTCGGCGGAGTGGTGGGTTTGTTGGTTGCGGCCGGTGGGCACTGGCTGCTGGTAACGTTTTTGACTGGCAACTTGGAGAATGTTCCACTCGATTTCCGGCTCAGCGGGCGTCTCCTCGGTTTCAGCCTCGCAATTTCGATCTTGACCGGCCTGCTTTCCGGTGTGTTGCCTGCGCTACGCGCCGCGCGTGAGGGTTTCCTGCCGGCCATGCATGGCAAATTACAACTGCGGGGCGCCACCCGCCTGCCGTTTGCCCGAAAGCTGCTCGCGGTTCAAGTGGCGCTATCGTTGATGCTGCTCGTCGGCGCCGGGCTGTTTGTGCGCAGTCTGAGAAACTTGGCCACCACGGACTTGGGCCTGGCACGCGAGAACCTGGTTTTGATGAGGGTCGACCCGTCCCTGAGCAGAGCGATCCGAGATCGGCGGGAATTCTGGATGCAGTTGACGGAGCGCTTGGCCACTCTGCCTGGGGTGCGCTCCGCGAGCCTCGCGGGAGACGCCGTCTTCGGCTACGGCGGATGGAACGAGACCATCTGGACCCGGCAGCCTGACGGCACGGAGCGCGATCACGGAGCGGCCTTCAACGAAGTGGGCCCTGGCTTCTTTGAGACAGTGGGCATCCCGCTTCTTGGCGGGCGAGAGTTTGGCTGGCAGGACCAAGCGAAGTCGCCGCCCGTCGCCGTGGTGAATCGGGCTTTCGCCCGGAGGTTCTTCGGCGGCGACAACCCCGTGGGTAAACGCTTCCACAATTCAAGAACCCAATTCGAAATCGTAGGCGTCATCGGTGATGCCAAGTACGGCGACCTTCGCGAACATCCGGGGCCGATGTTCTACCTGCCGCTCTTTCAGCACCTCGAAGAGCGTCCGTACCAGGTGCATGCGCGCACGGCGGGCGACCCCGCGGCGGTGATCGGAGCAATTCATCGCGAAATTCAGGCCATGGATCAGGATATCTCCATCGACGAAGTCAGGACGATCAACGAAGTTATACACGGTTTGCTTCAGCACGATCGCATGTTCGCTTTTCTGGCGAGCGTGTTTGGCCTGTTGGCCCTCTTGCTGACCTCGATCGGGATCTATGGTGTGGTAGCATACCAAGTTACGCGCCGCACCGGCGAAATCGGCATCCGGATGGCGCTCGGCGCGCAGCGCGCTGACGTATTGTGGATGGTCATGCGCGAAACCCTGCTGGTGTTGGCGGCGGGCGCGGCCATCGGGCTGCCGGCAGCCATCGCGGCCGGGCGGGTGCTTCGAAGCCTGCTGTTCGCGCTGGGACCATCCGACCCGGCGACGATCGTCTGGGCGACAGCGACCCTGGTTGGGGCAGGCGCATTGGCCGGCTTCCTGCCCGCGCGGCGAGCGGCAGCGCTTTCTCCCATGGACGCCTTGCGACATGAATGAAAGGACAGAAACCATGCCATCTAATATTCATCCCGAAACGAACTGGGTGGACTATCTCAAGGGCGTTGACACGCCTACTCTTTCCAATGCGATCGAAGCGTTGCGCCTGCGGCCGCAGAGCGCGGGGTTCGCACCCTGCCAGGTTCGCTGCCTTTTCCCGGAATTCGGCCGCACGGTAGGCTACGCAGTCACGGCGCAGGTGGAGACGATGACCGCCGCCGCCAAGGACCGGAAGGTGTTCCTGTCCCTTTACGAGGCGGTGATGGAATCCCCAAAGCCGGCACTGGTGGCGTTTCAGGAAGTAGGCCCGCAGCCGGACTATGCCGCTCACTGTGGTGAGGTCATGGCCACGATATTCCAGCGCCTGGGGGCCGTGGGGTTGGTAAGCGATTGTGCCGTGCGCGATATCCCCGAAGTCAGGGCCCTGCGCTTTCACTATTTTGCCCGCGGTGCAGTCGCCAGCCACGCCTACTTCCGCATTGTGCGTGTGGGAGTGGCGATTCAGGTGCAGGGTCTACCCATTTCCCCTGGCGATTTGCTGCACGGGGATGAGAATGGGCTGATCGTTGTTCCGAAAGAAGCACTCGAAAAGCTGCCCGCTGCGGTTGAGGGCGTCCGGAGCAAAGAGCGCGCGCTGATGGAGTTTGTGCGGGGGCCCGCCTTTACCTTCGAGGGATTACGCAAACGCATGCTCGAGTGATCCGCCAGGAAGCGGTGTCATTTGCGAGACACGGGCGCTCCAGGCCGCAGTCATTCCCGCGAAAGCGGGAATCCACTCCGCAAGCCCTCGGAAATGCGGCGTCCACAGACTGGATTCCCGCTTTCGCGGGAATGACCGGCGTTTGGTAAGGGATGATATTCCAAATGACGCCAGTACCAACCGCCACCAGCCGGATTCCATGAGCAAGCCTGCCGCAGCCTGGTGCCAGACACTATGCAGCGCAACGACTAATAAGGAGTATGGCCATTGCCTGATATAGAATTATCTATTAAAACAACCATGAAACAAATCGTGCTGAGCCTTCTCGCCGGAACTCTGCTTCTCTTTTCCCTTGCCCTGCTACCCCTTTCAGCCCAGATGCGCCCCCCACAGCCGCAGACGCTGCCGCTGAAGTGCGCGGAGGGAGATTGCCCGCTGCTTCAAGGGATACCGCAGACAGCCGGGATGCGCAGCGGCTTCGTGCGGCTGAAGCCTGGAGGATCAGTCGGCTGGCACACCACCGGCCAAAACGAAGAGGCGCTGGTGGTCCTGCGCGGCCGGGGCGAGGCCC
This sequence comes from Candidatus Solibacter sp., assembly GCA_050014175.1. Lineage (GTDB taxonomy): Bacteria > Acidobacteriota > Terriglobia > Bryobacterales > Bryobacteraceae > Solibacter. The sequence continues at coordinate 158 of JBEKDV010000643.1, read as the reverse complement.
GCATCGAAGGCCAACCAGGGCGCGCCATTGAGGCGCCGATGCTCGTTTACATCCCTCCTGCAACGCGGCACAACGTCGCCAACACCGGCCACGAGCCGTTGGAATACGTGTATGTAGTTGCACCAGCTAATCGCTAGAGGGCGACCACGATGGGCCGC
>JBEKDV010000642.1:0-3210 GCA_050014175.1 Candidatus Solibacter sp. | reverse complement strand
GTCCAAAAGACTCGCTGCCTTGCTGCTTCTTTCCGTGGCCTTCCTGCCTGCCGCCACGCGGGAGGAGGTCGTGGCGCGGCTTCTCTCTCTTCGCAACGCGACCGACTATACGGCCAGCGGCCGCCTGGTTCGCGTCGCGGCCTCGGGTGAGCGCACGAGCATCTCGATTGCTTTCCGAGCCCACGCGTTCGCTGACGGCCTGCGAATCTTCTGCGATGTAACCGCTCCGCCGCCCACGCGCGCCCGCATACTCCTGTTTGTTCCCTTGCAGGGACCCACCAATATCCGCATTGGCCATCCGGGTGACCCGTCGCCCAAAGAACTACCCAGGGAGCGCTGGGGCGAGAGCCTGCTCGGTACGGATTTCACTTACGAGGATCTGCTTGAGAACTACGTGCTGTGGCGGCGCCAAACGCTGCTCCCGGAAGCGCAATACGGAGCGCGCACTTGCTTCGTCTTGCGGAGTGAGCCCGGGCCGGGAGACCACAGCCAGTACACATCGGTCACCTCATGGCTCGACCGGGAGATCTACCATGCGGTGAAGGTGGAGAAGGTCGTGAAGAATTCTGGCGAGGTGAGGACGTTCATCTACTATGGCTTGCGCCAGGTGAAAGGCGTGTGGTCCGCCAGCCAGATCGAGTGCAAGGTGGCGGGCAAACCTGGCTCGTCTCTCCTGATCATTAACCGCGGCGCAGAGAGGCCGCACCTGGATCGCGCCGTGTTCAATCCCGCGCTGCTAACCAAGCCCTGACCCCTCTCAGCGCGTCACTTAACTCCCAACACTTCTCTGCGGCCAGCGCGGGTCAGGAAGGTCTTGACGTTGCCGCCGGGGAAGAGCTTTTCCATTTCACGGTTGGTCAGGGCGGGATAGGGGAAAGGTTTCTGGCTGGTGTCGCTCGATCCGAGCACGGTCAGGCTTTCAAACCACCAGCGGGTTTCGGCGCCGGTCGTCACATGCGGTTCGCGCAGAATCGAGAACAGCACGCCATTGGGCTGGAGGTAGGAATGGAATCGCTCCACCAACGGTGGCAGCACCTCGTGTGGGAGCAAGTCCAGCAGCCCCCAGCAGCAAATGGCCGAAAGTGATTCCGGAGCGATGGGGGGGATCTGCGCCAGGAAGTCGTCGATCAGGAAAACCGGGGTCTTACCTTGCCGCGACCAGTAAACCGAATTGCTCTGCTGGGCCGGAGTGACCAGGTCCGAGAGGTAGAGCTTGGCGCCTCGCAGCAGCAAGACGTCTAACGTGGATTGATGGATGGGGCCGCACTCAAAGCAGTGGGGATGGTGCAGATGCGAGAGATGCTGCCACAGCCATTGCAAGCCACGGCTGGTGGCCGGCGAGGCGGCAGCCGTTCTGTCCTTCTCTTCCGGGCTTTTGGTTAGCGACATCTCAAGGCCAGACTCGGGTTGAGAAAAATAGGTCAGGCGTTAGTCCGCAAGGTGCTGGAGGCCGATTCATTGTGCGAGGCCTCTGACCCATCGTCGCGCGCGATATCAATACTCCCCTTAAAATAGGCGCCCTCTTCAATGGCCACCGTTGCGGCAATGAGATCGCCCACCACGTGTCCGGTGCGGCGGATCTCAATCTTTTCGCGGGCCGCGACGTTGCCGGTTACCGACCCTTGGATCACAACCTGTCGGGCGCGGATTTCCGCTTTGACATGGCCTTCCGAACCCACCGTCAGGCAATGTTCTTCAAGATTGATGGTTCCTTCGAATTTCCCTTCGATCAGCAGATCCTCGCCGGAGGTCAATTGCCCTTGAGCCGCAATGGTACGGCCCAAAAAGGTGCGCTGGTTTCCTGACGGCAACGGATTCGTCGACTTCGGTGTTGGTTCGCTCATAAGAGTTTCCACTTCTGGAGGCGCCGGCGGGGCCTCGATGGGATGGGCACTGGGAGGTTCCGCCACCGGCCGATTTTTTTTCTCCCACCACATAGCAGAGTCGATGGGGCGCTGCCGCTCGAATCAATCCCACTTTGCTGCCGGGCGCCCTGCAACGGTCCAAATCTTACACTGGCTGGGGGCAGAGTTCAACGGTTACATAAGGGAGCGACAAGTGACGAGTGACAAGCGAACAACATCCGGGCTCCGTCAAAGTACCGGGCGTAGCATAGCTCCAGAGCTTTGGATATATCACCCAAGAAGGGACCCCTCACCCACCGCAAGGCGGTGGGTGAGGGGTCTTTTTCATCCCCCGTCGGACTTTGACAGAACCCTGCGAACAACATCCGGGCGGTTTTGCATTTGTCTGCTCGTCACTCGTCACTTGTCACTGAACTAACGCACGTTCCCATCCGCCTTCAGACGCACGGTGACGATCTGAAACGGTTTGACCGCAAAGCGGAAGCCATGCGCCGAAGTCTCCAGGGCAGATTGTTTTCTTTCCATCGCGTCGCTGCTCCACGCCGACTTCACATCCAGATGGGGAGTTTGCACTTCCACCGCGTTCGCTTGGCCGCCGACTTCCAGAAAGCGCAGAACCGTTCCGTCGCCGTCCTCGGCCATTTTCCACGTCACCAGAACAACGTCGGGTTGGTCCACCTGTACGAAGCTGCCGTGGGCTGCATCCAGGGGCCGCGGCGTATCCAGGGCTTTATCCTGCGACGTAATCTGGTCGACTTCCGCGGGCGTCATCTCTTCCCACCCCAGGCGGCTCAGACCGGCAGGCTGCAGGTGATCGCCGCTGGTCAGCACGTAACGGAACTGGAAATCCCCTCCTTGTCCCGCCGCATAGTTGGTGTCCCAGTAGTTGTTCATCACGTAGGAGAAAATCGTTCCCGGGCGCTGGCCGAAATCCTTCGGCCAGGTGGCGCGGAAGATATCGCCCAAGCTGACCAAGGAAGCATCCACCGGCACCAGCGCTGCGGTCACTCCGCCTTCCTCTGCCGCCACCCAGTGCTGCACGGAAAACCACTCCTTGCCCGCGCCCGGCATTTGATCGCGGCTCGGGTCCACAACGCCGTTTTGAATTTCGTACCTGAATTGCGGATGTTCCATGGCCAAGGGGAAGGCGAAATACACCGCTTCCTTTGTGTACACCTCCGTCTTGTGCACGCGATTAACGAATTCGATTTTCTTCTGGCCGTCGAACAGAATCACTTCTGTCTCGATCCTGGGAGTGTTCATTCCCTCGCTTTCCATGCGCGCTACGATGCCAAAGGGCTGATGGGTCACAGACACCAATCGCCCGCTGCCTGTGCCGTGAATA
>JBEKDV010000641.1:0-3225 GCA_050014175.1 Candidatus Solibacter sp. | reverse complement strand
GCGGCTCAGTAGTGCGCTGACATCCTGGGACGTAGCCTGCTGAGTCGCCGCGCGCGGGGGCACCGGTGCGCGGACGGGCCGCTTGATCGGGCCCAGGATGCCGGAATGCGACTGCCGACGCTGGTTTTGCTTGATGTCCCCGCCGCCAAGAGGTAAGGTCCACATGGCTACCGATATTGCCCATTAAGAGGACCTAAATGACTGATTTGATTGTCGTTCCGCAGGCTGCCGACTGGCGAAGGTTGAAGGGGTTGGTGCTCGACAGCGTTTCCTCCCCGATCACGCGACGCGTGTACAATCTCGGGCTCGACGAATTCTTCGAGTGGTATGGGCGCGAACCCCGGCCCGGATTCACGAAGGCAACTGTGTGCGCGTGGCGAGTTGCGCTGGAAGCCCGCGGCCTTGGCGCCGTTTCGATCAACGTCCGGATTACGGCGGTGCGCAAGCTGGCGGTGGAGGCGGCCGATAACGGTCTCCTAGCGCCCGAGCTGGCCAGCGGGATCACGCGCGTCAAGGGAGTTGCCTCCAAGGGAGTCCGCTTGGGAAACTGGCTCACAGTGCGGCAGGCACAAACGCTACTGAACGCCCCAAACGCCACCACGACCAAGGGGCTCCGGGATCGCGCGATCCTGGCGGTCCTCCTCGGCTGCGGCCTGCGGCGGTCCGAGGTGGCTGCGCTCACAGTCCCCCACGTCCAACAGCGCGACGGGCGTTGGTGCATCGTGGACCTCGTTGGCAAGCATGGCCGCGTGCGGACGATCCCGATGCCGACGTGGGTCAAGGTGGCGATCGATGCGTGGACGTCCGCCGCCGGGATTGCCGACGGATACGTATTCCGCCCCGTGAACCGCGCCGGCAAAGCGCAGGGCGTGCGCCTGAGCGAAAAGGTCGTTTGGCAATTGCTCCAGGCGTACGCGGCGGCGGCTGGTGTTCCAGGGATCGCGCCGCACGACTTGAGAAGGACCTGCGCGAAGTTGTGTCGGGCGGCAGGTGGCGAGCTGGAGCAGATTCAGTTGCTCCTCGGGCACGCGTCCGTTCAAACGACGGAACGGTATCTCGGGACAAAACAGGACTTGGTACATGCGCCGAACGACGGCATCAAGCTGAGGGTCGCGGTGTAGCCCACCGGACGGGTCACACGCTCCGGATGCCACGAGTCCGTGCGTATGCTCGAATCGACCCGCACATTTGGGTCGACACCCCAGGTGCGCACCACTGTGTGTTTAGATTCATTCGCTTACAGGGGTGCGCACCTGCTGTGCGCACCTGAATAATTCGCTGTAACTAGTCACTTTGTGGGACCAGGCCACCCGCCGAAAAAAGTGGCGTTCCAGGTCCCTGAATTTGCGCCGGCGCTGGGGCTACCGCGACGTTTGGCCGCCGCTCGCGCCGTGGTGCGCCGTGGTGCGTCGCGCGGTGTGGGGTCGTCCGATTCGCCGCCTTCGCGCGTGCCCGCCCTCACCGCACGGCATCACGCCCCGCCACCGAACAGATGCGCCATGCCGGCATGCGGTTTGATCGTGCAGTTGACGGAACTCACCACGGAGTTCCGGGCGGTCCCAGAGCACCTGGTCCGCCTCAATGGCGCGATCGCGCGGCATGAGACGGAGGTGGTCGCGTTGAAGCTGCGCGCGGCGGCCAGGGATGCCATGTGCCCGCTTGTGGAGGTACTCCGCGAAGAGGTCCAAGGCATTCAGGCCGCAATCCTAAAAGACTTGCAGGCGGCCAGGGACATGGTCGTCGAACGCAAGGCCGAGGTGGAGGTGGAGGAGCGCTGGGAGAACCGCCTAATGCCCTTTATCCGGCCTGCGCTGATTGCCCTGATATCGGCGCTTTTGACGCTGATCGTGATCCATGGGCAGGAGATCTTGAAGGGCTGGGCGGGGAAGGTACCGTAGCGACGGCGCGCGCCCGGATCGCTCCGGAGAGCAGCCCGCGCAGCCTCGCTTCAGCAGCGGCGCCTCAGTGCACTGCTGCCGTTTTCCTCGCACCAGCGAGAATGCTGCTTTGCGTCGGCGGCCGCGATCCCCCCACTCAAGACATTGGCCGGTGCAAATCCACTTCACAGCCACAATCGTTGGACGGAACGGCAGGGGCCACGTGTAAGGGGCATCTTCCGCCCAAGTGGCAAGCGGAGCGGCGCTCGGAATCGTGATTCGAGCAGGCATGATGGGGTCCGCTTCTTGGCCGCTACCCCGAAACGTGCCGTTTTCCGTAGGGAATTTCAACAAACCAGCGGTTTTCGGTATCGTTTTGGCGATGGTTTTCACAGCTTTGGCCATGGCTTGCGGAAGGAAGACGGCTCCGGCGTCCTCCTGGCTCATGCTGCAAGTCAACGGCACCGAATAGATTAGATCCTTATATTCCTCCAATTGGATGGCAGTCGTATTTTGCGACGATTCCCTCCGCCACGGCGCAAACCGAAACCTCGGTGATGTACCGTGATCCCTCCCCTTGCCATCAACGTGGACGACCGTGACGATGCAGATGGACGGCAGCCGTTGTCGCAATCGGTCATCCAAAACCTGTCGGCTGTAAGCTATTGGAAACACAGCGAGATTTCTTCGAAGTGCGATATTAGACTGTGCCTCCGGAAAACGGAATTGCGAGAGTGCGTACTATCGGTACGGATGACGCAAATCGAAAACTGAAAAGAACGTGAAACGCCCCCGGGTCTGGACGTGGCGCCGGCAGGATGTCGCTTCGCGACCTTGATCTTGAAGACGCCTTGGGACCGCGCTTCAGCGGCATATTCCGCCGCTGAAGCACCTTTGTCCTCGGGTGCGCCACCGCCTTCCCTGGCGCAACGCTGCTGCCACTTCAAGTGTTGTTTCGCCTTGCGCCCTCGGGGCAGGGTTATCAGCCTGGTCAGAAGATGAACTTGAACCCGAGTTGGATGTACCTGGGCCAGTTGGTGCTGCCGGTTGAAACCGTTCCTTTGACGATCTGTCCGAACGTGGAGCTGTCAAGACCGTTCGAGAACTGGCCTCCGTTGGAGCCGCTGCCGCCCGACATCCAATACGAATTGAAGACGTTGAACGCTTCCACGCGGAACTGGAAGCTCTTGGTCTCGGTGAACTTGAACATCTTCGACACCGACATATCCGCCACCGGCACCGACTGGGTGCGGATGTCGCCGGTGCGCAGCGGCGTGCCGCGAGTTGGGGCGTAGCTGGGGAATTCCAGGAAGTTGTAGGTCGATAGCGTACAGCCGGCCACGTTCAC
>JBEKDV010000640.1:0-3263 GCA_050014175.1 Candidatus Solibacter sp. | reverse complement strand
GTACGGTTCTACTCGCCTTTGTTACGGGAGCGACCGCTCACCCACCCGGAGCACTCGCCGCCGATGGAACTGCCATGTCCTTCGTGCCTTGCGATCACGAGAGTTACGAACCGATCGTGCGCGTGGCGCAAGGCGGCGGCATCGTCGGGGTTGCGGATGCAGCAGCTTACTGGACGATCGCAACAACCGTGATGGGCGCGCTTGGCCTGACCTTCGCCGGTCACAAGCAGCACGGGAGGCAAGCATGAGCCCGCATAATCCGACCGTTCGGTTTGGCGACCTCATTCGTCAGCGCCGAGAGCAACTTGGTTTGTCGCAGACGGAGGTCGCTCGAAGAGTTGGGATCGGCTCTCCGGAGTTCATTGGCATGGTTGAGGTCGGCAAGAGGCCGATTCCGTTGGACAGAGTGCCGCGACTGGCAGCGGCATTGGAACTCAGCGGCCCGGATCTCTGTAAGCTCGCACTTTCCGAAAGACATCCGGTTCTCTACCATGCTCTGTTCGAAGGGGAGGCAGCAACGTAACCCGTCCGGCATTCGCAACGGTGGTTGATCGTCTGGTTGTGCGGCCCTGCATTCACGCCGGTCGAAGCAGTTCACTTTCCTTGTAGTCTTTTATAGTCTTGCTTATATTTCCTTATCTTCCGACCGCAGAAGAACTCGGGCCACAACTATTCACACCCGAGACGGTTGGCGCGTTCGAAGCCCAAATGTATGTGCCATGTCCATGGCGGTGGTGAACAGAACGCGCTGATTGGCTTGGCAGGCGCGCCAGGCGATGACATTGGCGAGGAAGGTCGCAGAATTGATATCCTGGGAGGTCGCGGAAGGAGGGAGATCACTTTATGTCGAAGACTGTCGTGATTGGCGGCACCGGCACGGTCGGTAGCCAGACTGTCCAGGAGTTACTGAAGCGCGGAGCCGAGGTGCGGGTGATGACCCGTTCGGCCAACCGGATCGCATCGCTGCCGCAAGGCGTCGAGGGCGTGACCGGGAGCATGCTGCAACCGGGGTCCCTGCCGTCGGTCTTTGCCGGAGCCGACAAGCTGTTTCTGATTACGCCGCTCGACCGCGACGAGACCGCTCAGGGGATCGACGCCGTGGATGCGGCCGTCGCGGCAGGCATCCGGCGCATCGTCTATCTGAGCGTGCACCAAGCTGACAAGGCGCTCACGATTCCACACTTCATCTCTAAACTTCCGATTGAAGGCGTCATCCGGGCGAGCGGACTGGAGTACACGATTCTGCGGCCCAACAATTTCTACCAGAACGATCTTGCCGTGTTGGATGCCATCCGCGCGGGCGTCTATCCGCAGCCTTCGGGCAGCATAGGCATGCACCGCGTGGACGTGCGCGACATTGCCGAAGCTGCCGCCATCGCCTTGACTCAGCCAGGCCACTCCGGCAAGACCTATTCGCTGGTGGGTCCGCGGGCTTGGACGGGTGTGGAGATCTCCGAGATGTTGACGCGGCATCTCGGAAAGCCGGTGATTTACGCCGACGATGATCTGAAAGCTTGGGCGGCGCAGATGCGCGCATTCATGCCGGGCTGGCTGGTGCGTGATCTGGAGATCATGTTCCAGCACTTCCTGAACGCCGGGCTGCTGGCGACGCAGGCGGAGATCGCCGAGTGTACGGCCGTGTTGGGGCACGCTCCGCGCAGCTATGAGAACTTCATCAAAGAAGTTCTGCCGGTCTAAATGCCGGGCCGCTTACTTGCCGATCATCAGAATTGTAAACGAACCTTGTACCACTGTGCCTTGCGGCCCGCGGCCTCCGCCAGGGGGTGGCGGCGGCGCCGGCCCTCGCTCCTGGCTCATCGTCAAGATGTGGTTCGTCTTGCTATCGAACGCGATCGTTCTGGCGCCATTCATCGTCTGAAGATTCTGTTCGACCTCGAAACTCGTCGGGCTCTTCTCCTTAATGACGGTCAACGTGCCATTGCCATGCGTGCTGAAAGCTTCCATCGTCTTGGGGTTAAATGCGGCGCCGTCGGACCCTCCGGCCAGCGGCAGACTCGTCAAGATCTTGCCGTCTTTGGCGCTCAGAATCACCATCATGGGCTGTGCCGGCTGGATCGGCGGATTTCCCGAACTTGCACAGGCCGCGAACAGCACGTGAGTCTTCGCGTCCAACGCCAGCCCGTTGCACCGGCCCCTGTCCCCGAACGGGTAGTGGGCGATCGCCTTCATCGTCTTGACGTCGACGGCCGTAACGCTGCCCTGCGCATCCTGCATGACGACGTAGAGCATGCCTTTGCCGTCGCCCACGCCCTGCTCGGGGACGCCGCCCAAATCGATCTTGCCGAGCACGGTACCGTCTTTGGCGTCGATCACCGTCGCGTCCTTCGTCGGGTGACTGAAGACGTACACTCTCTCGTTGAACGGATCGAAGTAGATGCCGTCCGGCTGCGCGGCGCCGGGGTCAATGGTCTTGATTAGCGTCTTCGTCTTCGTGTCGAACATTGAGACCGGCTTGCTGCTGGTGAAGCCATGGCCGGACTTCGGATCGACCGCGGTGCCATTGCCTCCGACACCGGCAATCTCACCCGCCGGTTCGAGCGTGTCGAGATTGAAGATCGTCAACCGTGTTTGGGCGCCTGTCGCCGCCTGTCCTCCGCGACGTGGGATGTACAGCCGGCGTCCGGCGACGTCGGCATAGATATAGTCCCAGCCGCCTTCTCCGCCGACCCTAGCCGTTTTGAGCACCTTGTACAGGCCGGGTTGTTGAGACAACGCGACTGGCGCGAACGTCGCGATTGCCACTGCAAGCACTAAGCAAAACTGTCGCATGGGGTTTCTTCCGGATCGAGTATAGCAGCACAGCCCAGCCGCGTTTGTGGGACGATCCTGCAAAGGATAATCTCGCCGCCGCGCGAGTGCCATTCCCTCCTCGTCCCGTTCCGGTCGTATCACTGCGGACTCGGAAAGAACTAGCGCGCCGGAGTGATTTCGGTCATAGAAATGGTACCGCGGTCAGCCAGTTCCGAATTCAGTCAGATTGTGTCGCGCGTCCCAGCGTCTTACACTGCGCTTGTGAAGACTCGGTTTACGTGGCAGTTCCTTCTTCTTGCGGGGCTCTCGCTTTCCATCGGCTGGGGCATCAGAGGCCAGTTCGGCCATGAATACGGAGCGGCGATGGCCGGGTCGCTGGGGTGTCTGGCCATCGTGGTGCTTTCGGGGCGGGAAGACTGGCACCGGCGGGCGGCATATTTCGCCATGTTCGGTGGCCTCGGCTGGGCGCTCGGCGGCAGCATGTCGTACAT
>JBEKDV010000639.1:0-3302 GCA_050014175.1 Candidatus Solibacter sp. | reverse complement strand
CGGTCATGCGATAGCTGACGATGTTCTTCAAAGCCGCGCCGCCTACCGAGATATCGGCAGTGTTGTAATAGGCGCGACCGTTGGAGGAGCGATTGAAAGTCCCATAGCCGGAAAGAATCGAAAACGGCGCGCCCGATTGCCAGGTCATTACTGCGCCATAAACCCAGCCGCCGATTACGCGGTCCAGCGGACGGTAGTGCAGTTGATGGCCCTTGCCGATAGGCAGCTCGTAAAAGCCGTCGGCCTTGATCATGTGGGTCAGGTCGAAATTGGCGCGCGAGCGCTCGATCTTAGGGTTGGCTATATCGAGGAAGTTTTGCAAACGGCTCTGGCTGTCGCCATCGGCGTCGCTGAGCACTTTCGACCAGGTGTAGTTGGACTCGAAGAAGAGCCCCGACTTGGTATGGTGACTTACTTCCACCTGCAGAGAGTTGTAACTGGAGCTGGAGTAATTGGTGAGAAAATCCGTGCCCAGCGCGTTGGGGTTCTGAAAGAACGGCACTGCGTTAGTGGGGTTATATCCGTTGGTCTGGTAGTAAGTGGCCAGTTCGCCGACCTCTCCCGTTTGCAGGTAATTCAGGGCATTGGGATCGGTCAGCGCACCCCTCGCCAGCTTGGGGAACAAGGTGAGCGGCTGGCTGCCCGGAAGGTTGGAATTGTAGGCCGGATTGAAGCTCCCCCCCGCCGCCTGCGCCAGAAAACCGTTCTTCTGGGCGCGCAGGAAATCCTGCAGGAAGCCGTTGGAGTCGATCACCACCTGGTTGAAATCGAAGGCGCGGTAGGCGCCGACCACGTGATTGCCCACATAGCGCGCCTCGAACACGTTCCCCTTGAAATCGTGCTGCACGCCCACGGAATACTGCTGCACGCGTGGATGTTTCAGGTTGGGGTCGAGCATGCCCACGGTGTTGAACGGGTTGTCGGCATAATTGTCGGCCACCGTCAGCGGAACCTGGTAAACCGGCGGGATGATGGGGGGCAGGCCGGTGGACACGCGGTAGCCCAGTCCGGTATCGGCGGCAATTCCCTGCAGGCCGTTATTCAATTCCAGCAGGCTCTCCGGCGCCAGGATGGACTGGTCGTTGACGTAGCTGATGGCGTAGCCGCCGCGCAGCGCCGTCTTGCCGTTGCCGAATACGTCCCACCCGAACCCGATATTGGGAGCGAAGTCCTTGGTCTCGCGGTTGTACCAGGGACTGCCCGCCGCGGCGCCCGCGTAGGTGAGGGTGGCGTTGGAGAGCAGGGTCTGCGGGGCGCTGCCGGTCAGCACGGGCGCGAGTTCCAGCGAGTCGCGCTCATCCACCACGCCCGGCAACTGGTAGCGCAATCCCAAGGTGAGGGTCAGGCGCGGCTGCACCTTCCACTTATCCTGCACGTAGAACGAGTAATCGTTGGAAAGAAAGTGGCGCAGGAAGGGAGCTTTGGACACGTACCCGGAATTGCGGCTGGTCACATTGAAGGTCTGGCTGTAGCCATCGATATAGCCGCCGAGCGTGGCCAGCAGCGCATTGGCGGTGGCCAGGTCGGTGGTGGAGATGCCGGTGAGATCGCGCCGCGTGAGTGCCGGCTGGCCGGAACCCATCGCCAGGCTGAAGGTGGGAATCACACCCGACATGTCGTACGATTCCACGCCGATGTGCTGAAAGTGGAAGCCGAACTGGACGTAATGCCGTCCATGCTGCCAGGCGGCGTCGTCGGAGAGGTTGTAAGTGTTGGTGGTCCGGCCCTGAGCCTGGGACTCGTTGACCGGATCGGTGAAAAGCATGCCGGTTATGATGTCGGGGACATTGCCCTGCGCGTTCAAAAAGTATGCATAAGTCAGATTGAAGCCGCCGCGGACTTCGTTGGTCAGGGTCGCCGACGGCGTCCAGCGCCAGGAGAGCGCCACCAGGTCGGCATGGGTCGGATTGGTGACCGCGGGCACCAGCCCGTAGTTGTTCGAATAATCGGGCCGGTCGGAGTTATCGCGATTGTGCGCGTAAGTTCCGCTCACGGCATGGCTGGTGGTGATGTTGTAATCGAACTTGCCGGTCAGGTTATCGAGCAGCTCGTTATTGCGCTGGTTGAAGCGGTAGCCGCCGGTGTTGCGGCCGTCGCCGACATCGGCGTTGTTGATGGTGGTGGGCAGCTGCGCCAGGATGGGCTGCATGCCCGAATCCACGCCGGTAAGCCCCTTGAGAGTGAGCAGATTTATTTTGTGCGCGACCCCACCGGAATTGTAAGTGAAAATGCCGTTGCGCGCGTCGGGCGTAAGAACCGTGAAATTCTGCGGCATCTGCTGGTGCGCGCGGATGGCCTCGTAGCTGGCGTAGAAGAACAGCTTGTCCTTGCGGATGGGTCCGCCGATATCGCCGCCGAACTGATTCTGATTGAGGAACGGCAGCCCGACGCCGGCCTGGTTGTTGAACCAGTCGTTGGCGGCGAAGTGGTTATTGCGGTTGTACCAGAACAATTCGCCGTGGAACTGGTTGCCGCCGCTGGGCGTGGAGAACGCCGTCTCGGTGGCGCCGCCCGCCGACGCCGCGGTGGGGTTGGAGGTGACCAGGGTCATCTGCCGCACCTGCCCCACGCGCAGCCTGTTGGGCGTGTAATCGAGCGCGTTGTCGCGAATGTAATTGTCCTGTATGTTGACCCCGTCCAGCGACATGTCGGAGTAACTGGTGCGCAGCCCGTTGATGACGGTGGTGGAGTTGCCGTTAGAAATCACGCCCGCCTTGGTCTGCATGATGGAAAGCACGTCGCGGTCCAGAATCGGCAGGTTCTTGATCTGGTCCATGCTCACCGTGGTGGTGACCTCGGCGGTGGCCACATCCACGCCCTGCACCTCGGCGGTGACTTCCACGCTCTGGGTAACCCCGGCCAGTTCCAGCTTGATGCGTGGGACATCGGTTTCGCGCGCCATATCGACGGTAATTCCGCGCAGCGTGGACTTGAGGAATCCGCGGGCCGAGACCGAGAGATCGTAGTCCGCCGGACGCACGCCGATGAAGTTATACAGGCCCTCGGCGGAAGTCTTCGACACCAGCAGCGGTTTCTGCCCGCCGGCAAGGTAGAGTTCCACGTCGGCGCCCCCCACGGCGGCGCCCGAAGCGTCGATCACCGAGCCGGAGATGCGGCCGGACATCTGCGCGTGGGCGGAAGCGGCCAAAAACACGGAAGCAAACAGAATCCCACACAGGTAGCGCATTGGTAGATTATGGCGCGGTATCAGCGTTTACGCCAACCCGTTTCCATCAACCCCCTTTCAAACCGTGCTTGCGGTTTTCCCGCACACGGCTTAACGATGATCTTCTTGATGTGGC
>JBEKDV010000638.1:0-3333 GCA_050014175.1 Candidatus Solibacter sp. | reverse complement strand
GGCAACTGGAAAACGTAAACAACCGACACACCCTGCCGATCGACTACGACGTGTACAAGACACTGCAATTGCACATCGCCAAAGCCCTTGTGCCGCTTTTGCAAATCTGGTTCTACGCGAGCAGGCGGGAACAATGCGCCGAACGGAGGTATTCGGACTTATGTTCGCTACTAGGACTCCAGTGTTTCAAGGCTTTATCGCGGATTAAGCAACAATTCGGACCAAGCCTCGACGATCTGAAGGAAAAGGGGTTTCTGTCGAGCTGGGAATTGGCGAAAACCACCGATGAGTCGGATTACAAGTTGTGTTTGTGGGCCGGCAGCGCGTTCGTCAGCGCGGCGGATATCCGCGCCGCGGACAGTCCGGATAGGGCCGCCCTGCTCAGTTCCAGGCAGGGCGAGGTTTTACGGGCGCTCGTGGAGCGGGGCGTTCGGGAGGACCGCGCCCGGCAACTCCTCATCGATTTGCCGGAAGAACAACCGGTGTTGGACCAGATCGAATGGGGCGACATGGAGGTCAAGCGGAAGGAGCGCACGCGGGAGCCAATCCAGAATCCACCGGGGTTTTACGTATACCTGCTGATGTGCAATTATCCCGTGCCAGCGAGCTTTGAGACCACCCACAAACGCATGCTCCGGGAGCAGTCCCAGCAGCGCGACATGGAAAGTCGCGCTCGCGAAGCGCAGCGTGAACTCGACACCTACGAGCAGCGCGAACGGTATGAGGTCTTCCTGGTTACCGAAACCGATGCCCACATGAAAAACAAAATGGCGCAACACGCCATCGATCAGCGCGTTCGCGATCACATGACGCGGATTCAGGAAGGCGCTCCGCAGTACCGCTGGCCGGAACCGACGCTTCGAGGGTTTGCCTTGCGAAAACTACGCGAGGAAGTTGCAGCCGAGCTCGATCTCCCCAGTTTCGAGGAGTTCACACAGCGGAAAGCCGAGAGCCTGTTCTGAACGCCCGCCCCGTACAGGGAAGTAATACGGTATAAAACTCGAAGCTGCCATGTTTGAACTTCCCGCTCAATCGGGTATATAAAAGCCGGAGCTTTCCGTGGGGCGGGCGTGAAGGTAACGGCCGGTTGTGGCCAGAGAGGCGTGGCCCAGGGTTGCCTGTACCAGGTGAACAGGCGCGCCGCGCTCCAACGCATGGCTGGCATGGGCGTGACGCAGCCAGTGGGGCGAAACCTTCTTCTCCAGACCGGCCTTGCCAGCGGCAGCGTAGACAATGCGGCGGACCTGCGAAGTATCGAGCTGGCCACCGCCATTCCGGCTGCGGAAGATGGGATCGGCCGCACCCGCGGCACCCTTAACCGAAAGAAGCTGCTGCCAGATTTTTGGCTTCAACAAGATCGTTCTGGTCTTGCCTCCTTTTCCAAACACAGTGATCTGGCCGCCTTCCTGACGGGGCAGGGCATCGCGCCATTTTAAGCCGCATAGTTCGCCGGCGCGGACTCCGGAGGCGTACAGCAACCTCAGGAGACCCCGGTCCCGGCCCTCCGGCGCGGCTTCTATCAGTTTGGCCACTTCGCTTTCTTCCAGAATGCGTTGCGCCAGTTGATCTCGGCTTGGGCGAAGCTTGACGGCCGCCCCCACGTTGAATGGCACGTAGCCGGTCTCCTGTCCGAATGAGAGCAACGATTTGATCGTCGTGAGTGCCCGGTTTTGGCTGGTAATCTTGAGGCCGCCCTGCGCCAAACCTTCGGCATAGACCTGCAGCTCCGCAAGGGTCACTTGGGCGAGAGGTTTCTGAACGAACGCTAGAAACCGGGTGATTTCGCTTGCGTAGGCGCGTCGGGTCTCACTGCTGGTCTTGGTAGTGAGCCAGATATGAATCAACTGGGCGTCCCGGGGGCTATCCTGGGCCAACTCAAGGCCGCAAGGGGGCTCCGTTACAGTGAGCTGATCCATGGAGAATAATGATAGCACGATATGTCTAATTATCGTGCATTCAGACACAATATTACGCATATGCGCATGATCGCCTGATCTGTGATATGCTTCGAAAACGGACCTTCCGATGCCGGATAAGCCTTTTTGGTGCGGGCGCTTAGAAGACATAGCCCAAGAGCTCGGCGGCCTTCCCGAGCCCTGGGTGGACCGCTCCATTTTGGAACAGGCGCTGAGGATCGGGAGGCGACGGGCCCAGCAGATTCTGGCCCCGTGCGTCACGCGCCAAATCGGTAGAAACGGTCTCGCCAGGCGTGAGGCGATCCTGGAGCATCTACGGCGTCTGGCCGCTGGTCAACAGCAGTACTATGAACGGCGGCGCCAGCGCCGGCTGGCCGAGTACCTGGAAGGGTTGCGCCAAGCTCGCCTGAGGCAGCCGCTGGTCCTAGTGGAAGCCCCGGCTTCCGTTCTGGGCCAGAAGCTCGACGGTCTGCCGGCTGGCGTTGCTGTCGCCCCGGGGCAGATTACCGTCCGTTTTCAGACCGCCACCGAAGCGCTGGAGAAGCTCCTGGCCTTGGCGATGGCGATCGGCAACGACCGGGAGCGGTTTGAGCAAGCGGTTACCATAGGCCAATGAACGGGGCAGGGAATGAACTGGCGGGCCTAAGCGCATGAAATTGTCCATCCTGATGCCGGTTTATAACGAGGGCGCCGTGGTAGAGCGGTGCGTTTCACTCGTGCTGAGCGTTGCATTACCCGAGAACATGGAACGGGAACTCGTGATAGTGGACGATTGCTCCACCGACGGCACATGGGATACGCTCCAGCGCCTGGCCGCGCAGTTCCCCCAAATCCAGCTATACCGGCAGCCGCGCAACCGGGGCAAGGGTGCGGCCGTGCGCGTTGCGATCGAAAAAGCCGCGGGAGATTTTTCGCTGATTCAGGACGCCGACCTGGAATACGATCCTTCGGAGTATCCGCGACTTTTGAGGCCGCTGCTGGACGGGCACGCCGACGCAGTCTTCGGATCCCGTTACATGGCCGGCGAGCAGAGCCGCGTTCTCCCTTTCTGGCACTCCATGATCAATAAGGGGCTCACGCTGGTTTCCAACATGTTCTGCAATCTGAACGTGACGGACATGGAAACCTGCTATAAGGTTTTTCGCACCGACCTGCTGAAAAGCATACCCATCCGCTCCAACCGTTTCGGCCTGGAACCCGAGATTGTCATGAAGAGCGCCAAACGGAAGCTGCGCATTTACGAAGTTCCCATCAGCTACCACGGGCGGACTTACGAAGAAGGCAAGAAAATCGGCTGGAAGGACGGCGTCAAGGCGCTGGGCGTCATTCTGAAGTTCTGGGTTATCGACGATTTGTACTCCGCGCCTTACGGACGCGGCGTTCTCAACAACCTCACCGGCACGCCCCAGTATCTGAG
>JBEKDV010000637.1:0-3355 GCA_050014175.1 Candidatus Solibacter sp. | reverse complement strand
ACACGATAAGTTCCGCCTGCTTCAACGCCTCGTTCCCTTTCCTGAAGGCATCGTTGCAGAAGCCGCCAGGATTGTCCCGCAGTTCGTAGATGATGGTGATTCTGTCGGCGATGGACAACTGTCACGGGGCGCGTTGATTCCGGCCACCGATGGGCGCGTTGATACCAGCCAGTGATTGGTTGGATTTCTACCTGTTATCTCCTCGGATTCGCTCGTTGGCAAGGGGCGGTCGCACGGATTTTGCGGGGTTGGTTGTCACCGGGAGCCGGTGGGCGCGTTTGGCTGGTATCCGAGCGCGACGATCGACGTGTTTCCCGGTGGGCGCGTTTGGCTGGTATCGAGCCCCTTCGGTTCCTTTGCAGCGTATGCTTCCTATTGCCTGGCGAAACAGAGTTGGGCTCTGCTGAGGAGCAACCCAACAAGGGATAATCAGGCCAAGGCGGGAGAATGAACCCGCAGGCCTGGGGCAGCTTTGCCCCGGGCCTCTTTCGCATCTGCGGATCATTCTTTTGCTTTGTCATGCCTGGAAAACCTCTCCCTCACCGCGATCCTGCCCTCGACGCGGCGTTCACTTGTCGTCAGGCTTGTCTCCGCCGCCCAGCCGATAACTCTTGCCGGTGATTTGCAGAATCTCTGCGTTGGCCAACAGGCGATCCAGGATCGCCGTGGCGGCGGGAACGTCGTTCATCAGCTTGCCCCAATCCTCCAAGGGCCGGTTGCTGGTCATCATCGTCGAATGGAGTTGATGCCGCCGCATGATGATCTCGAACAGATACTCGCCGCTCCGCTTGGGCAACTGCTTCAGCCCCATATCGTCCAGGATCAACAGATCAGGCTTGAGATACTTGGTCATGATCCGATCGTGCCCCTCGAAGGCCTCGTCGTGGAGGAAGTCGCGAACGGCATCGAAGATCGAACGGTACAAGACGGTGAACCCGGCGTGGACCAGTTGGTGGCCAATCGCCTGGACCAGATGACTCTTGCCGACACCTGGCGGCCCGGCCAACAGCACGTCGCGGTGCTGACGGACGAATCCGCCCGCCGCCAGATCGTAGATCTGCTTCTTCTTGATCGAGCGATTGAAGTCCCAGTGGAAGTCTTCCAGGGTCTTCTGTTCGCGGAACCCGGCCGCCTTCAGCCCTCGGGCGATCAACCGTTCCTGACGTATGGCCAGCTCGTCAGCCAGCACGAGTTCCAGGAACTCGGCATGGTCGAGGCGGTTGGCCGTCGCCTCCTGCAAGCGGACATCCAGCGTCTGGGCCATGCCGCTCAGACGCAACTTCTTCAGACATTCAGCTAATTTGGCGTTCATCGTGTTTGCGCTCCCTTCGGAACTGGAGTAAAGAGGCGAGCGAATAGTCGCTCAAAGGACGAATGATCGGATGCTCGGCCAGGAACTCGAACTGCTGTTGGGGCTGGCCCTGGCGCTTGAGCAACTGGCGGATGGTCCGCAGACGATAGGCCCCGTGGGATAAAGCCACGCGGCAGGCTTCTTCCAGGGCTTCGGTTTGATGCTTGCCCGCCAGGGCCTTCAGACCTACTAGGACCCGCACGGCCTCGACGCCCCGGGCCTGCGTCGTGGCTTCTGCCCACTGCCGGGTCTGCGGGCCGATCGCCGCGATCTGCCGCAACAGGGCGTCGGTGCCGCGTTCCACGGCGGAGACTTTTTCCTTGGGAATGTGTTCGGGGGCCGTGCGGAAGCGGCCCGGTTCCGTCTTGGCATGTACGACCAACTGCTCCCAACGGTGATTGAAGAGGCGGACCAACCGGCTGTCCCAGCGGACCCACAATCGGTGACCTACGTACTCGGGAGGAGCCGAATAGTAAGCCTTGTCCACCTCCAGGTAGCCGTCGCGATGTACGGCCCGATGGGCCTCATGGAAGAACGGGAACCGCTCGACGGGCAGCGGCAGCAACGCCCGCCGCTCCACTTGCTCGAAGAGTTTTTCGACCTGCTGCTTCGTCGTACCGTGAATCCGCTGGTCCGCCACCTGCGTTTCCCAGTTCAAGAGGAACTCGTTCTCCTCGGCCAGGCTCGTGAAGACGCGCCCTTTCAGTGCGTTCCGCTTTACATACTTCACGCCGCTTTCGATCTTGCCTTTGTGACGGGGCGTATAGGGCTTGGTGGGCAGGAACACCGTGCCGTAGTGGCGGGCGAACGATTGCAGCTTGGGATGGACCTCGGGATCGTACCAGTCGCCCCGCGCCACGGCGGCCTTGAGGTTGTCAATGACCAATCGCTTTGGCACGCCGCCGAAATGACGAAAGGCGTTCTCCAAGCATGCGATGAACGCCTCCGAGGTTTGCCGCCACACCGCCTCGCTGTACGCCTTCCGGCTGTAGCTCAGCACGATGCGGAAGATCCAAGGACGGCGGATCTTGCCCTCGGACGTGCGCACCGGCGCGCCAGTGCCGAAGTCCACCTGGGCCTCCTCGGCGGGTCCGGTCTCCATCCGCCGAAACGGCAAGGGCGTTTTATGCCGGAGCCGGGCAATGAACCGCCGCACGCTGTAGTAGCTCGGAGCGCCGTCGCGGTGGTCCCCCGCTAGGTCCTGGTGAATCCGCACCGCCTCCAAACCCTGCTCGATCTTGGCCAGGATCTCTTCCCGGAACGCCTCGCATTCGCTGGGCGGCCCGTGGGGCGGAAGGCTTGCCGAGTCGATGGGCGCCTTTGGCTGGCTCTGAGAGGCGGCGCCCGTACGACCGTCACCAGCATCACTCCCGGTGGGCGCGTTTGGCTGGTATCCATTCGGATCGTCAGTCGGATTCCCGGTGGGCGCGTTTGGCTGGTTTTGGGCCTTGGCCCGGGCCAAATGCTTGCCAACCGTCTCCCGGTTCGCCCCCACAAGAGCGGCGATTTCGCGGTTGGAGTGTCCGGCTTTATGGAGCGTAAGGATCGTGTCGATTTCGGCCATCGCGAGTCGCTTCGCCATCTAATGCCTCCTTCAGCAAAGGGTTGCTGAAGGCTAGATGACGAATCTTCTCTCCTCGTAAGTGGCCGGTTCAACGCGCCCTTACGTGGCCGGTTTTACGCGCCCCGTGACACAAGCAGGCGGTGCGGGTCTTCAGTCGTCGCCGCGGATACTCCGCGAGCCCCGGCGCTGGCTCGCTGGTCATTCTCACGAAAAAGCAGCCTACGGCAAACTCCTTTGAAATTCCGAGGACGCTGCCTCAAGTGGTACGGCGCCGAGTGAGAACCGGCCCGGCCATGGCGAACAAGATCGAGATGGCGACGGAGAACGTCTGCATTTGGCGTAGCCGGCGTGTGCCCCCCGGGGCAAGACGACGCTGGCCGAATGTTGCACCATCCGGAACGTGCTGCGCGGCATCGTCGATTTCTGCGTGTTGTTCGCCA
>JBEKDV010000636.1:0-3364 GCA_050014175.1 Candidatus Solibacter sp. | reverse complement strand
CTTCCATTTGGAATTAAAATTATGATCAACGCGGCCGATCAGGAAGTCATAAGTCTTGTTTTGGGAATTTCCATTCGCGGAATAGAAGTTATTGGCATGCGTCACGGCATTGCCCGTTTGATTCGGCAGCGGGAGGAACTTCAAAACATTCACCCCGACCGGATTCATCTGGGCTGCCGGTACGACATTGCCGGCAAAAGGCGTGCGAATGTATTGGAGATTGTTGAGTGTGATCGGTTGGGACGAATTGAAATTCGGATTGAGCTGCACGCTCAGCGGGTCGTAGATGGTGTAGGGGGTCGTCGGGTTAAGATAACTTTGGGAAAAGTCGCCACTCCGTTCGAGAGCCGTGGGTACGGTTGTCAGCGCCCCGCCGGGTCTCTGCTCGGGCCATCTCTCAAACGAGAAGGTGAAGAACGTCCGGTCCTTCCCGTTGTAGATTTTCGGCAAGTATACCGGGCCATCCAGTTCCATGCCGTAGTCGTCTTGCTTAGCCAGAGTACGAGCCACTCCCGAATAATTGTTGGAGAAGGTATTCGCGGTCAAGCCCGTGCGCGTCATGTTCTCGAAACCCGCCCCATGCAGCCGGTTGGTTCCGGTCTTGGTCGAAAGCGCGAGCACGCCACCGGCGGTGTGGCCGTACTGGGCGTCGTACATGTTGGTCACGACCTTCACCTCGGCGACTGCTTCGAGGGGGACTACCCGGTGCCCCAGGTCTCTTCCTTCGCCATCGACTTGTACTTCATTGAGAAATGTGGTGACTCGGCCACCATTTAGGGAGTAATTGAACGGCGCGTCGGTAGGGCGGGCATACAACGGGTTGTTTCCGTCCTGCACTCCCGTTGTCAGCGTGACCTGAGTCCAAGCGTTGTTAGCCCTGGTCGGCAACGTCTCGAGCGCGGCTGCTCCGGTAACCTGTCCGCGTTCGGCGCTGGCAGTCTCCAGCAGCGGAGATTCCGCGGTAACCTCTACGCGTTCACTCAGGCTGCCGACATCCAGCCTGATGTCGATGCGGACGCGTTCGTTGGTGCGCAACTGAATCGCGGCGCGCTCCATCGTTTTGAATCCGGCGTGCTCCACGGTCAGCCGGTAGTTTCCCGGCAGCAGGAAAGGGGCCATGTAGTACCCGTCGCCATTGGTCTGCGTCAGCGAATGCACGTCGGTATCCGTGTTCACAATCGTGACTTTGGCATCGGGCACCACGGCTCCCGCCGGGTCTATCACGGTGCCTAACAACGTTGCACGGTACTCCTGGCCAAACGCTGCAACCGGCCCAAGAGTGAGTAAAGCGAGCGTTATGGCTACGGCGGTTGTACTTCGCCGCCAGTTCCGAATCAAACGTAGACTCATGCAGCAATTCCCCTGTCGCAAGAATTTGGGCACACGTATCCTCCGACTTGGCCACTCCAGATCCTAGAATTTCAACGCCACCTGACCAGCTCGCGGCAGATCGCGGGAAGTGTCTGTGCGAGCTCGCTCGGAGTTCGCTGTCCACAAACCAGCGAACACAGCGAAGTTGGGTGATGCCTCAAAACCCGAACCGAAACGTCAAACCTCGAATACGTTAAGCGAGTTGATTATGTGCCCACTCGCCGCTGATTGTCAAGAGTTTTCGTCAACTGTAACGATTATTTCTACCGCCCAGGCCAGAGGCGGATGAACCATAGAGCCAGTGTGCGCCGGGGTGGCCCCGACGAATACCTAAAGTTGGGTTCCGATTGCTTTATCGGAATACCCGCCATGAACACCCGTCAACTGCCGTAATAGATGCCGGTATTCTTGATCGCCTTCTCGTGGAAGCCCCGCGCACTCAAAGGGACTTGTGAGACAGTTGGGCTGGGGCTATCGGGGCGGATCTCCGGAATCGGCAAGCAGCAATCTCGATCTCGACCGATGGCAATGAGACATCCACGAAGTTGGCACTCGCGTCACTTGTGGAAAACTCAGATGGAATGAGAAGGCCTGTCTCCGAGCGGGATGCGATATGCTCCCACCGAAGAGCACTGACGGGTGCGAAAGGAAACCCGCCATGAAGAAGAGTATCACCGAGAACTGCACTGGCGACACCCGGGGGAACCGCCGCAAACTCTTCAGTGGCCTCCCCCTCGGCCAAACGTAGATTTTGCCGCCGCTTCGCGAATCGAACCGTACAGCGGCGTACATCTCAGTGATCATGGTGTCCCTTCGGTAAGCCTGCGTAGGAGGGCGGCAGGACCTATTTCTCCGGGAAATAGGTCACCCCAAAATGCGGCGCACGGAGGTGCGGCCGATCTGCAGTTGGCGAGCGATCTCGGCCTTGCTGATGCCAGCACGGCGTAGCGCCCGCACTTCGCCGGCTTTGGTCGCCGCGGTGATGGGCCGTCCCAGTTTCTGGCCATTCCGTCGCGCGTGGGCCAAGCCGGCGCGCACCCGTTCCCGCAGTATCTCCCTTTCGAACTCAGCAAAGACGGCGAGTAATGCAGCCATCGCCCGGCCCGCCGGTGTGGTTAGGTCGAGCGCTTCCGTCAGTGAGACGAAGCCGACGCCGAGATGGTCCAGTTCCTGAAGCGTCGCCAGCAGGTCCGCCACCGACCTTCCCCAACGATCCAATCGCCACACCAGCACCACATCGATTTCACGGCGGCGCGCCGCGTCCAGTAACTTCTCCCGCAGTTGCCGTTGCGATGCGCCGCTACCGACCTCCTTCACCTGCAAGGCGATCGTCCAACCGCGCCGGGCGGCGTATTCCAGCAGAGCGCGGATCTGCGAGGGGATGGTCTGTTGGTCGTCGGTGGAGACGCGGGCGTAGAGGCCGGCGCGGAACATTTTCGCCGATCTTCGTGACTGGCCAAAAACCCTGGGCGCTTTGGCCTTGTCGGATGCCCGTTTGGCGGCCATTTTGAGAGATCCCTCCAGTATGGCCGAATACTATCCTTTTCGGCCATGCAGGCTTCAGCATACCCTATGCCACATCCAGAAGGGCGCCGGTCCGCGCCAGCGTCTCGCGGTAGTTCCAGGGCATCCAGTCCGAGGGCGTTTGCTTCAACTCCCCAGCATGGCGCTGTAACTCGTTGAGATAGTCGAAAGGATTGACTCCGTTTAATTCGCAGGTGTGAATCAAGCTCATGAACAGGTCTCCCATCTGCGCCCCATTTCGGTTCTTGTAAAACAAAGAGTTCTTG
The DNA here is from genome assembly GCA_050014175.1 of Candidatus Solibacter sp. GTDB lineage: Bacteria > Acidobacteriota > Terriglobia > Bryobacterales > Bryobacteraceae > Solibacter. The sequence goes on along the minus strand of JBEKDV010000636.1, from coordinate 203 downwards.
CGATGCAGGATGGACTTCTTCAATGCCCGCTCACAAACATTGTTATCCAGTGGCGCTCCCGGTTGTCGCAGACACAGAGTAAGTCTGTCCCAGTGCTTGAGTAAGTAAGATATCGCTTGGCCCAAGCCGGAGTTAGGTTCCACTCTTCTCTCATCGAACTGAGTGTCAAGCCAGATACGCAACTTTTCCATCACTGGCCGGCT
>JBEKDV010000635.1:0-3376 GCA_050014175.1 Candidatus Solibacter sp. | reverse complement strand
TCCATCGACCCAGGAGACAGGGACTTCAGGCATCCCACCACGCCATCCATCGTGAACCTCATCTCGGCCCTGCGCCAGTTGCGCGACCATTTCGGCCCCGGCTTCATGGTCAGCCTCGTGCCCGAAGGTACGCAGATCCCATCCGGCTACCCCAGTTACGGAGGCCAGTTCGGCTCCTATCTGCCCATCGCGTACGCCATCCGCGACATTCTCTCCTTCATAGATGTGCAGGACTACAACACGCCGCCGCTGGAAGGTCTCGATGGCGAGATCTATCAGCCCGGATCGGTGGAGTATCACGCCGCCATGACGGAACTGCTGCTGCACGGTTTCCACGTTGGGGGCGATCCCAGGCAGTTCTTCCCGCCGATGCCGGCCGATAAGGTGGCCGTCGGGTTCCTCACCGGAGACACCACGCCCGCTATCGTCAGTCAGGCGATGGACTACATCATTACCGGCAAGGCTCCCGCCGGAACCAGGTACAAGCTGCAAGAGCGCACCGGCTACCCCGGCATGATCGGCGCCATGTTCTGGACTATCGACGCCGACCGCCGCGGCAACTACAACTTCTCCAACGCCGTCGGCCCCCAACTCCACGGCTATCCGGCAACCAAGTAGTGGTTACTGGCCGCTTCCCGGGGGCTTGGGCTCGCTGCGGACGACGACGATGGTGAACTTGGCGACCAGCGCGGAGATGGCGCCGATGGCGGCGAGGAGCGGAGCCAGAACGGCGCCGACGGCAGCGACGGCCACGGGAATCTCGACGAAGGTGTTGCCATGCTCGTCCTTGACAACGATGCGCTGGACGTTGCCCTCGTGAATCAAGTCGCGGACCTTATCGACGAGGTCGCGGCCCAGGACATGAACTTCTTCCACAAAACTTTCGAAACCCATAGCCCTAGATTACGTTGGCACCTGGCGGTAAGTTCCGCGCGCTTATTTGAAAAGCCGCGGAGCGAAATCGTTCAAGCAGCGGCGCCAGGTCAGCCTTTGGGCATCGGCGCGGCCGCGTCCGAAGCCAGAGCGCCGGTCCCTGGCTAAAGCAATTTCGAAACGCCGGGAGTGAAGAACACCGGGTAGCTCCCGTCGGGACCGGGCTTGACGGGCGCGTCCATGCCGGCGCGCACGTCTGCGGGGCGCGGCAGGTGGCAATAATCGGAGTTGGAAATCTGTTCCCAGGTGACCGGTTTGCCGGAGTAGCAACTGAACTGGCCCATGAGCGTGATGAGCGTGCTGCGCACCATGTAGTCGCGGCAGTTCACCGGCTTGCCCGCGCGGATGGCGCTGAACAGGGCCACGTGTTCCAGATCGTAGGCATTGTCCTTGCCCTGCGGTCCGGGATGCTGCCAGTTGGTTTCACCCTGGATGCGGAGCCTGAGCAGATCGCAGCGTCCCTTGGTGCCGAGAATGACACTCGAGTTCTCGTCGTAGCAGTTGCCGATGGTACGGCAGTAGGCGTAGATTTTGACTCCGTTTTCGAATTCGTAAACCACGGCGTGATGGTCGAAGACGTCGCCGTAGATCTCGCCTTTCAAGGTGGACCGTCCGCCCATGCCCCAGGCGCGTGCCGGAGCGGTATTCCGCATGGCCCAACTGGAACGATCGAGGTTGTGAATCAGGGTCTGCGGGACATCGTCGCCGCACAGCCAGTGAAAGTGATATTGATTGCTGGCCTGATACTCGACTTCGGTCAATCCGGGCGCACGCTGGTACATGACATAGGGCGGGCGGAGCCAGGTCTCCTGAATCGCCACGATATCGCCGATGGCTCCGTCGTGGACCCGCTTCATCGTCTCCTGGTATCCGGGATGATACCGGCTTTGCAGGCCGGACATCACACAGAGGCCCTTGTTGGCCGCCATCTCGCAGGCGGCGCGGACCATGTTGATGCCGTACGGATCGATGGCGTGGGGCTTCTCGACGAAAACGTGCTTTCCGGCTGCCACCGCGGCCTTCAGGTGCAGCGGGTGGAACTTGGCGGCGTTGGCAATGATCACCACATCGGAGCTAGCGATGACGTTCTGGTAGCCATCGAAGCCATGGAAGCAGCGATCGTCATCGACGGCCACCTGTTCGGGGTACTTCAGCTTGAGCGCGGCCCGTTTTTCCTGCACGCGGTCCAGGCGGATGTCGGCCATGGCCACGATGCGAATTCCCTTGTCGGCATTCATGGCGTTCCTGGCGGCGGCTTCGCCCCGCCCTCCGCAGCCGATCACGCCAACGCGGATCGTGTCGCTGCCCGCGGCGTAGCCGTTGAACGCGGTGGCGGATAGAGCGCCGGCCGCGGCCTTGATGAAATCCCGCCGCGGCGCTTCGCGGGACGTGACGAGGTCATTCATGGAGTACCTCCCTTGGTTGCGCAGGCGCCTTCCGCTTGAACTTCCGCCAGCATCTGGCGCACCCACGCGAGACTGCGCTCGATCATCGGGCCGCCCATGCCCTCGCATTCGAGGCTCAACACGCCAGTGTATCCGCAGGCGGCGAGAATCTCCACGCACCGGCGGATGTTGTCCGCATTGACGCCATCGCCAATGGCGCAGTGGCTGACCGCGATGCCGGTGAGATCACCGCGTGCCGATGCCGCCAGGCTCGGGCTCACGTCCTTGATGTGGACATGGCCGACACGGTTCTTGAACTTCTCCAGAAACGCCACGGGATCCTGCCCGGCGATGAAGGTATTGCCGGTGTCCATGTTCATGCCGAGATACGGCGAATCGACGAAAGACAACATCTCCTCCATGAACCACGGCTTGGTGGTGAAGTAGCCGTGCGGCTCGATGTTGATGGTGATTTCGTAGGTCTCGGCCACTCTCACGATCTGCGTGTAGATGCGCCGCATGTGATCGAGCGCCTCACGATCGGTCATGGAGGCGGGCTGCCAGCGATCGTCGGTGGTATCGATGCGGGGACAGCCTGCCAGGCGCGCCCAGCGCACGGTGTGCAACACGTATTCGATGCCCAGGCTGGCTCCTTCGGGGCGGGAGAGCGGGAACGCCGCGTCGAGTTGCGAGAACCGGATTCCGAGGCGCTCCATTTTGGCGCGCAGCGCCAGCGGATCTTCCCACAGCGCGACGTGCGGCTGGTATCCCAGGCCATGGATCCAGCTCACGCCGTCGATGGTTCCGCATTCGATGTATTTCAGTTGGTTGTGGTGCGCCCAGTCGAGGCACTGGTCGAAACTCCAGTAGGAGCTGTTGAACGCGTCGGTATGAAAGCCAATCTCCATGAGCCGCTCCCCGGCACCGGTCTTCGCTTGAAAGAGAGTTTATCATCAGGAAGTGTTTTTGTGTGACAACATGATGGACAGGAGTCTCCACATGACACGCCTGGTTGCCCTGATGACCCTGTGCCTTGCCGCCGGCGGCGCATCTCCGGC
>JBEKDV010000634.1:0-3378 GCA_050014175.1 Candidatus Solibacter sp. | reverse complement strand
ATTCCCCAGGCTCGCAAGGACTTCTTTCACCGGCGCGACCACGCCAATGGAGTTCTATTTGCGACACGGGGATGTCCCGGCCAATGCGATTTCTGCGCCGTCGCGGTGATGTATCGGCATAAGTACCGCAAGCGGCCCATAGCCGAAGTGGCGGCGGAATACGCTTCTTTCAAGGGAAACGTAATTATCTTTTGGGACGATAACATCGCCGGGGATATGGAGTATGCAAAGAGGCTATTTCGTGCCATCGCTCCCTATCGAAAGTGGTGGAGCAGCCAGGCGAGTATTCATGCCGGCCGGGATGACGAATTCCTGGAAGCCGCGGCTCATAGCGGATGTAAGCAATTGTTCCTGGGGCTGGAGTCGATCTCCCAGCAAAGCATGTCCGGTGTGAACAAGGGCTTCAACCGGACGGAGGAGTACTTACAGATTATTGAACGCATCCATTCGCATGGGATCGCGGTGCAGGCCGGGATTGTGTTTGGATTCGATCACGATACACCGGAGATATTTAGCGACACCATCGAGTTTCTGGAAAGAGCGGGCGTGCAGAACGCAACGTTCAACATACTGACGCCGTTTCCAGGCACGCCGCTGTTCCGGAAGATGGAAGCCGAGGGGCGCATCTTAACGCGGGACTGGCGGAAATATAACAGTCGCGACGATGTGGTCTATCAACCAAAGCGAATGAGCGTAACAGAACTATTAGATGGCTTCCGGTATGCGAATGAGCGTTTCTATTCTCTGTCAAGCACAGCAAAACGCTTATCGCGGTCACCGGTGCAATTATGGTGGACCTTACCACTGAATGTGGCATACAGTTATGAATGGCGAAAGTGGCGGGACTCAATCCCTGACAGGCATGCCGGAAATGTCAGAGACCCCCGCGCGTCTGGCGCGCTGGACGAAAGCTTTGTCGAAAGAGACAAATCGAGCGCCGGGCGGTCTGCTGCTCAGGTGCATGGCGTCGGCAAGTTCGATCCCGGACGCCGTGAGCGCTAGCGCGGCGGCCAGCGACGATTCATCCTCCACATGCACGTTGTTGAGACCGAGCAACTTCGTGAATGCGGTCCGAATCGCACTCTCCTCAAATCCGTACAGGCTACGGAGCACCCAGCCAGTTTCGAGGAGTACGGTTTTCGCGATCCAGATCGGCCCGGCCACAAAGAGGGCTCGTGCGGCGGCCGCCTGCTTCGGTTCGTCGCCGGTCAGTAGCCGGACTACTACGTTAGTATCGACCGCGATCATGGCGTCGCATTACTTCCCGGCCAATGGCCGCACTCATCCGCGCGGGGGTCTTCGATTTGTGATTGGACCGCAGACAACCGGCCACCTCTTCGAGATCGGTATCGGGGAAACGGGTGGTGGGGCGGAGCAGAATTCCGTTGCCGGTTTCTTCGACTGTGAATTCCGTACCCGGCCCCCAAGCCCGGGAGACACGGATGCCTTTCGGGAGGATGATCTGGCCCTTGGTCGAAAGCCGCGTGGTTTCCATCGGTAAGACTCCAGTAAGATTATCCCACCTTTTCCTCTGCGAGTCTCCCCCTCGGGGGGAGCGTCTCGGGGGGGAGCGTCACGAAAGCGCTGTGGCGTTCGGCGCTGGCGCGCATTGCGGAGACGATAGCCTGGCAGGGGGCGCGAAGGGCAGCGCCGCCATGACGATCATTTCGGCAAAGTGACGGTGAAGGTGCTGCCGCGTCCCGGTTCGCTAGAGCAATCGACCGTGCCGCGGTGGGATTCGGCGATCCAGCGGACGATGGCGAGGCCGAGGCCGAAGCCGCCATCCTGGCGGGAACGGGCCTCTCCGGCACGGTAAAAACGTTCGAAGACGCGGGCGGCGTCGGCGGGCGCGATGCCGATTCCGGTATCGGCAACGCGCAGTTGGACGCTCGTGGCGCCGGCTTCCAGGGCGGCCGTCACCTGGCCGCCGGAGGGCGTGTAGCGAATGGCGTTATCGAGCAGGTTGATCAACAGGCGGCGCAGCAGTTGCTCGTCGCCGGTGAATTGCAGGTCGCTGCCGGCGCGGCATTCAAGCTGAAGGCCGCGTGTATGGGCCAGGCCCTGCACGCTGCGGCAACATTCGGCGAGCAGCTCGTTGAGGTAGAAATCGTGAGTTTGCAGCACGACGTGCCCGGCATCGGCGCGCGCCAGGTTGAGCAGATCGTCCACCAGGCGGGAAAGGCGGCGCGCCTCATCCAGGACAACGGCGAGCGATTCGCGATATTCGGCGGGGCTGCGCTCCTGGGAGAGCGCCACGTCGGCCTCGCCGCGGATGACGGAGATGGGGGTGCGCAATTCGTGGCTGGCGTCGGCGACGAAGCGGCGCATGGTGTCGAAGGATTGATCGAGGCGGGAGAGCAACTCGTTGAAAGAGGTGACGAGGACGGCGAGTTCCTCGGCGGCGTTGTCGATTTGGATGCGGGTTTCCAGATTGCTGCCGGTGATGCGGTGCGCCTGTTCGGCCATCCAGCCCAGCGGGCGCAGGCTGCGCGTGGCGAGCGCGTATCCGCCGAGGCCGGCGAGCGCGAGGATGAGGGGCAGGGCGATGAAGATAACGCGGCGGACCACGGCCAGCTCCGCGTCGAGCGAGGCGAGCGAAGCGGAAACCACGATTTGGTAGGTGCGCCCGCCGGCCTGGACGGTGCGGGTGGCGCTGCGGCCGCGCGGGCCGGGAGCGGATTGCGGGCTGGCGGCGAGAACGCGGCCGCCCTCGCGGATGGCGACAAAATCGCCGTGCACTTTCAATTCGCCGACCACTTCGCGCGCGGCCGCGGCGGAGTCGCCCTTCTCTTCCTGGAGTTCGTCGGGGAAGAGCACGGCGGCGGTGTCGGCTTCGGAAGCGAGGGTGTCGTCCAAGCGGGCCACGAGGGATCGCGAGAGCTCGCTATATAAGAAGATGCTGAAGAGGATGAATAGGAGCGAGAAGAACGCCAGGTAGAGGGCCGTGAGCTGGGCGCGAAAGCTGCGCATCAACATGGGAATAAGGCTCCAGCTTGTGCGTACGGGCGGATCGGGGCGGCCCATTCAACGCAGAGACGCTTGGCACGCGGGCGCGGAGGGAAAAGAGTCCGAGCTTCGCTCGGATTGGCAGGCTGAAGCCTGCCCCACCCAACAGGCTGAAGCAGGAACCACCAAAGAGGCTGAGGCAGGAACCACCAAACAGGCTGAGGCAGGAACCAAAGATGTACCAGGCGTGCGGCGCTACTCATCGGCAAGCTCCGTTTTCGCGGTGAGGATGTAGCCTTCGCCGCGGCGGGTGTGGATGAGGCGGGGCGCGCCACCGGCATCGAGCTTGGCGCGCAGGCGCTTGATGTAGACGTCGATGACGTTGGTGAAGGCGTCGAAGCTCTCGTCCCAGACGTGTTCGGCGATGGCTTC
>JBEKDV010000633.1:0-3383 GCA_050014175.1 Candidatus Solibacter sp. | reverse complement strand
GGTGTGGTGCGCGCGGCCTCTCTACGATTCGAACTTAGCATGGGGGAGTTAGGGAAAGTGGGGGAGGAATTTGGTAAGTAACTGAGAGCACAGAGAATAAAGATTTTTGTTTTGTGAACTGATAGTGCGGGAGTGATGGGAGTTCGAGGGATGCGATTTGACGCGGAGACGCGGAGGCGCGGAGGAAGACGCGGAGAACACCTTTCAGGTGCCAAAGCCTGAGAGCGCGGAGCCAGCGGAGACCAAAGGGCTCGCCGCGAGTTCACGCCAGGGTCGAGGGCTGACCAACGGATTTCCCTTGAAACTTGCGGCGCTCAGCGGATGGGGGAATAGGGCGTCGCTTTGTAGATTGAAATATTGGACACGATACTGATCTGGCCGGAACGGTCGATCGATTCCTGGCGGACGCGCACCCATTCCTCGTCGGCGGAAAATGCCGCCCAGGCCTTTTCGCGGGCGGCCAGCGTGTCGAAGGGAATCAGGTAGGTCAGGTTAGGGCGGTTGGCGCCGAAGGCCGTGGTGGTGTAGAGAATCGGATTGACTCCGACGCGGTGGAAGATCTTGATCTCGGCGCCGGAAAACCGCTGATGGAGCGCTTTGTTCTGACGGGCGGTCGGCGAGTGATAGACGCGCAGTTCGAAGACGCGCGGGGCGGCCGGCGGCTTCTCGGGCGCGACGATCTCGGGCGAATAGTCGGTGGCTTCGAGGAGAGAGGCGCTCACCGAGACGTAAGGCGCTTCGCCCGCTTCCCACTGGTCGAAGGCTTTGCTGAAGTCTTTATCGGCGAACAGGGCCTTGGAAATCGACCAGACCTGCTCGGGCGATTCGATGCCGAAGATGGCGGCCACCTGAGGCAGGTGCGGCGCCATCACGGCTTCGAGGAAGATTTTGGGACCTTTGTGGACCCGTTCCATGGCGGGCAGCAGCGCTTTGGAAAAGAATTCGTTGATGCGCGCGGGCTGCGTGCCCTGCTCGAGAAAATACTGTTCGAAGACGTAGAAGCGGGTGCGGGGGACCTCGGCGGCACCGGCCGCGAGGGCTGCCGGCATCAACGCGGGCAGGCCTCCGAGGAAATGACGGCGATCGAGTAGCATGCGCACATTATAAGCGGCTGCACGGCCGCCGGTCAGGCAGCGCTATCGCCGCTTCAGCATTTCGCGGGCGCAGTTGAAGCCGGGGGCTCCCATGACACCGCCGCCGGGGTGGGCGCCGGAGCCGCATAAATACAGGCCCGCAATTGGGGTGCGGTAGCGCGCCCAGCCCGCCACGGGACGCATCAGGAACATCTGGTCGAGGCTCATTTCGCCGTGGAAGATGTTGCCGCCGGTGATACCGAAGCGGCGCTCCAGATCGAGCGGGCTGAGCACTTGGCGGTGCTCGATGAGGTGGCGGAAGTTGGGGGCGTACTCTTCGATGAGCGAGATGACGCGGTCGCCGAAGGGCTCGCGGAGTTCGTCCCAGGTGCCTTCGCGCAGGGTATAGGGCGCGTATTGCAGGAATATGCCCATGATGTGCTTGCCGGGCGGGGCGAGCGAGGGGTCGTACATGGTGGGAATGGTCAATTCCAGCAGCGGGCGCTCGCTCGCGCGGCCGTACTTGGCGTCGTCCCAGGCGCGCTCCACGTAGTCGATGCTGGGGCAGATGTGCATGGTGGCCTTGTGATGGGGGCCCGGCCCGGAGGACGGCGTGCCGGGGTAGGCGGTGAACTCCGGCAGGCCGTTGAGCGCCAGGTTGATCTTGCAACTGGTGCCTTCGATGCGGAAATTGCGGATGGCGCGGAGGAACTCGGGGTCGAGATCCTGAGGGTCCAGCAGGCGCAGGAAGGTGAGTTTGGGATCGAGGTTCGACGCCACGGTGGCGGAGGCGATCTCCTCACCCGTCTCCAGCACCACGCCGCGGGCGCGGCCGGCGCGCACGAGCACTTTGGCGACCGGCGCGTTCACGCGGATCTCCACGCCGCGGGCGCGCGCGGAAGCGGCGATGGCCTCCGACACCGCGCCCATGCCGCCGCGCACGAAACCCCAGAGCCCGCGATGTCCGGCCACGCCGCCCATGCAGTGGTGCAGGAGGATGTAGGCCGTGCCCGGCGAGCGCGGCCCGCCATTGGCGCCGATGACGCCATCGGTGGCGAGGGTGACCTTGACTTCCTCGCTTTCGAACCACTCGTCGAGGAACTCGGCGGCGCTTTGGGTAAAGATCTTGACCAGCGCCACGAGATCGCGCGGGCCGAGGCCGCGCATTTTGCCGGCGAGTTTCAGGTAATCGATGAAATCGAGGCCGCGCGGAGGGAACGGGGGCGGCGTGGTGAGCAGCAGGCCTTCGACGACTTGGGAGAGACGCTCCAGTTGATCTTCATACGCCGGGTAGACTTCGGCGTCGTGAGGGGAGAATTTGGCGATTTCGGCAAGGGTTTTGGCGCGGTCCTGCCACATGAAGAAGTGGCGACCGTCGGGAAAGGCGGAGAAGAAGGCGGGATCTTTGGCGTCCACGTGGTAGCCGAAGCGGGCCAGTTCCAGGTCCTGGACGATGCGTTCCTGGAGCAGGCTGGTTAGGTAGGCGGCGGTGGAGACGCGATAGCCCGGCCAGATCTCTTCGGTGACCGCGCACCCGCCGACGAGCTGGCGGCGCTCCAGCACGAGCACCTTGCGCCCGGCGCGCGCCAGATAGGCGGCGGCGACCAGGCCGTTGTGGCCTCCGCCGATGACGATGGAGTCGTAGTTAGTCATGCAGCTTTCCGGAAAACAAAACATTTAGCCGCCGATGAACGCCGATGAACGCGGATAACAAAGAATGCGATTTATCGGCGTTGATCGGCGTTCATCGGCGGCTACCTATAACTTTTTAAACGCCACTACGGCCAGCGGCGGCAGGGTTACGGCGATGGAATGTGGGCGGTTGTGCTTGGGTATGGGGCGCGACGATACGCAGCCGCCGTTGCCCATATTCGTTCCGCCGAATAACTCCGAATCGGTATTCAGAATCTCCTGGTAGAAGCCTTCCTCCGGCACGCCGAACTCGTAGCCTTGCCGGGGCACCGGCGTGAAGTTGCAGCAGACGATGATGAAATCCTTGGGGTCGTGGCCGCGGCGGAGAAAGGCGATGATGGAATTCTGCCCATCGCGGAAATCCACCCACTCGAAGCCGGAATGGTGGAAGTCCACCTCGTATAACGCGGGGTTGGCGCGATACAGGCGGTTCAACTCGCGCACAAAGCTCTGCAACTGGCGATGGGGCTCGAATTCCAACAGTTCCCAGCGCAGCCCCTCGTTGTGATTCCACTCCTCTCGCTGGCCGATTTCCTGCCCCATGAAGAGGATTTTCTTTCCGGGATGCGTCCACATGTAAGCCAGGAAGGCGCGCACGTTGGCGTACTGGCGCCATTC
>JBEKDV010000632.1:0-3401 GCA_050014175.1 Candidatus Solibacter sp. | reverse complement strand
TACATGGTGAGTTCCTTTCATCTCACAAGATCAGCCAGGCTTGGCCTGGCGCACCCGATAAACGCCGATAAACGCCGATGAACACAAAGGTGCTTATCCGCGTTCATCCGTGTTCATCGGCGGCTCAATGTGTTTCCTAAAACACCTTCACCGGAGCTGCCTGGTCCGCGCCCACTCGCCCCGTTTCAATCGCCGCCACGAAATAATTTTCGCCGCTCATCGGGCAGCCCGCCATGCGCCGCAGCATGGCGATCTGTCCCACGTGCGTCAGCGCATCCGCCACCGGGCCCTGAAACAGGCGCTCCGGCTCGACGCACAGCGGCACTCCGCTGGCCAGCCACCGGTCGAATGCCTCCAACGCCGCAAAGAAGCGTGCGATCTCCGCGTCCCACGCCAGCGGCTGGGAATTGTGCCACCCCTCCCTGCCATCGGCAATCGTGAGCGCCCAATCGAACAGATCGCAAACGTGGGCCAGAATCTCCCCCGGCGTGCGCGACCCGTAGCTTGCGAACTCCGCCGGCGCGCCGCGCAGCGCCTTGCCGCCGCGGTATGCGAGCGTCGCCACCGTGTGGCGCAACATATCGATCTTTCCGTCCGCCGATGGTGTCATGACTATCTCCCGAAATCGATAAACCCGCGCTGCGCATCGGTGCTCAATAGCGTGACCTGAATCTGGTCGCCCACATCGACGCCGTGTTCGCCGCGCATCAGCCGGCCTTCCACCGGAGGCTCGCTGACCCGCACGAACACACCCTTCGGCGTCACGCCGGTCACCACCGCCGCGAACTTCTGGCCCACGCGGTCGGTCAGCGCCACCGCCGCCATCCGCTTCATCATGTCGCGCTGCACCTTGCGCGCGGCGTCTTCCTTCAGCGTGCAGTTGCGCGCCGCCTCGTCCAGTTCCTCGTCGGTGTAGGGCGCGGCCTGTTGCGCCAGAAGCGCCTTGAGCAGGCGCTGCGTCACCAGGTCGGCGAAGCGGCGATTGGGCGCCGTGGAGTGGGTGTAATCGTGCGCCGCCAGACCGAAGTGTCCCTCCACCGCCGCTCCCGGCCGCGAAGCCACATACTCGCCCGGCCCCATCAACTTCAGCACGGATAGCGACACGTCCGCGAAGTGCACCGGGTCCGCCTGTCTGCGCCGCAGCAGGAACGCATTCAACGCCGCCGCGTCGGCTTCCGCGGGCAGATGGTCGCCGCAATGCTCCGCCAGTTCGACCATCCGCGGCCAGCGCTCCGGCGCCTTCACGATGCGCCGGATCGAAGCCACGCCCGCCGCCCGCAGCGTCAGGGCCATCACCTCGTTGGCGCCGATCATGAAATCTTCGATCAGCCGCGACGCCGTATTCGCCCGCCGCCCTTCCACGCTGCGCACCTTGCCGTTGTCCACCACCGCCTGCAACTCGGCGCGGTCGAAGGTCAGCGCGCCCATACGGTCGCGCGCCGCGCGTAACAGGTGCGCCGCCTCGTTCTGCAACTGCAACTGCGCCACCAGCGGCGCCGACGCCGCCACCTTGGCCGGCATCGCCGCCTTGCCCTCCAGCCACGGGCCCACCGCGCCATAAGTCAACTGGGCGCGATTGCGCACCAGCGCCCGGTAGATGCGGTTGGCCCCGATCGATCCATCCGCCGCCACCGTCATCTCGACGATCACCGCCGCCCGGTCCTCGCCTTCGGAAAGCGAGGTCTGGTCCGTGGAGAGCCGCTCCGGCAGCATGGGGAAGGTGCAAATCCCCGCGTAGACCGTGGTGGTCTCCTTCGCCGCGTGCAGGTCCACCGGCGTGCCTTTCGCCGCCGCGCTATCCACGTCCGCGATGCCCACCAGCACGCGAATCCCGCCGGCCGCGCGCTCCGCCCACTCGATCTGATCCAGATCGCGCGAGTCGTCGTTATCGAGGGATGACCAGAGCAGCCCGGTCAGGTCCTGCAAGCCCGGCTCGGCCTTCTGCCGGGCGCTGGCGGCCTGCTCCATGGCCGCCGCCGGCAGGTCCGGCTCGAAGCCGCGCTCGATCATTTCCTGCCGCGCCATGGCGGCCAGATCCACCTGCGGATGGTTCATTCGGTTCACACCCTTTGCGCGATAAAGTAATAGGCCAGCAGCAGCCACGCCGCGATGAAAGACACCCCGCCGACGGGCGTGATCGCGCCCATCGTGCGCACGCCGGTCAGCGCCAGCGTGTACAGGCTGCCCGAGAAGATCAGCACGCCCGCGGCCAGCAGCCAGCAGACATTGGACGCGCCGTTGATGGGAAACGTCCCCGTGCGCGGCAGCAGCGAGACCACCAACACGCCCAGCGAATGGATGAAGTGGTAGAACACGGCCTTCTCCCAGATGCCGAGGGAATAGGCGTCCAGCCGGTCTTTCAATCCGTGCGCTCCGAACGCGCCCAAACCTACCGCCAACGCCAGAAATATCGCTCCGATCGCGCTCCAGTTCATCTCGTCTCCTCGCCACTCCATTATCGCGTGACACCACCAGACTGGATGAGCCTGCGATCTTCTCCGCCTTGGTGGGGCAGGCGGTTCCGCCTGCCAATCCGCTTCGCAGCTCGGACGCCGGTCCTCACGCCGCGCCTCCGGACGTTACGATAGAGGCGATGCGCTCCCCTCTATTCGCCCTTCTCCTCTGCCCGATGGCCGCCGCACTGGGGCAGCCAGCCGGCGATCTGGAAGCCGTCGTCACCACCGACCTCGGCACCTTCCGCTTCGAGTTCGCTCCCGACAAAGCGCCCAAGCACGTGGAGCACTTCCTCACGCTCGCCCGCCAGGGATTCTACGACGGCGGCGCCTTCCATCGCGTGGTGTCCTACGGCATCATTCAGGGCGGCGACCCGCTGCTCAAAGACGCCGCCACGCCGCGCAAACTGTGGGGCTCGGGCGGACTCAATCAACTGGCCGCCGAGTTCAGCGACCTCAAGCACGAGCGCGGCGTGGTCTCCACGGTCAGCATTCCCGGCAAGCCGGATAGCGACGGCGCACAGTTCTTCGTCTGCATCTCGCCGCAGCCGCCGCTGGATGGCAAGTTCTCCGCTTTCGGGCGCGTCAACGAAGGCATGGACGTAGTGGAGAAGATCTCGCAATCGCCCGTCAACCCCGACGACGGCTTCGCCGGGAAGCCGGTGCGCATTCTCAAGGTGACCATCGAGAAGAAAAAGGTGGAGCCGTTCGTCACCGCCACGCTCGACGAGCTGCGCCGCACGGTCACCCTGAAGACCACGCTCGGGACGATGAAGATCAAGATGGAGCCGGACTGGGCGCCCAACCACGTGCGTAATTTCCTCAAGCTCACCGCCACCGGATGGTTCAACGGCACGGCCTTCCATCGCGTAGTGAAGGATTTCGTGGTGCAGGGCGGCATGGGCGACACGCGCCCCAACGGCGCCGCCCATCCCGCCGACCGCTGGG
>JBEKDV010000631.1:0-3404 GCA_050014175.1 Candidatus Solibacter sp. | reverse complement strand
ACCGCGCTCCCTGCAGCCGACCCGCTGCTATTCATTTACTTCCGCGAGCCGGCCAACATGGGCATCTTCTACGCCACCAGCGACGATGGGTATCACTGGAAGGAACTGCACGGCGGCAAGCCCTGGATCGCCATCGAGCACCCCGGCGAGCTCATGCGCGACCCGTTCCTGACGCGCGGGCCGGACCATCAATTCCACCTCGTCTGGACCTGGGGCTGGCGCGGCCAATCCATCGGCTACGCGCATTCGGCGGACCTGGTGCACTGGTCGGAGCAGCGCGAGATTCCACTCATGTCTGACATTCCAGGTACCCGAAATACCTGGGCCCCGGAGATCTACTGGGATCGGACCATCTCGCAGTGGCGCATCGTCTTTTCCAGCGATGTGGGACAGGCCTCCCGCCCTGTCGCCGGCAACCGCATCTACAGCGCCACCACGCGCGACTTCCGCACGGTCAGCCAGCCGGAAGTTTTCTTCGACCCCGGCTATCCGGTGATCGATGCCACCATCCTCCAGGCGCGCGGGCGCTACTACATGGTGTTCAAGGACGAACGCAACGAGCCGCTGCACCGCTGGCTGGAAGTGGCTTCCGGACCAACGCTGGCGGGTCCGTGGAGCGTGATCGGCCAGCCGTTCACCGAATCGTGGTCGGAGGGCCCTTCGGCAGTGCGTGTGGGGCGCCAGTACATCGTGTACTACGATCACTACCGCGATCCCAAACGCTACGAGGCGGCGCGCTCCGCCGACTTCGAACACTGGACGCCGATTGCGGACGAAGTGCATTTTCCCGATGGCTGCAAGCACGGCAGCTTTCTGAGAATCACGCAAAAAGAGCGCCGCCGCATCGAAGCGGCGCCGGAGTGAATCATGAAAACCCACCTACATGTCGCCGTGCTGGTCTGCTTCCTGACCGCTCCGGCATTCGCGCAAAGGCTCCCCGACCTCTACCACGACGAGACCCATGGCGATCCCCCATACCTTTCCGAAACTGGCTGGCGTCCGTTGTTGAACGGCCGCGATCTCGCCGGATGGCACACGGAGAACGCTGGCGCCCACGAGTGGTTCACCGCCGCGAGCGTCGTCTGGAAGCGCGTTTTCTCGCCGCTTCGCCTATCCGCCAAGGCAGCCCCGGGAGATCGCATCGTCAACGGCAAGGACGGTAAGACCGCCAACCTGATCACCGACGAGAAGTTCGGCAGCTTCGAACTCTACCTGGAATTCCTGCTGGCCAAGGGCTCCAACTCCGGCGTGTACCTGCACGGGCTCTACGAGATTCAAATCTTCGATAGCTACGGCTTTGCCGGCCGCATGACACCCGGCGATTGCGGCGGCGTCTACGAACTGACCGAAGGCGGCGGATCTCCGCCCGCCGTGAACGCGGCGCGTCCGCCGGGCGAATGGCAGTCGCTGCGCATCTGGTTTCAAGCCCCGCGCTTCGATGCTGCCGGCAAGATCGTGGCGCGGCCCAAGGTGTTGCGCGTGCTGCTCAATGAGACTCCGGTGCAGGAAAACGTGACGCTCCCCGGCCCCACCGTGAGCCATCTGAACATCCCGGAAGGCGCCGTCAATCCAATCATGCTGCAAGGCGATCACGGGCCGGTGGCGTATCGCAATCTATACATCAAAGACTGGAAATAGCATTTGGCTGCCGCGGCTACAACCGCCCCGTAGTCCGCGTTAACGTCGCCGAGTGGGCGATCTCTTGGCCGTCGGCGAAAATGCGCAGGCCTTTCCCGCGCTGGAAGTGCTCGCCCGTGCGGTCCCACAAAATCGCAAGTTCGCGGCCGTGATACGGCACGCGGTCGAGCGCGAACCAGTCCCATTCCGGCGGCGCGAGCGGGTTCACTTCCACCACGTCGTCGGCGCGCGGGCGCAGGCCCACCAGGCCCGTGATCACCAGGTCGGCGTACGACGAGTGATTGTAGTGGTCGCCGCGGCCGTAGTAAGTCTTTTTGCGAATCTTCAATTCGCGGGCCCACCACACGCCGCTCAGCGGATTCAGATTCTCGTCGACAAACGGCACTACCTGGCCATTGGCTAGCTTCAGCCGCTGGCTCCGTGTGTAGATGTCCAGCGTCTTGCGGTAGTCTTTGGCCGACACGGAATTCTGTGCATAGCCGTTCAGCACGTTGGCCAGCGCGCGTAGGGTGATGCTGGTGGCGAAAGGCCAGCTCGGGCCGTTCCACTGGCAATCGTCGCCCTCTTCATTCATTGCGAATTCGGGGTGGCGCCGCTCCGCCGTGGTGGGGCCGTAGGGAGCGTAGAAGCCTTGCGGGTCCATGAGCTGTTTCCACGCCACTTCAAAACCCTTGCCTTTTTCGGGCAGATCGAAATACCAGGGCGTGTAGCCGATCTGCTCACGCACGTCGGCGCTTTTCCCATCCTCCAATAAGGTCTCGAAGAACTGATCCTTGGGATTCCAGAAACGTTCCTGCGTCAACTTGCGGAGCGCCCCGGCCTTCCGCTCGTATTCCGCGCGCGCCGCGGTGTCGCCTGCCATTCCGGCGATGGCGGCCAGCGCGCGCGCATTGGCGTACATGTAGCTGTTGATGGTGGGGCGCAGGTTCTTCACTTTGCGCCCGCCGCTGATGGACGATTCCATGCCATCGGAGACGTCGCGCTGCCAGAAGAGTCCGCTGAGCGTGAGCCGCTCCTCTTCCCACGCGGCGTAATCTTTGCGCAGCGCCGAGAATTGCGCCAGCAGGCGCGGCCGGTCGCCGTCGGCCAGCCAGCGGTCGTAGAGCGCGTCGCTGAGCCACCCGCTGAACTGATGTAAGTGCTCCTGCAAGCCGCCGCCTTCGCCGGAGTGCAGCCAGAAGTCCACGTACCCGTCCAGGTAGTGTGGATCGTGCAGCCAGCGGCCCTCGGCGATGTGCAGGCCCAGCGCGCAACTGATGGCGTTGTAGTCCGTGGAGTGCTTCACCGGGCGCAGAAACTCCGTGATCGCATAGCCCGCGCCGGTCTTCTCGATGTGCTTGCGGTAGGCCCACCAGCGGTAGTAGTAAGTCAGTTCCAATTCGGTATCCGGGCACGCCAGAAAGGGGATGTTGCGGGTCATCCACGCCCAGGTTTCGGCGTTGGGAATGCCGCCGTTGACGTCTTCGGGATCGTTCCGGTTCAGTGCGTCCACGTAGTGGCGGAAGTCCTCGGCGCGTAGCAGATTGGGCGCGCCGGCCGCACAAGCCAGGGCGGGGAAGAGCAGCCCCGCGCACAGCACCAGCCGCCCGGTCATACGCTTGCCGGCGTGGGATGGACCCACGGATTGCGGTAACGGCGCAGCAGCAGGCGGTTGGCTTCGTCGTCGCCAATTACGCGCCCTGTCGTTTCGTCCCAGGTCAGGGTGCGGCCCAGCTTCATCGACAGGTTGGCCAAAATGCAGCTTGCGGTGGAGATGTGCCCCTGCT
>JBEKDV010000630.1:0-3405 GCA_050014175.1 Candidatus Solibacter sp. | reverse complement strand
GGTCGCCGGCGAACGCCTTGACGTTCTCGCGCGACGACAGCGGCCCGTGCCGGCTGACAAAGGAATCGTAGATGTCATTCAGCAGCCGCCGCGCTTCGGCAATGCGCTCCTCGGACGCATCGTCGAGCTGCGTGAGGAAGACGACGCGGACGGCGTCCCGCACCGCCAGCATGCCGCGGATGCGCCATGCCAGCGCGCCCGGCACCTTCGCGGTCTCGAATACCGCACCGCGCCGGATCGCGAGCAGCCCGTCCCGGATCGCATAAGCCCCGTCCTTCACATCCGTGCCGTCTGTTTCAGCCAGGTCGCCGCTCTCTGGCGGCGGACGGGCGCGGTCCGGCCCCGTATTTCGGGAAGCGCAGATGCCCTGCGGCAGCGACGAGATGGCCTGTCTCAGGAGTTCCGGCGACAGCTCGCCCGCGAGCGTCGGCTCGCGGTCCCGGTACTGCGAGCCCTCCAGCCGCATCTCGCCCAGCATCATCTCCGGATGACGCGCGAAATATTCGTTGACGGAAACGGCACCGTCCGGGGTATCAATAGTAGCCAGGTCCCGCCACTTTTCCCCACGCCGGACGGGACCTGGCACCCGCTTTTGCAGGAACAGGATATCGGTCGTCACTTCCGTGCCCGCGTTGGCCTTGAACGCGGTGTTGGGCAGGCGGATGGCGCCGATGAGATCGGCGCGGTCGGCCAGATAGCGCCGCATCGTCGAATCCTGTTTATCCATCGTGTAGCGGCTGGTGATCAGGGCCATCACCCCGCCCGGCCGCAGCTTGTCGAGCGACTTCGCCAGGAAATAATCGTGGATCGTCCGCGTCACCGGGGAATGGCGGTAAGCGGGATCGTGCACCGGATAGTTTCCGAAGGGGATGTTGCCGATCACCGCGTCGAAGAAATTATCCGGCAGCGGAGTCTCCTCGAACCCCTTCGCGAATATCGTGGCGTCCGGATAAAGCTGTTTTGCTATGCGCGCCGTGATGCCGTCCAGCTCGACGCCCGTCCGCCGGCAGCCGGGCAGCAGGGATTCCGGCATCAGGCCAAAGAAATGCCCGACGCCCATCGACGGCTCAAGGATCTGCGCGCCCGCGCCAAGCCCTAAGCGCTCCATGGCCTCCCATAGGGCCTGAATGACCATCGGCGACGTGAAGTGGGCGTTCGGGGTCGAGGCGCGCGCCGAGTCGTATTCTTCAGGGGTCAGGTGCTGCCGCACCTCGCGGGCGATCTCTGCCCAGTCGCTGCGGGGATACGGATGGAAGACATTCGGCAGGGCGCCCCAGCCGCTGTAGCGGGCGAGGACAGCCTTCTCGTTTTCGGTTGGTTGCCGGCTTTCGTCTTCGACCAGCCTGAGCGTGCGGATCGCCGCGATGTTGTCGCGGGCCTTTCCCATCAGCCCGCCCTGCCCGATGCGGTCCTCCTCCTTTATCCGGAAGTCCCGCGGCGGCGGCCTCGCAGCCAGCTCCTCCTCGATGTCGTGGATCTCGATGTCCCGGACGGGGAGGTCTCTGCCGGCGGGAGGTTCCCGTTCTGGTCCTCGCTGTTGTTCTCCGTCTTGTTCTCTCCCTGGGGCAACGCCCACTCCTCCCTCGCCAGTTCCCACGCCGCCTGATAGTCCATCTTCTTCACCGACACCAGTTCGTACAGCAGGTCGCCCGCTTTCTCCTGCGCCTCGAACACCGCCTGGTCCAGGCGATTCTCCTTTTCCAGATCCCGCACCATTTGCGGGCAATGCTCCCGCCAGTGCTTCAGGATCGCTTCTCCGAGCACTGTCCTTTCCTTCATTTCCTTCATGGGCAACCTCCGCCGCTTCTTCCGCCGTCGATTCTACGGGATCATCCGTAAACAGGGCAAGCTGGTTGAACTGCACCCGTATCGACACACCGCCAACCCTGCTCCTGCGAAATCCGCGCATCGCCTTCTCCCAGCAGCATCACTACAATCCAGCGTTTAACCGTCATACACTCTGCACGCCACACTTCCACATAGACCAGCCTATTCCCCAACCCTCAACATTTCGTTAACGCCCGGCCCCGAAAGGAACCCGCTCCATGCCGAAGAACCAGCCCGACGAGCGCCAGATGATCCATGCCCCCTGCCGGCAACTCAACGCCGTCATGGACGCCCGCCGCGCCACGCCGTGCTGCCAGACCATCGCCACGATCATGACCGCCGCCCGCTACGCCAGACGCACCGACATGCCCGCCTCCGTGGCCGCCGCCATCCTCGCCGACTACATCGTCCGCGGCGATCCGTTCTGATCGTCCCTCATTCCGTCCTTTGTCGGTTGCCCTCAACAAGCATGGGAATCTGACCGGGCGCGCCGCCGCATCACGGAAAAAGATACGCAGGAGATCGTTGCGTTGCCGGGCAAAGACGACAACGACAGACGATCTTTCCCACTTTTTCCGTGACCCTTCGGCTCATGCGCCCGGTCCTGTCGCTCCCCATGTTGAGGACAACCAGACAGAAAAAGGAGCTAACAATGGGCGACAGAGCACTAATGATCTTTACCGATGGCAAGGAAGTTTCCCCCGTCATTTACCTTCACTGGTCCGGATCTAAGGTGCCGGACTTGCTGGAGCAGCATAAGGCGCTCATGGTGAGCCGTGGCGCCGATGTTCCTTACGCCGCGGCCCGGTTTGTCGGGATCGTTCACGCCACAATGCCGGAGCAGAACCTGAGCTTGGGCATGTGGAACGCAGACCGCAGAATGCGAACCGCCGTTACCCGCAGCGACGCCGACACCCTGAAGGAATTCAGCCACGGCGATGCAGGCGTCGTTGTTGTCGATGTCACAGATTATTCCTGGAAGGCTTACGGCGGCTATCTTTCCAGCCTGAGGGGGCAGCAATGACCGGCATCGACAACGACTTCGGCTTGAAATGCCCCGAGTGCGGCGCATCCGATGAGATCGATGTCTGTGCCGACGTCTGGGTTCGCTTATGCCCTGACGGCACCGACGTTACAGCCGCCGAGAACGGCGATACCGAATGGACTGATCACAGCGGTGCCAAGTGCTGTGCGTGCGGCTTTGGCGGCAATGTCAGCGATTTCAGCAAAGCGGGAGGCCAGCCATGAGTGACCAGCTATTCACAGCCATCGCCAAGGAGCATCTATTCATCGAGACGCTCGAAACCCGGCGCAGCGATCCCCTCGACTTCCATGATGTCTCTGTCTGGGGTGTCCGCGCAGCCTTGGAAGCTGCGTATAAGGCAGGCGCTAACGCTGAACGCAACGCCTTGCGACGATCTACAATTACCGTCCTCGAAAACTGCATCGAGAAAGCTGGCGATCTTTACGCCGCAATTGACGGCGTTACCGATCAGTTTGACCATGAGCTTCGCGCATTGACCAAGTCGTCCGACGCCGCTGTCAAACTTGCAAACAAACTGCGGAGGGGACCATGAC
>JBEKDV010000629.1:0-3417 GCA_050014175.1 Candidatus Solibacter sp. | reverse complement strand
AATACATTTCCCCTCGATTTTGTTTTGTACCGACACCAACCAGGGGCTCTGGATCCGGAATTTTGCAAGTCCCTAGCTTTCGCCTGCCAACCACCAATCGAGCCCCCGGGTTGGCAGGCGGAAGCGCCTGCCCCACCAGCGGCGGCCCGGGCATGATTGGGAGGGGGTTTTTCGACCCTGTCAGTCCGCATCGAAAGTCGTTTATGCGGTCCACTCAGTTGCCGAGTAGCTTGCGAAAACGTTTCGGGTGACAAGAGAAACGGCGGGTCCAAGGGCGGCAGTTACGCGCGGCGGGAGGGGCAAACGCCGCAGTCCACTTTCGATATTTCCAGACCTTGTTATACACTGTGCCCAGGCGAAGCATGAGGAGCGGCTTCGCTCGCTGGGAGTACTCGGCCATTGAGGCGGGCCATGGCGGCAGCGTCGACTACCGCACTGGCGGGCCTGCCGCACGCCGGGGCGGCGGTCCCGCTGGCGAAGATCACACGGGTGCGGATTTACCAGCCTCCAAACCTCAACCAGCTTTTCAATCAGAGCAATATGCTTTGCACCGTGGAGACCGACGCCGGCCTCACCGGCATCGGAGAAGGCGGCTCCAAGGATACGCTGGAGCAGTGCGCCGGAAGCTTGATCGGCAAGAACCCGTTCCAGATCGAAACCCTCTGGCAGACGATGTACATGGAATGGTTCTACCCGCCCGGTAGGGAGAAAATCCACGCGCTGGGGGCGCTGGATCTGGCCTTGTGGGACATCAAGGGCAAGGCCTTCAAAGCGCCCGTACACCAGTTGTTGAACGGTTCCGTGCGCAACTATCTGGACTGCTACCCCACTAGCGGGGTCGGCGGCGGTGGCGGACGAGGCGGCGGTGGCCGCGGCGCCGCCATGAGCTTGAAGGACCGCGCCGCGGCCACCATCGCGGCCGGATATCGCGCCTTCCGCATCGATGGGGGGATCGGTCTCGGCGGCAACGTCTTCGATGTTCACCAGCGGGTGCGCGAGGTGACCAAAGCCTGCAAAGAGGTCCGCGAGGGCGTCGGCGACAAGGGAGACTGGAGCATCGACTTTCACCAGAAGTTCGATTTTCCCGACGCGCTTCGCTTGTGCCGGTTGATCGAAGAGTACGAGCCTTACCTGGTGGAAGACCCGACGCGCGACGAACAGTTCCTCGAGGATATCCCCAAGCTGCGAAAGATGACCACCTGCCCCATTGCTGCCGGCGAAGAATGGGGTCAGCGCTGGAATTTCAACCCGCTAGTCGAGCATCACGACATCGATTACATCCGCGCCACGCTGCCCAACGTCGGCGGCATCACGGAGATGATGAAAGTGGCGGCGCTTTGCGAAACGCACGCCATAGGCATTGTTCCGCACTTCACGGGCCCGGTGTCCACCGCCGCCCTGGCAAATTGCCTGGCGCCGTTCCCGGGCCCGGTCTTGTTCGAGTACAACTACGGCGAGCGGCCCATAGACTACCTGCCGGAGTGCCTGGATTTCAAGCAAGGCAAGCTCTACACCAACGACCGTCCAGGGTTGGGGATCACGCTCGATTTGGGCAAGGTGAAGCAGATCGGCGAAGTGACGACGCCCATCAGCCGGCAGATCTACAAGCGCCCGGACGGATCGCTCACTCACTGGTAGGAGGAACACGGTGAGAGCCGTAAAATCAATCTTACTGGCGCTGGCGGCCATTCACCCGGCTGCCGGGCTCCTGCCCGCCGGAAGAGGGGGCGGGCGCGGAGGCCAGTGGGCTGCGCCGCGTCTCGGCGTACTACTCCGAATCGAATAGCAGCACCACGTAGTTCTTGGCTTTCAGCGTGTTCTCTAAGGTGAGCCACGCCTTCTGGTGCACATCGGAAGCTACCCACTTCTGCCGCAACTCCTCGCTCTGGTACGTCAATTGGAAACGGTAATTGACGCCGCTGGGCGCGGCGCCCTGGAGGGCCGATCGCAGCTTGCACATCTTCACATCGATATAACCGGGAAACTTTGCGGCCGCCGGTTTGAAGATGGTGTGGAAGTTGTGCAGCATCTCCTGTTCTTTGGCCGGATCCACCGCAAGATCCACGTGGAGTACGACCGGGTTCTGCGCCTGTTTCTTCGCCTCTTGGGCGCCGGCGCCGCTCAGGCCAGCGGTGGCGGCCAGCATTGTCTTCAGATACGACCGTCGCTTCATCGCTTCTCCTCCTGGCGCTATTGGTAAAGCGCCTTCTCGCCCGCTACCGCGAGCTTGATTCGGTACACACCGGTGCGAGCGGTAATGTAGAGCGTCTTACCGTCCTCGGCCCAATTGCAGTTGGCCGGTGTCTCGGGCGGCTTGATGGTGCCGAGATGCTTGCCATCGGGTGAGAACACCCACACGCCACCCGGACCGCTGCCGTATACGTTGCCCAGCGAATCCACCTTCATGCCGTCGGGATTGCCGTCTTCCTTCTCGGCCGTCACGTCGGCGAACACCTTGCCGTTGGAGACCGTGCCATCTGCCGCCACGTCGTATCGCATCCAGACCTTGTTCTTATCGTCGGAATTGGCCACGTAGAACGTTTTTTCGTCGGGCGAGAATGCCAGCCCGTTGGGGCGCGTCAGGTCCTTGACCACCGCCTGCAATTTGCCGCCGGCATACCGGAAGACGCCGTTGAATTTCAATTCCTTCGCTGGGTCGTCGTCCTGCTTCAAAAGGCCGTACGGCGGATCCGTGAAGTAGAGCGCGCCGCCGGACGTGTACACCAGGTCGTTGGGGCTGTTGAAGCGCTTACCCTCGTACTTCTCCAGGTAGGGCGTCATGGTGAAGTCCTTGGCCACGCGCACAATGCGGCGGTTGGTGTGCTGGCAAAGCAGCACGAAGCCGTCTTTATCGGCGACCATGGCGTTGGAGCCGATGAAAGACCCCGGGGGCGCGGACGATTGGCCTCCGGAATTGGGGATCAGCACCTCGACCTGTCCGGCCGGCGTGATGGAGCGAACCACGTTTCCCGTCACGTCGCTGAACCACAGGTGGCCGTCTGTTCGCCACAGCGGTCCCTCGGTAAACTGAAATCCACCGCCGACCTTTTCGATAATCGCATCTTTGGGCACGATGGAATCGAACGCCGGATCGAGGCGAACGATGTTCCCTACGCCATGCGTTTCAGCCACGGGCGCGGGTGCCGGTGCTTGGGAACAGCCAACCAGCAGAATGGCAACAGCGAAGACAAACAGAGTTTTCATGCTTTTTCTCCCGCGGGTAGAACACCCTTTCGGTTTCACGCCCGGACTCGTTTCATTCCAGGCACAACTGGGATTGTTGCGAAAAGCGCACTCCCCGTCAAGGACAATCTCCATAAATCCGGTGGCGCGTTGGAATCCCCCTTACCAGTTCGTAATCGACCCATCCGGCCGCTGGTAGATCGGGATGGGCGCGGAGCGTTCGGTGATGTCCGA
>JBEKDV010000628.1:0-3434 GCA_050014175.1 Candidatus Solibacter sp. | reverse complement strand
AAGCCGGCAAGGCGGGCGGCACGAGTCATGCCACCTTGCGCTTCCACCACGTCCCGCAGGGCTTGCAGAAAGACATCTGAGCCTTCCTCGTAACAGGCGGTCAGGTATTTGGCGGCCTGATCAGGGTCGGACAGGTGGTCTTTCAAAACGTGCTCAAATTTCACGGCAGTTTTCATATTTCACTTACTTTCTCTTTGTTGGTAATCGCTCCAGTATTCCTGGGCCTGGCGGATGTCCCGCTCTTGCGTCCGCTTGTCGCCGCCGCAGAGCAGGATCACCAGCGTCTGGCCCTTTTGACCGAAATAGATCCGGTAGCCCGGGCCGTAATCCACGCGCAACTCGGACACTCCTTCGCCCACCGGTTTGCAGTCGCCCAGGTTTCCCCGGCGGATGCGTCCGATGCGGGCCAGGACGCGGGCGACCGCGTTCGCGTCGCGCAACTCGCGCAGCTACTCAGCGAACGGCAACCGGCCAGCGCGGTCGCGATAGATCAGGACGGACTTCGGTTTGATGTCCACGGAGAAGTTGTAGCCTAAAAGCTACAGCACGTCAAGGCGGCAGAGACTGAGCAGAGACTAAGCAGGCAGGGAGATTTAGCAGGGGTGCTTCAACACATCGTCATTTAGGTCTCGGATGAGATGGATCAAACACTTCTGCTGAGGACACGGGATTGCATCGTAGGCGGAGTAGAAATCGGACACCAAGACGCCCTTAAAGTCCTTCAGCATGGTCCTCTGTACCTTGGGGTTCAGGGTGAAATCAACTCAACGGTTGACACGCCCTTCGTCATGCCCAACGTTGTGGTGATATGCCGAAGACACTAGCGGAAGTGACCTGCGACGCGGCAGACTTACCGGCGCCAGAACGTCTCAAACTGGCGAGGATTCTGCTGGAGCTTTCGGAACCCGCAACGGAGTCCCCGGACGATGTTCAGGACGCTTGGGATCAGGAGATTGAACGACGCCTCAAAGAGCTTCGGTCAGGCAAAGTGAAGGGTGTGCCGCTGGAGGAAGTAAAAGCGAAAATCGAAGCCCGCCTGCCATCGTGAGGGTCGAGCTTTACTCAGAATCGGATGTAGAGTCCACCACGGCCACGAGCACGGTGGCCGCCACCTTAGAGCGAGCTCAAGTTCCACGCACTCCAAGACGCTGGCGCGCCTGGGAACGGCTGCACCGCCCACAATACGTCACCGGACTTACGTTCCAGAGTACTAAGCCGCCGCACATCCTTCTCGCGAACGCCGCAACCCGGCGTGATGCGATTGTTGCACTTTGTAATCCCTTTGTCCCGGATTACCATTCGGGGGGCTATTATGAGGAACCGGCAGCAGCCAACAAGGGCTGCCGCCGGAGTTGGCCGCCGCCGCGTTCAACAGGGTTGGCTCGAAACCGTTCGGCTTCTCTTGCCTGAGGAGTTCGATGTCACTTTGGTCACGGCTGACTACCGGGGCTGGGGATTACATCCGTCGGCAATCCGTCCGGCTGGTTGGTCTGCATCCGTCGCCTGCGCCCGCGCCGGCTCTCCGCAAAGGCGTGAATGTCCTTCCCACCCGAACGGAGGAAATCCAGAAAGTCCACGCTCATGTATTTGCAGGTTTGGCAGACGCTCAGGAGGATCATGTCTTGGCCGATTCATCCGCTGGCGATCTTGTCGTCATGGTCGCAGTCGTTCGGCGGCTATGGCCGCGGCGAGTCTCCTGGTAAGCGTCCACATCATGAGAGCCGGAGAGGAGAAAGCGAAGGAACGATTTGTCTTGGAATCGGCAAGTCTGCGCGCTTCCCAGAAGACGCAAGTATTGCTGTGCCCCTTGGACGGAGAACGAATTAGATATCTTCCTCTGAACCGCGATGTGGCGAAGGGCTCGCTCCGCAGCGTTATTGTTCCATGGCACACCATCGTTGTTGAGAAACGTAAACAGCGAATCCCGGTGACGAATGAACCGCTTTACGTAACAGGCAGTTACCTCGCTCTGTGGCGCAGCGTCAAGAATCACTCGTTCGTAAAAACGCTCAACGGCCTTCTCATGCTTTCTCAGGTGCCTTGCTTTCAAACCGAAGCGCTCAGCGTCATTCAAAATCGGAGTCAGCAAATCCCGGAAGGCGCTCACAAGGCTTTCGTACTCTGTATTAAACGGGTTCTTCCATAGGTCGTCGTTCAAATCTCGGATCAGATGAACCAAGCATTTTTGCTGCCGACAGGGCAACGTGTCGTATCCGCCATAGAAGTCAGATACCAGAATTCCGTGGTACCCATGGAGTAGTTCCTGAATCAGGGTCGCCTCCCGAGTGGCGGTGAGACGGAAGATGACGTGCTCCCCGTCCGTCATCACCCAAACGTATTGGTTCTCGCCACGAATGTTGATTTTCGTTTCATCAACATGGACTACCGGTCCGGCTAGGATGCGTTCAAGCAGGCGCCTCTCGGTAAGAGTATGTTCAATGGCAAACTGTGTCATGAAACCCAGGATGGTCACCTCGGCAAGTTCTACGGAAAACAGGTCGGACGTAGCCCTTGAGATCAGCCCCATCGGCAAGCGGAGTGAAACGCGCTGATAGACTACCCAAGCTTGAAAGCTGTGTCCGAAGATCCTCGCCCTCAAGCGACGGATCGCAGGCGGCACGTATGTCTCTCCACACCAAGGACAAGTCTTCCGCCTGCCCACGTACCTCACCACGGTCTTCCTGCATCCGTTCTTCGTAAACACCAAGTCGATCAGCCTGTGTTCAACCATCGTCCCCGATGTCAGTGTTTCCTCTGGATGTGCAGGGCAGTTTCTCTTGCTTGCTGCGCTTATGACGCACCCAGATTTGGATGGAATGTCACGCGCGCGGATGGGGCTTATGCGAGCGCGCTTTTCTCTTGGTGGAGCCTCGGTCCCCCTTGGCTTCTTCAGGTAGATGCGGCTCTGCTGATAATCGGCATGGGCAGATCTGCGCATCCAGTCAAAGGCTTGGTGAATTTCCATGCCTCGTTCCGTTGCTCTCCGTTTGGGAGCGTGGGCGAAGTCCACGTCGGCAAGGGTCAGGGCCTCGGGTCCAATTCTCCTCAGCGCATCAAACAAGAGGCATAGCGCCTGGCAATCATTCTCGTTATACACCTGAAGCAACAGTTTCAGTTTATCGCTGCGGCATGCCTCCCAAGCACACCTCCAAACGATACTCTGCGTACCAGAAGGAAACTCAGCCCGCCACGTTGCACCGATCAAGGAGCCGATTTCCTTTAAGCCATTCGAGTAGGTTGGGAAGTAAATCCGGGAAAATATGAACGAGAGCAGATTGACGGTTGAACCGGTCGCTTTGGTAGCGGCAGAATCTCTTGCCGGCTGGCCGTGACGTTCGTTCATTCGATTGAGAAACGCCGTCTCGTAGCTCCCGTAATGAATCAGCACCGGCTCCTCGATGGTTTCGAGGATGCCGAGGAATTCCCGCCAAATC
>JBEKDV010000627.1:0-3473 GCA_050014175.1 Candidatus Solibacter sp. | reverse complement strand
GGAGGGAACGCCGTTCCCTCGCGCGACCGAATGGAAGCAGTTGCGAATTGCGGAAATAACTCTATTCATGCCTCGTCCATACCCGGAGGGCGGCGTTGATGCTGTCCCCGGGGTGACACCGGGGTTGGGTTGCGTACGCCGCCCGGCGGGCTTACTCATAACGTAAACCGATGCCGGCGAAAAGCCCATACCCGCAATCGAGTATCTTGAGATCAAATCGACAGTATTCCAACTCCCCCTCAACTACCGGTTGCGGACGTGGGGTTGGATCAGCGTGTAGGCCACGAGGAAGATGAGCGCCATCGAAAGCAGCGGGCTCTCCACGTCGTCGAACAACACCAGCGCCAAATACGTAGCCGCGCATAGGCCCAGTGTGACATCCCAGACCACCCGTACTCGCCTGGAAGCGGTCGAGGTCTCGGCCCGCGGCGAGGGCGCGCCTTGGACCACGTCGTTAGTGTAGGACTCCAGTCTGGTAATCAACAAGGATCCTTTGTGTCTGATAATCGTAGTGCGCGCTCGCGACGGCGATCTGCGCCGCAGTGAGGTTGAGTTGAGCTGTGCTCAGTTCGACGATGTTGCCCAGCCCGTAATCGTAACGAGTCTGAGCCAGATCGAGCGCGGAACTGGCCTGCTGGAGCAGTTGCTGTGTCAAAGCCATGCGATCGTATGCTGTGGTGGCGCTCAGCCAGGCGACACGCACATCCCTGATGACGCGGTTTTGCAGGTCGTTCACGTTCTCGGTGGCGGCCTTAGCCCTCAACTCGGCTTGCGTCTGCCGGGCCTTGAACAGTTCGCCGCTGAAGATCGGGATCGTGACGTTCATGCCGATCGCACCGTAACGGCTCGGAATTGTTGCGTAGCCGGTCGGCACGAAGCCGGCGGTGCCGACCACGCCAAGGGAGGGGTAGTAAAGGGCGTGCTCCGCCTTAGTGAACCGTTCGGCTGCGCTCTGCTGGAGGCGGAGACTCTTCAGTTCGGGACGATTCTGCATCGCCTCACGGAGCAGTTCGTCGACCCGGTCCGGCATGGGCGCCGGAATCGGCTCTTCGTCCAGAACAAACGCTGATTCATTCGGAAGCCCCATGGCAGTCGCCAGGTCTGCTTCGGAGGACTTCAGGTCGCTCTGTGCCTGAACCAGGAGCAGTTTGGCATCCGCCAGGTTGACGTTCGCAAAGCTGACGTCGAGGCTCGATTTCAACTTATTCTCCGCCAAAGCCGTGATCTGGTCCGATACCGTTTGGCGGGCAGCCACGGTCTGGATGGCCACCTTCAGCACCGCCTGCCCGCGCAGTATGGCGAAATAAGCGCGGCTGGTATTTAGAAGGATGTCCGCGCGCGTCGTTTCCGTGACCTGATCCTGCGCGGAGGCCTGCAGCTTGGCCATGGCGATCAGGTTGCTCGTCCGGCCGAAATCGGTAATCATCTGCCCGATCGAGAGGCCCGAACCGATGCGGTTGTATACAATCGGGTTGGTCAAACCGCCAGCCGCAAGGCGGCTGCCGTTATCGGCTCCGACGCCTGTGAAGCTGCCGAAAACGTTGGGCTCGTACGCTGCCCTGAATTGTGGCGCCACCTGATAGGCAGCAGCGGCGTTGTACTTGGCGGCGGTAAAGCTCGGGTTGTTCTGAATGGCCAGGCGCTGGGCCTCGGCAAGCGTCAATTGCATGCGCGGTTGGCCGTACAATGCCTCGGGGCCGAGGCAGGCAATCGGGATAACAAGATAGATGAAAATGGAACGCACGATTATTGGGTCCTCCGTTCGCCATATACCAGTGCATACGCTGCCGGCACGAGAAGTACCGTAAACACCACCGACACACTGAGCCCGCCCAGGATGGCGCGGGCCAATGGAGCGTATGCCTCGCTGCCAGCCCCGAGTTTCAGCGCCATCGGCATCAATCCGATGATGGTGGCCAGCGAAGTCATCAGCACGGGCCGCAATCGGACCCGGCAAGCCAGAGCGACTGCTTCGCGTACCGCCATGCCTTCTTCCCGCAGGTGCCGGGTGAATTCCACGATCAGGATGCTGTTCGAGACCGCGATGCCGACCAGCATGACCACCCCCATGAGCGACATTACGTTCAAGGTCGTGTTGGACAGCCAGAGCGTGAGGATAACGCCCGTTACTCCCGGCGGTACCGCTAGCAGGATGATAAAGGGATCGACGAACGACCGGAATTGCGCCACCAGGATGAGGTAGAGCAGGACCACGGCGAGGCCGAGTCCCACTGCAAAACTGCTGAAGGATGCGCGCATTCCCTGCACCATGCCGCGCAGCGTCACAGTCAGTCCTTCGGGCACCTGGGTGTGGGCGATAACCCCGTCAATCGCATCCGCGATCTTGCCCAGATCTTCGTTCAGGGGCCGGACATAGACGTCGATCGTGCGGCGGAGTTGGTAATGGTCGACCTCGGTGGGCGACTTGATCCGGTGAATGTTGCTGATCATGTCCAGCCGGGTGGGCATTGTGCTCTCCGTGGCGCGCAACGGAATCGCTTTCAAGTCGGCCATGGTCTTGACCTGGCCTTCCGGATACTGCACGGTCAGCATGTAGTCGTTGCCGGTTTTGGGATCGATCCAGAAGCTCGGTGCGATCATCTGGTTCGAAGTGAGAGCGGTGATGACGTTATCGACCACCTCCTGCTGGTCCAGACCGAGTTGGCTCGCACGCGTACGGTCCACGTCGAGTTGCAGCGCCGGATAGTCGATGTCCTGCGGGATGTAGACGTCGGCGACGCCGCCGATGCGCCGGATTTTAGCAGCGAGCTTCAGCGCGGTATCGTACGCCTTGTCCATATTCGAACCGGCCACCTGCACGTCGATCGGCGCAGGCAATCCGAGGTTCAATACGGCATCCACCAGCCCGCCCGATTGGAAGTAAGCGCTCAGCTCGGGCATGTCCGACTCGATTTTCTTCTTCACGCGTGCCATGTATTCGTAGCTGCCCGTCTTGTGATCCTCTTTCAGGCTGACCTGAACGAACGCGGTATGCATGGCCGAATTGGTGGTGTAGATGGCCGAGAAATCCGGGGTTGCGCCGATGTTGGAAACCACCATCCCGAAGTCCTCAGGCGATACGACGTTCCGCACCAGATCCTCGACCTTGGCCACCTCATTCTCGGTCACGGAGAGGCGCGTCCCGTTGGGCGCTTTCAGATTGATGACAAATTGCCCGGCGTCGGTGCGCGGGAAAAAGGAGAGGCCGAGCAGGGGAACCACCACCAGGCACGCGGCGAAGGCAACGGCGAAGGCTGCCAGAGTCATACCCGGCCGGCGCAGCACCACCCTGACCAGGCGGTCGTAGAATCGGAGAAAACCTTCGAACCGATTGTTGAACCAGACGTTGAACCGTTCGCCAATGGATCGCCGCGCTACCGTGTGGTCTACCGTCACCGCTTCTTCCGACGACGGCGTTCCATGATGCGTCGCACGGATGAATCGCGCGCAAAAGAGCGGGACCACCGTCATGG
>JBEKDV010000626.1:0-3494 GCA_050014175.1 Candidatus Solibacter sp. | reverse complement strand
GGGCGGGCGAGATGCCGATCTCCATATCCTCGTCCCCTTCCCGGCCGGAGGTGCTGGAATTGTGCGTGCGGCGCGTGGGGCGCGTCACCAGCGCGCTCTACCGCCTCAAGACCAACGATGTAGTGGGCGTGCGCGGCCCCTACGGAAACGGCTACCCCATGCAGGAAATCATGGGCAACGACGTCCTGCTGGCCGCCGGCGGTCTCGGCATGGCGCCCTTGCGCTCGCTGTTGTGGTACGCCCTGGACCACCGCGATAAATTCAACAACATCACCCTGATGTATGGCGCCAAGCGGCCCGAAGACATGCTCTTCCGCGAAGAGCTTCTGGCGCTGGTGGACCGCACCGATATCAATTGCCTGCTGACCGTCGATGCGGACCCCTCCGGCACGTGGAAGAACCATGTCGGCCTCTTGCCGGCGCTCTTCGACCACGCCAAGATCGACCCCCTGCGCACCTATGCCGCCGTCTGCGGACCCCCGGTGGTCTACAAGTTCATTTTGCAGCGCCTGCTCGACGTCGGCTTCCCCAAAAACCGCATCCTCATGTCGCTGGAGCGCCGCATGAAATGCGGCGTCGGCAAGTGCGGACATTGCAGCATCGGGTACAAGTACACCTGCCTGCAAGGCCCCATCTTCACCTACTGGGATGCAATCAATTTGCCGGAGATGATCTGATGAGCAAACCAACCGTGGGTATTTTCGGCCTCACCGGCTGCGCCGGAGACCAGCTCGTCATCCTGAATTGCGAAGACCGCCTCATGGACATCGTCGCCCTGCTGGATGTGCGCGACTTCCTCATGGCGTCGTCGGAGAACGATTCCGCCTGTCCGCTCGATATCGCGCTGGTGGAAGGCGCCGTGCTGACCCGCCGCGATGCCGCCCGGCTGCACGCGATTCGCAAACGAGCCAAGACCCTGGTGGCGCTCGGAACCTGCGCCGTCTGGGGCGGCGTGGCCGCCATGGACCGCGGCGCCGACCGCGCCCGTCTGCTGGATGAAGTGTACGGCGCGGGACATCCCGATTACGATTCCAGCCCCGCCCAGGCCCTGCGCGAGGTGGTCCCGGTGGACCTCAACATCAACGGCTGTCCCATCGAGAAGGAGGAATTCATGGCGGCCATCGCCGCCCTGCTGAACGGCGACGCGCCGCTCGCCGCGGAGTATCCCGTCTGCACCGAGTGCCGCATGCGCGAAAACAACTGCCTCCTGACCGAGCGCGGCGATCTCTGTTGCGGTCCCCTGACGGTGGCCGGTTGTGGCGCGCGCTGTCCGGAGCTGCGCATCGCCTGCGTGGGCTGCCGCGGCCCCGTGGAGGACGCAAACTCCGCCAGCCTGCTCGCGGTGTTCGAGGAACGCGGCTTCACGCGCCAGGATATCGCCGGCCGCCTGCGCACCTTCGCACCCCAAGGAGTCACCTCATGAGCACCATCACCATCGAGCATCTGGCCCGCGTGGAGGGCCACGGCGGCATCACCGTCGAACTGGAAGGCGACATGGTCAAGGACGTGCGCTTCGACGTCTTCGAAGGCCCGCGCCTGCTGGAGTCGCTGATCCATGGCAGACGCTACGACGAGGTCGCGCCCATCCTTTCGCGCATCTGCTCCATCTGTTCGGCGGCCCACACCCTCACCTCACTCAAAGCCACCGAGAATGCCTTTGGCATCCAGGTGAGCCCCCAAACCGAACTGCTTCGCGAGCTGATGTTTCGCGGCGAGAGCATCGAGAGCCACGCCCTGCATCTGTTTCTGCTGGCGGTTCCCGATTACCTGAACTATCCCAGCGCCACCGCCATGGCGGCGGATAAACCGGCGCCGGTGCTGCTCGGCTTGCGCCTCAAGAAACTCGGGAACCGGATTCAGGAGACCATCGGTGGGCGCGCGGTCCACCCCGTCAACGCCGTGCCGGGAGGCTTCGGCAAGGCGCCCGGCTTCGACCAGTTGATCGCTCTGCGCGGCGCGCTCATCGAGGGCATGAGCGATACCGACGCGGTCATCGACCTCGTCGCTACCCTGCCGGCCGCGGACTACTGCCACTGCGACACGCTCTACGCCGCGCTACGCTCGCCCAACCTCGACAGCTACTATGCGGGCGACGAGGTCATGGTGGTGTCTAACGGCAACCGCGCCATCGTGCCCGCCGCCGATTATCGTTCGCTGACCAACGAGAAAACGGTGCCGCACTCCAACGCCAAGCACAGCACCTTCCGCGGCAATCCTTTCATGGTGGGCTCGCTGGCGCGCCTTACCGTCAATCCGCGCCGTCTCAGCGGCAGGCTGGCGGTGGCCATGAAGCGCCTCAAACTCCTCTTGCCCGCCGACAACCCCATGGACAACAACAAGGCCCAGGCGCTGGAATTGATCAACGACATCGAGCGGGCGCTGGAGATCATCGAGCGCCTGCTGCGCGAGGGAGTCAAGGACGAACGCCCCGTGCCGGTGCACCCCCGCGCCGGAACCGGCACCGCCATCACCGAAGCGCCGCGCGGCCTGCTCATCCACAGCTACCAGTACGACGAGGAGGGACGTATCGTGGCGGCGGACGTGATCACGCCCACCGCCCTGAATGCCGCCAGCCTGGAGTTGCACTTTCGCCGCGCCGTGGAGCAGTGCGCCGACCGCGAAGAAGCGGTGCTCGCCAAACGCTTGCAAATGATCGCCCGCGCCTACGACCCGTGCATTTCCTGCTCTGTCCACCTGGTGCGGAGGCGATGAAGCCGCTGCTCATCGTCGGACTCGGTAACCCGCTGATGGGCGACGACGGGGTGGGCGCGCGCGTGGCCGAATCGCTGGCCGGCCACGCGGACGCGGACGTGCTGATCGGCGGCACGGACCTGTTGCGCCATGCCGGCGAGATCGAGGGCAGGGAGCGCGTCATCCTGATCGACGCCGTGGAAAGCGATGCGGCGGGAGAAATCACCGTCACCGACGAAGATCCTCCGGAAGGAATGACGGTTGGAGCACACACTTTGTCCGCCCCGGCCGCCGTGCGCCTCTTCCGCCGCCTCATGCCCGAGGTGCGCTTCACCTGGATCCTCGCCGGCGTCCGCTCCGCGCGCGTGGGCGAAGGCCTGTCGCCGGAGTTGGCCGCCGCCCTGCCGCGCCTGCGGCGGAGTCTGATGGAGTTAGCGGCTACTCGCTGAATGGCCCTTATTCCCCGTAGCTGATTTCGGTATGGCGGGCGGAGAGGCCGGAATAGACCAGCAGGATCAGCGACAGCGCCAGCAATCCGGGGACGGCGATCCAGAAGGGGGTGGGGTCGGCATCGATCACCATGACGTTGAAGGGCGGCGGAATCGGGATCTCCACCGGGCAGAGATTTTTCAGGTAGGAAATCACGCTGATCTTCTTCAGCACGGTGGGCAGGAACGGGTTCAGGTTCTCCCATACCATCACCACGGCGGCGGGGATCATGGGGTTGCGGAAGAAGATGCCGGTCATCAGGAACACCGCGCCGTAACCGATGCAGGCGAGCGCCGCCACCAGCACGTAGCTGC
>JBEKDV010000625.1:0-3517 GCA_050014175.1 Candidatus Solibacter sp. | reverse complement strand
CGTTGGGATGGACGGCGACTTCGGCGCCGCTCATGTCCGGCGCGGCATCGACAGTGGGCAACGTCTGTAACTCCTCGAACTTACCGCCCTCATAGCGGAAAGCGATCACGCTCGCCGTCATCTCGGTTATGACATACGCGTAGCGGCCGTTCGGCGTGAAGGCCAGGTGGCGTGGGCCGGCGCCCGGAGCGATCCTGGTGAACGGCGGATCGTTGGGTGTAAGACCGCCGACCTTGTAAGAGAGTATCTGATCCAGCCCGAGGTCGGGGACGAAGACCGTCTTGCCGTCCGGCGAGATCACCGTCTCGTGGGCGTGCGGCCCCGACTGGCGCTGGCGGTTCACGCTGGAGCCCGCATGCTGCACGAAGGCGGAGGCTTCGCCCAGCGTGCCATCGTCGTGCACGGGGAATTCGGCGACGCTGCCGGAGTTGTAGTTGGCGACGAACAGCCATTTGCCGGATGGGTCGAGGGCGAGATGGCAGGGACCGCCGCCCCGCGAAGCGACCGTGTTCAGCAACTTCAACTGGCCGGTTTTGGTGTCCATGGCAAAAGAGCTGGCGCTTCCGGCTCTCGTGCCTTGATAATTGGAGATCTCGTTGACCGCGTAGAGGAACTTGTGGTTCGGGTGAATGGCCAGGAACGAAGGGCTGACGGTTTCGCCCACCAAGCCGATCGCCGTCAGTTTCCCGGTGGCCGGTTGAAAGCGCCAGGCGTAAATTCCCTTGCTCTTATCGGGTCGGGTGTAAGTGCCGACGTAGGCGATATACTCGCCTTTGGCAGCCTTGGAAGCCTTGGCGGGCTGTGCGAACCCGTTGGGCAACAGGCAGGCAAGTGCCGCCGCGGATAGACATAGTTTCGAAATCAGTTTCATGTTTATTTGGCCCCCGATTCGGGAAGAGTATAAAAGTCGTAGGCGATGCGCCAGGTAAATTCCTTGCCGGGTTCGATGCGCATATCGATATAGGCTTCGGGACAGACGGTGGTGCGGATACTCCAGAAGACCAGTTTCGCCAACGGGCGGTCGGAAGTCTGGCGGACGCCGGCGTGCGCCAGAGCATTCTCCACGCGGATGTCGTAATCCTTGGGCGTAGCGCCGTAGCCTTCGAGCGCGGTGTATACCGATTGGCCTTTCTCCAACTCCTTGAGGTAAGTGAACTGCGTGCCGCGGGCTTCGGCGAGCCCTTTCAGATCGGCCACGGCGCGCACGGCGAAGGGGAACTTGACGGTGAAATCCGGCCCGGCGGGCTTGCCGTCGATCACGTAGAAATTGTGTTCGTATACGCTGGTTTCGATCGCCTTGCTACCGGTGTTCTTGAGGCTGTGCTCCAGCACCAGTTGCGGCTTGCCTTTGGTCAGGCGGACGGTCTTCTTATAGAGGTAAGCGTAGCCCGACGTGTCGCGCAATTCCTGGGTGAACTCGACGCGGTCGGGAAACTTGTCGACGGTCCACTTACCGGGGTCGGCAATCTCGTAAGTCTTGAACTGTTGGAAGGCCCGCTCCTCCGGCTTGCGGATCGCGCCGACGCCGATCTTGACGAAGCTCTCGCCGGCCTTCACGTCGTTATAGCCCAGGCCCATGCCGTTGGTGAGGAACTCCTCCACCGGACCCAGGATGGAGTCGTGGAGTTTGGGGTCGTAGCGGTCGAACCACTGGCCGAAGTAGTTGTGGCCCTGGAATTCCAGGCTGGCGATCTGGCCCGACCAATCGAAGCGGGTGGCGCGGTAGTAGCCATCCCGCGCGTCGGGCAGGTAGAGCTTGGCGCGGATCGAGCCGTTAGTGATTTCGGCCCGTGGAAAGTCGGCGGCGGCGAGAGTGGCGGCAGCCAGCGCGAGCAGCGTCAGAAGCTTCTTCGTCATGGAAGTCCTCAAATTGCGGCGAACCGACCGTATTGTCTCAGGTTTCGCAGCAAACCGGGGACAAACAGGAAAGCAGGGGACAGACGGGACTGACATGAATTTCCGGCAAAGGGCGCCGGAAATTCATGTCAGTCTCGTCTGTCCCCTGCAAGCTTCCAGGGTTTGCGGTAGCGGCGCGTCACGTACTGGCCGGCGCGGGTGTGGCCGGTGAAGCGTTCCGCCGCGTCGTCCCAATCGAGGCGCTCGCCGGTACGGTAGGCGATGTTGGCCAGCAGTCCGCCCTTGGTGAGGCGGTGGCCGTACTCGATATCGCAGGTGGTGCGCTGCCGCGACTTGATGGCATCCAGAAACTCGCGGATGTGCCCGGGCGAATCCGCAATGCTCGGCGCCGGGGGCCGGAAATTCTCTTCCTTCTTGCCCTTCACATAGACTTCGTAGCGGTTGTAGTTGGTCACCAGGGTGGCGGCGGAGCCCTGGAAGATGACGCTGCTGCCCATGGCGTCGAAACCCGGGCGCCCCTGCGGGTGCAGCGTCCAGGTCAGCAGGAGGTTCGGGTATTCGGCCACCACCTCCATGGTGTCGGGAGTTTCGCCGGCGTCATCCACGCCCCAGCGGCCGCCGGCGGCCGATATACTCTTGGGCGCTTTCAGGTCCAGCGCCCAGTAGGCGACGTCGGTGTAGTGGCACCAGAAGTCTATTAAATAGCCGCCGGAGTAATCCCAGAAATAGCGGTAGGTGAAATGCGAGCGCAGCGGATTGTAGGGCCGTTTCGGCGCGGGTCCGAGCCAGAATTCGTAATCGAGCTCGGGCGGAGGAGCGGCATCGGGCGGCTTGCCGAGAGGCTTGTTCCCGGTGGCGAGGGAACAATCGACGCGATGGATCTGGCCCAAGGCGCCGGAGCGGATCACCTCCACGACGCGGCGGTAGGTGGGGAGATCGTTGTGGATGTGGTTGCCCATTTGGGTGATGCGTTTGTGTTTCAGCGCGGCGGCGACCATGGCGCGGCCTTCGCCGATGGAATACGCCAGCGGCTTCTCCACAAACACGTCCTTGCCCGCCTGGCAGGCATGGATGACGGGGAGGGCGTGCCAGTGGTCGGGCGTGGCCACCATCACGGCGTCCAGGTCTTTGCGCTCGAGAAGCTTGCGGAAGTCGTGGTACTGGTCGGGCTTGTGCCCCTGGGCTTTCTCGACGGCCGCCGCGGCGGCATCGAGGTGCTTCCGGTCGAGATCGCAGACCGCCGCCGCGTTCACGTCGGGCTGCCGCATAAACTCATTGAGCCGCGATGTCCCCTGTCCGCCCAGGCCGATGAATCCGACCTGAATTTTATCGCTCGGAGGCGGCGCGGCGTAAGATCGGGAGGCGGCGGCGAGAGAGATTCCGCCTGCCACCACTTGGACGAAAGTTCTTCGGCTGGTGCCGGTATCGGGTTGGTTGGTTGCGATTTCCATCATCAGCGAACAGACTAGCGTCAAGTGAAGCGCGCCGCAACCGCTCCCCGAGCTGTGAAATAATCGCCAGCCACCGGCGTTGGCGGCGTTGGCAGGCGAAAGCTAGGAACTTGCAAAATAAACTGTCCGGAGATCTTGGCAGGCCCCGGACGGGTTCGGGGCGCGGGTTTCCGCCCCGAACCTGTTACTTAATCTACGCAGATATGCCA
>JBEKDV010000624.1:0-3520 GCA_050014175.1 Candidatus Solibacter sp. | reverse complement strand
TGTTAGCGCCGGAATAGAACAGCGGCATTTCCGCCGGTTTTGTAGCTGGGGAGCCGCCCCAGTGGCGGGGACGCGGTACGCACTCTACATGAGTTTCTAAATGCCTGCGAGGCGCGGGGCAAACGAAGGCCTTAGCATGCGAGAACGGGCTCATGGAAGAACGGGTCTGCCGCTATTGCCAGCGTTCGTTTCAGCCATCCAAGTTTCAGCCCGCTCAGGCCGCCTGCAGCGATCCGGCCTGCCAGCGACGGCGCCGCAGCGATTACCACCGGCGGAAGGTCGCCGCCGATCCGGTGTATCGGCAGGGGTGTCTGGAGAGCGCGCAGCAGTGGCGCGCCGAGCATCCGGGTTACTGGACACAGTTGCTTGAGCGCAACCCCGCGCGGGCGGAACGAAACCGGCAGCGCCAGCGGCAAAGGGACGGGCGACGGCGACAACGCCGTCTTGCCAACAACAACTCAGCTCGGAATCTTGCCAACAACACGCCAGCTATCCCGCAAATCATTGAATCTAAATCGCTGGATCTTTCTTGCCAACAACAGCCCTCTGGTCAACGGGTCGCCTTCTGCCCCATAAAGGGAAGCGAGCCATGCTCACCACCGACCAGATCAACGATTTGCATCACCTGTATTGGGCGGAGCGCTGGCCCATTCGCAAGATCGAACAGCATCTGCGCATGAGTTGGCACACCATCAAGAAGTATTTGGAGGCACCGGCGCAGACGCCGGCGACGCGATCCCGCATCAGTAAGCTGGATCCATTCAAACCCACCATCGCCGAACTGCTGGAGAAGGACGCCCGGGCCAGCGCGGCTGTCATCGAGCAACGACTGCGGCCCCTCGGCTATGCCGGCGGCCACACCATCCTCCGTGACTACATCCACAACGTGCGCCCGCAGCTACGACCCAAGCGCGCCTTCGTGCGGATGGAGCCCGAGGCCGGCGAACGCTTCGAGGTGGACTGGGGTCACTTCGGCGCGCTCAACTACGCGGGCGACCAACGCAAGCTGTATGCCTTCGCGCTGGTGGATGGGCACAGCCGGATGTCGTATCTGGAGTTCACCCACAGCCAATGTTTCGAAACCTTCGTCCGTTGCCACATCCATGCCTTTGCGGCTTTCAACGGCGTAAGTCGGGAAATTTACTATGACAATCTGGCCACCGCGGTAGCGGAACATGATGGTCGCCTGGTGCGCTTCCACCCGCGTTTCCTGGCATTCGCCCGCGAATACAACTTTGTTCCGCGTGCCTGCAATCCGGCGAGTGGCTGGGAAAAAGGAAAAGTGGAACGCGGCGGCATCGGATACGTTCGTCAGAATTTCTGGCCGTTGCGTGAGTTCACCGACTTGCACGATGTGAACCGCCAGGCGCGACAGTGGCTGGCCGAGGTTGCCAATCAGCGCCTCCATCATGAGACCCGTGAGAGACCCATTGATCGCTTTCGCGCCGATGCCCTGCGCCCGCTGCCAGTGATCCCTTACGATTACCGTGACACGGTGGAGGCTCTGGTCCACAAAGATCTCCGCCTGCAGTTCGATGGCAACCGCTACTGCGTCCCGCACCGCTTTATCGGACGCCACCTCACGGTGAAAGCCGATGCCAGCTCCGTCACCATCTACCACCGCTATCAGGAAATCGTCTCCTACGCGCGCAGTTGGCGGCGCGGCAAGACTTTCGGCGCCGAGCGCTTCGAGCGGGAACTGTCCGAACAACGGCCGGCAGCCCGCCGTTCACAGGCGCAGCGACGCTTCCTCGATTTTCTCGATGGCCTCTGCTCCCCCGACGTAGCCGAGGGCTAC
This sequence comes from Candidatus Solibacter sp., assembly GCA_050014175.1. Classification (GTDB taxonomy): domain Bacteria; phylum Acidobacteriota; class Terriglobia; order Bryobacterales; family Bryobacteraceae; genus Solibacter. The sequence continues at coordinate 1,722 of JBEKDV010000624.1, read as the reverse complement.
CTGCGTGGCGTGGCCGATAGCGACCGTGTGCTGTCGCGCCAACTCAACGAACTGCTGGAACTGATCCGGCAGTACGGAGCGGAGGCCGTGGCCGGCGCCGTCGCCAAAGCCTATGCCGCTCGCGCCTTCGGCGCCGACTACGTCGCCAACATCCTCCGCCAGCAACAAGCGCCGCGGAGGCCGCAGCCGCCGCTTCGTCTCCGCGATCCGCGGTTGAACGAACTCGTCACCGATCCGTTGTCGCTGCTGGCCTACGATGCTTTCATTCTTGATTCCGGAAAGGAATGCGATGACTCTCCCCGAAAAACTGGATCAACTGAACCTATCGACGATGAGCCGCCAACTGGAGGCGACGATCACTGAGGCCGCCACTAAGAACCTCAGCGTGCCCGCCACACTGGAATGGCTTGCCGACCTGGAACTGGAGGCCCGCAACCACCGCGCCATTGAACGCCGCTTCAAATGCTCGCGCTTGCAGGCGCAGCCCAGCATTGACGCCTTCCACTTTCACCATCACAAGACCCGGCTGCAAAACAAGAACCGCATCCTGCGTTTACTCGACCTGGAGTTTCTGCACAAGGGCACTAATCTTGTGTTCATCGGGAATCCTGGGGTGGGCAAAACCTTCCTATCTAAAATCGTTGGCTGGCGCATCTGCCAGGCCAATCAGCGCATCTTGTTCACCACCGCCATGGACATGCTGAATCATCTGCTGGCTTCGCAGGTTGATCACTCGCTGGTCCGCAAGCTCAAGACCTATACGGAGCCCACGGCCCTCGTGGTGGACGAGCTTGGCTATCTGGCCCTCGATCAGCAGACCTCGAATCTCTTCTATCAGGTCATTTCCACCCGTCACAGCCAAAAGCGGTCAACAATTATCACTACGAACACAGCCTTCTCCGACTGGGGCAACATACTCTTCAACACGACCATCGCCACCGCCATCGCCGACAGGCTCGTGGAAAACTCCGAGATCTTTTTGCTGGGCGGAGACAGCCTGCGCAAGTCCAAGAATCCGAATCCGCCGGCCGAGTAGTTGCGGTCGGCACCGAGCAAGCGCCGCGCTGTGCGATAACCCGTCACGGAGGAGTCCGCCGGGCTAACCCCTCAACGGCGCTGCCACTGGGGGCGGGAGTTGCAACTCCCGCTTCCGGCTTTATCCCTCACCCGCTTATCCGATGTTCAACTTCAGCGCCAATCATCTGTTCCTGCTCTCGCGGACGGAATACCGTTCGTGTGCGGTGTTCTTGATGCAGGACCGCGACAACCAGCGCGTTTATCGTCTGTACGACTTCACCAAAGCCCAGCTCATCCCGCCTGACATGGCGTACTGCATAGCGGGCAAGGTCAACAGCGCCGGTAAACTCTACCTGGTGATCGAATCGGTCCGGCCAGACACCAAACACGCCCGGTGTGCCAATGCTCCTGCTCCTGTTGACGGCGCGGGAGGGTCCCTTATCGAGTAAACGCCAACGCTGCGTTCAACCGGCCTAGTGCCGTGCTGCGCCTCAAATCGCTGCACGGGGTCGCGGTCGTGTGCCTCGGCGCCGACGCCGGCGCTCGCTACGGCGTCAAAACCGGCGAAAACGCCGCTCTTTTAAGGCTCTCCCGCACTTTTGATGGTGCCTCAGGGCGACCGAGAGGGGCGTACTTCCAGGCCGGCGTGGAACGGCAGGACCCGTCTGCGGAGAAGAAGGAAACCCGAGCGCCCGTACATCTGGC
>JBEKDV010000623.1:0-3535 GCA_050014175.1 Candidatus Solibacter sp. | reverse complement strand
GAGGCAGGACGCACCAACCAGATTTGCGAGGTATGTCAGCGCCCAGTCCACGCAGGGATGGGTTATCAGCTCGTGCTCGCCAAAGGATCCGAGACTGCGTGCTGTCCCCGTTGTGGAATCCACTATGACTTGAATCATCCCGGCATCGTGCACGCGGCCTTCGCCGAGGACTTCTATACCGGAGCAGAGATTCCTGCCGGGAAAGCGTACTACGTCGAAGGCGGAAACGAAGTGTACTGCGCCCACGTTCAACCATTGGAGCGCAAGCAGATGGAGAGCTCCGCAGAACTTGCTTACGACCGCTGCCTCCCCACGCTGGTGGCGTTTAAGACGCGCGCGGAGGCAGAGACTTATCAGAAGGAACATGGCGGGAGGGTATTGAACTATGCCCAGGCCGTGCAAAGCGTGAAGGAATAATGATCAGACGGCTGCTGATAGGGGTGATGCGGCTCCTGGTCCCGGCTGTGCCGCCCCGAATACCCAGACAGTGGCTAGGGCTATCGTGTGCGCGGGTGTCATAAAAGTGTGTTATGCTACGCGAACGCAAATGCTCTCGAAGCCGGAACACTCCGCTTCCGCTCACAGGGTCCTCCTGACTTTCGATGACGGACCTCATCCCCTCCACACGGTTTCCGTGCTGGACGAGTTGGCCCGCCGGGGATTAAGGGCGGTCTTCTTTGTGTTGGGACAGCACCTCGAGTCTCCTGGGAATCGTGCAATTCTCGAGCGAGCCGCCAGCGACGGTCATCTCATCGGAAACCATGGATATGCGCACCAGAAGCTGACCCATTTGACAGACGACCAGATCCGAATCGAGGTCCGTCGCACCGAAGCTCTGATCGGCAATCTGGATCGCGGCATCAAACTCTGGCGCCCGCCGTTCAGTGATCGCGATAGTCGAGTAGATTCTGTCATGGCGTCCCTTGGCTATACCCGGATGCTCTGGAATGTTGACAGCTTAGACTGGCGCGATAACGCGCCGGCAGTGCCGTGGGTTGACCACACGTTGGAAAGGATTCGTCTGAGGCGGAGCCGCGGGTTCCGGAACACCGTATGTCTATTCCACGACGCCCTTCCGGCGACAGCCGCTCAGTTGGGCCATCTGCTCGAACGTCTCAGCGAGCTTCCCGGCACTCGCATCGCCCGCTACAATCCCTGGCATTTTGATGGTCTCTGTTTGCCTGAGGAGGCTGCTCTTCCACATGCTTCGCTGGTCTTTCCGCCCGACGCCGTCAGCTTCCGGCTCGGCGACTCGCGGGTGGTGGCTCGGACGCACGTCAACGCTCTGTATGTTCTCAACCAATCAGCCAGCCTGCTGTGGGACGCTCTGGCGGGCGGAGCTTCCGAAGCCCAGGCCGCTCAAAGTCTGGCGCGCCAGTATAGCGTCTCCGAGGACCTGGTTTTGCGCGATGTTCAATCCGCGCTGGCCGACTGGCGGGCTCGCGGTCTGCTGGGCCCCAAGCCGCCCGAATTGGAGGATCCCGGACCGTGGCCGCGCTCCATGGATGAGGTCGACATAGCCGTCGGCGGCAACTTTGAAGAGGAGCATGCGTACCGTTTCCTGGATCTGCGGTTCCGAATCCGCTTCCAGACTGCCGATCTCGCCAAGGCGATCCATCCGCGATTTGCCAATCTCGAAGCTACGGAGACTATAGCGTCGGAGAGAATTTTTGAGGTTGTCTCTGTCTCCGGCGATTGCGCTGTGCGCCTGCCGGATGGCGTTGTGACGCGCCGTCAATCCGCAGCCGCCTTAGCATACTTGCTCTTTTTTGAAATCATGAGACTGGCGCATCCAGACCTTGACCCGATGGCGTGTCTGCATTCATCACTGGTCGATTGTGGCGATGGCGCCGTCGCACTGGTGGGAAATAACGGCAGCGGCAAGAGCACGCTTGCGGCCGCGTTGGCGAGTTCGGGCCTGCGCGTTCTGTCGGACGATCAGATGTTTCTGGATTTCGCGACTCGCCGGCCCGCAGCCACGCCCAATGCCGTCGGCTTAAAGAGGGGAAGCTGCTCTCCGCTGCTATCACGTTATCCCGCAATCTTTCAGCTCCCCGTTAGCCGGAGTGAGGGCGAGGAAATACGCTTCCTTCTGCCCCCACCACCCATAGAACGCCTACTGCCTCCGGTCAAACATGTCTTCTTCCCCCGTTACAGCGCCGCGACGGCAACTGCCGCCATACCGTTAACATCCGTCCAAGCCATTGAGCGGATCGCCGCGGCCGAGGGTTGGATTTCATCCGACCCCGAAAAACTCGGGGCCTTTTTGCAGTGGACTGATCGCTTGCGTTGTTATGACCTCCCCTTTTCCAATCTGGACGCGGCGATTGAGCGAATTGGGGAGTGCCTTCGCGCATGAACCGGGTCGACGCCTTCTTGTTCCTGGCTCGCTGTCTGGTACCTGAGGACCATCCGGGTCCGCATCGGGACAAGCTCGCCGAGGAGATAGCCGCGGGCCGTGTCTGTTGGGAGCGTGTAATCGAAATCGCCAGTGAATATTGGATGACTCTCGCTCTTTACCGGGAGCTCGGCGAGAAGCGCCTGCTTGATCTGCTGCCGGGTGATCTGCTCGAATATTTCAATTGCATGCACGAATGGAATGGTGCGCGGAACCGCGAAATCCTCGAACACGCCAGCGAACTCGCCGGCCTGCTCAATCGGATTGGAGTCGAACCGCTGCTGTTGAAAGGCGTCTCTCATCTGGCATCTGGCCTGTACCCTGACGCGGCGGTGCGCTTTATGAGCGACATTGATATTTTGGTCCCTAGCGATCGGGCGCTGGAATGCTGGCGCTTTTTGATCTCTTCCGGGTACCGGACCTCCGCAGCCCCCGCCGGTGCCCGTGTGGATTGCATGCCGCACGAGCACTGGCCCGGCCTTGTGCGCAAAGGGCGTACCGGGGATTTGGAAATGCACCGCCTCCCGGAATGGAATCATATGCTGAGTTCTCCGTCTTTGTACCTCGATGCGGAGCCCGTGGCGCTTGGTGGCGGGAAGGCTCGTATTCTCACTGCGACTAGCCACATGATCTTTACCATTGCTCATTCCTATGTGCATCATCAGTTCCGCCTCGAGGCTGCGCCGCTACGGGATCTCTATGATGCAACGCTGCTGCTGCGGCAGCACGATAAAGAAATCGCGTGGCGCCAGGTAATTGATGCGTTCGAGCGGGGGGGCCAGACGGGGGCCTTGCGTACTGCTTGCATGATGTGGCGCCGCCTTTTCTCGCAGAGTCCCCCGTGCGCAATTGACCGCCCGCCATGGGCCTGGATCTACTGGCAACGCTGTTTGCTGAAAATCATGAAGCCGCGCTGGGGGCTGGTTTGCGACGCTTTGGCCCTCTATGCCCGCCGTCTGCGAATCGCCTTTTCCGGGACGACGGAAGCAAAGCGAATTCGCAAGGAATTCACGCCTTCGGTCTTTGTTCGAAAGCTGCGAATGGCCGCGCCACTCTGGGCGGCGGCAAACAGGAGGAGAGATGGAGGTAAAAGCGCCTCTCGGTGACATGGCGAGCCCCTTCGATCCGGGCGTCTCT
>JBEKDV010000622.1:0-3551 GCA_050014175.1 Candidatus Solibacter sp. | reverse complement strand
GATGCTTATCCGCTGCGGTCTTCCCTACGTCATCGAGAACGTGTCGGGCGCTCCTTTACTCCATCCCGTTGTTCTTTGTGGAACAATGTTCCCTGGATTGCGTGTCCTTCGCCATCGGCTCTTTGAAGCCAACTTCGAGATCGTTCCGCCGCCCCACAAGAAGCACCCGAAGTGCCACACCTTTGACCGCCGGAAATCTCACTATGGAAAAACCGATGAGTGGAAGGATTTTGTTTCAGTAAACGGCGGAGGGAATTGCACGGTAGCGGCTGCCCGCGATGCGATGGGCATTGACTGGATGACCAAAGACGAAATCAACGAATCAATCCCTCCCGCCTATACACTGTTCATCGGCCAGCAACTACTGCGCTACCTTTCCTCCAGTCGGGATGAAACGGCAAGGTCCGGCACGTATGCGTAAGCCGAGTTCTAAAGAGCGCATCAGGAGATTTCTTCTCGCGCATATCGGCGAGGTTGTCACGTCGATACAGATTCGGGACGCTGTGGGCACGGATGTTAGCGAGTGGGCGCGGCGCGTGCGCGAACTCCGCGAGCAGGAAGGCTGGCCGATCATTACCCATAATGACAGTGCGGACCTTAAGCCGGGCCAATACCGCCTGACTGAAAAACCTCCAATAAAGAGCGCAGTAGCATTCGGGCAGGGCATCTCGGCAAAGCTCCGCGCTGAAGTGCTTGACCGCAACGGCTTCACATGCCAGATGTGCGGACTTACGCCCGGTGAGACCGACCCGGTGACCGGGCGCAAGGTTCGGCTGCACGTCGGCCACATCGTAGACAGAAACCTCGGCGGCAAAGACGAACTCTCAAATCTTCGGGCGCTGTGTGCAACCTGCAATCAGGGTGCGAAGAATATCACTGGCGAAAAGCCCACCACTATTTGGCTGCTTTCCCAAGTCCGCCGCGCCGGACAGGAAGAGCAACGCGCCGTGCTGGGCTGGCTTCGCAAGAAATTCGGCGAATGACCGACAAGGTATCCAGAGAACAGCGAAGCGCCAACATGCGCGCTGTCCGCAGTCGGAACACACAGCCGGAGGTGCGCGTGCGTCAGATCGCATACGCCTTGGGTTACCGCTTTCGGCTTCATTTCCGCAAGCTGCCTGGTAACCCCGACATCGCTTTTCCGGGTCGGCGAAAGGCGGTTTTCGTTCACGGCTGCTTTTGGCACCGGCACAAGGGATGCCGGAGAGCCAGTATCCCGAAATCCAACCGCGCCTTCTGGCGTGCCAAGCTCGCACGCAATGCGTCCAGAGACGCCGAAGAGCTTGCGGCGATAAGAAAGCAAGGCTGGCGCGCCCTGGTGGTATGGGAGTGCGAGATCAAAAACGAACGCCGTCTAGCGGCTCGGTTGCGCCGCTTTCTTCGGTGAGGGTTCTGGTTCAACCCACTGCCTTTTGAAGCCGACCGAACGCGGCTCTCTTCTCTCCTTTTCCGATCACCTGTGCAGCGTGGAGGAAATGCAGGCGGCGGGGCTTCAAGTTGAAATGGCCCACTACCGAAATTTTGGTGTCAAGTGAAATTTAGGTAGTGGTACAGTTTGATGTAAAGGCGGCTCTACTCCGCCGTTTGGCGAGGTAAACTCGCCGCTACGACACCAAACTGAACCAATACCGAGAATTATCTAACCCTTTGATCCTGCCTTCCGACTTTTGGCTCTTGCCAACGTTGGGAATCTCCAACAGCTTGCCCTCCACGGGCCAAAAGGTGGTGCAATCGTGTACAATGGACATTCGAGTCGGAGGACGGCCAGATTCTGGGAACCGTGATTTGAGAAATTGCACAAGGTTGTGTTCTTGATTTAACTCTCGACCTTCGACTCTCGACTCTCGACTTCCGAATGTCCAACCTTCTCGACCAACTCAATCCCCAGCAACGCGCCGCCGTAGAAGAGACCGACGGGCCCCTCCTTATCCTGGCAGGAGCCGGCAGCGGCAAGACCCGCGTTATCGCCTACCGGATTGCGTATCTGATCGAAACGCGGCAAGTCCCGCCGGAGAATATTCTCGCGGTGACGTTCACCAACAAAGCCGCCGGGCAAATGAAGGAACGTGTTGAAAAGCTGCTTTCCGGGCAGATGAAGCTGCGTCCGGGGTCTCCGCACGTTTCCACCTTCCATTCGTTTTGTGTCAGCGTGCTGCGCCGGCACATCGAGCAGCTCGGTTACCATCGAGATTTCACCATCTACGACGATGACGATCAGTTGCGTGTGATGCGGGCCTGCATCCAGGAACTGGGCCTCAGCGAGCAGATCACATCGCCGCGCAGCGCGCTGGCAAAAATCAGCTATACCAAGAATCGGGGATGTTCCCCGGAAGAGCTCAACAGCCAGGCTTCTAATCCGGAAATGCAGAGGCTGGCCTCACTCTACGAGTTGTACGAAAGCAAGCTGCGACGCGCCAATGCGCTGGACTTCGACGATTTGCTGCTCAAGACGGTGGAGCTCTTCTATCAGTCTTCGGAAGTCTGCGAAAGGTACAACCAGCGTTTCCGTTATATTCAGGTGGACGAATACCAGGACACGAACCGCATCCAGTATCAGTTGGTCCGCCAGTTGACGCTGCTCCAGCAGAATCTCTGCGTGGTTGGCGATGAGGACCAATCCATTTATCGCTGGCGTGGGGCCGACATCGAGAATATCCTCAACTTCGAGAAGGACTATCCCACGGCGAAGGTCATTCGCCTCGAGCGGAACTACCGCTCCACCCAGCTCATTCTTGACGCGGCGGGGGCGGTGGTGAGCAGGAACCTGGCGCGCAAAGGAAAGACCCTTTGGACGGACCGCAGCCAGGGTGAAAAGGTTCGCTTATTCGAGGCTCGCAACGCCGACGAGGAAGCCCAATTTGTGGCGGGGGAAATAGCCAGCGCGGTTGCCGAGCCGGGGGATGGGAGCGTGGCTGTCCTCTACCGCACTAATGCGCAATCGCGATTGCTGGAGGAGAGCTTACGCCTGAGGGGAATCAGTTACCGGTTGGTAGGCGGGTTCAGTTTCTATGCGCGGGCGGAGATCAAGGATGCTCTCGCTTACGCGCGACTGGCCAATAACCTACGTGACGACGCGGCGGTTGGGCGCATCGTCAACGTGCCCCCGCGCGGGATTGGCGACACCACGTTCGGAGCGCTGGCGGAGTCCGCCCGGCAGAACAAGCTGAGCTTATGGGAAGCGCTCGAGCACGAACTGTTTCAGAGGCGACTCCCCCCCCGCGCCCTGACGGCGCTCGAGGGCTTCCACTCACTCATGAAAGAACTGGTGGGTGACCGGCAACACCTGCTCCTAGGCGAGTTCTTCAAAAGCATTCTGGACCGAACACGTTATCTCGAGATTCTGGAAGAAGAGCGACAGCCGGGAGCGGAAGAGCGCATGGAAAACCTCGAGGAGTTGGTGAATGCCGCTGCCGAAGCCGAAGAGCAAGGCCAGACGCTGTCGGAGTTCCTGGACCACGCTTCTCTGGTTTCCGACGCGGATGACTATGACGAACGTTCTCGAGTGACCCTGATGACTCTGCATAGCGCCAAAGGCCTGGAATTCGAAGCCG
>JBEKDV010000621.1:0-3555 GCA_050014175.1 Candidatus Solibacter sp. | reverse complement strand
GCTCGACCCGCCCCGCCGCCTGGTGAAAAGGGCGGGGACGCCAATTCATCTGACACCCAAGGAATTCGAGCTGCTTCATTTTCTGATGTCGCACGCCGGACTTCCGCTTACCCACGCGCGCATCCTGGCTGCGGTCTGGGGGCCGGAATACGGCGGCGAGCTGGAGTATCTCCGTACTTTCGTTCGGCAACTACGGAAAAAACTAGGTGACGACGCCGCCTCTCCCACATACCTTCTTACCGATTCGCAGGTCGGCTACCGATTCCGAGCGGAGGTTGATATAGCGGCCGGAGGGCGGGCGTGAGGTTCAAATGCATTCGCGTAGCATCTTCATGCTTTCCTCATGAATCCTGTTCCATACTGGATTCCGTTGCGAAAAGCATTGACTCCTGTAGCGCAGTCACCTCGTTAGCGACGCGCTGGACGGAACCGCCACGTTAGAGCGGGACATCGCTCGCGCCGCGTTCGCGCATCGGAACCCTACGAACAAATGACAGTGACTGCCTATTTTCGAAAAGGATGCTCATGACTCGCAACTTACTCGTTTCCACTGTTTTGCCAGCCTGTATCGCATTACACTTTGCAGTGCTTCCCATCTCCGCCTCGGGGCAGGAGTTGTCTGGCGGTGTTGGCGGAGTGACCCGAGACGCCGCTAGTAAACAACCGTTGGCGGACGTACGAATCACAGCGCACAACGTAAACAGAGGTACGGACCGCACCGCAATCAGTGGCCCGGATGGCGCCTTCGCCGTGCTGGCCCTGGAGCCCGGACTCTACCAGGTTGCGGCGGCGAAAGAGGGATTCACCCAATCCACCACTAACGTGTATGTGGCCACGCCAAGGCCCTACCGGGTCGATCTCCAGCTCGCCGCCGGCAACTCACCGGTTCCTGCAGCCAAGGCCTCACCCGCGCCAGCCGATTCAACGATGGCGGCGGTGGAGGACGAGCTCGCCGCGCTCAAACTGCGCATCTTGCAGCTCGAGACGGCCATGCACGCGCGCGCGGCGGCGGCGCCCGCGGAAACTGCCCCGGCGCCGCCTCCGCCGGCATCGGTGCCTGCTCCCCAGCCAGCCGCGGCGCCGCCAGCGCCGGCCCCGCCATCCATTCCCGAAGCCCTGCAGGCTCCTGACGCCACCACCGGAGTGGACAACGTCACGCCGTTTGCGTTCGGCGACTTTACCTGGCTCAATGGCACGCCGCGCAACAAAGACACCGTGTTGGATACCAAATTCTTCACCCCGGAAGTCCGCTTCGACACAAACTTCGTTGTCGATACAAATCAACCGAAGGACCACTCACTGGGCGGCTCGACCGAGGAGTTTCGCGAAGGCGAGTTCCAGGTGGAGCAGGTCAGCGTGGGCGGCGACTTCCATTGGCAGAACGTGAGGGGCAGGATCCTGACGATGTTCGGCATGTTCGCAACCACTACACCACGCAATGACGGCAGCGCCGGTGTCGGGCAATGGGATCTCCGCAACGCTTACCGCTACGTGTCGGAAGCCTGGGGCGGATATCACTTCAACGTGAACCATGGGCTAAACGTCGATGCCGGGATTTTTGTCTCGTACATTGGCCTGTTCAGCTACTATAACTTCGACAACTGGACCTACCAGCCGTCGTACGTTTCGTCCAACACGCCGTGGTTCTTCAATGGCCTCCGGATTCAGTGGTTCCCCACCAACAAGTTGAAAATCGAGCCCTGGATCATCAACGGATGGCAATCTTATGCCAAGTTCAACGGCCACAAAGGCCTGGGAGGTCAAATCCTATACCGGCCGCACGAGTGGCTTTCGCTGGTTTTCAACAATTACGGCAATGGCACGGATACGTTGGGCAATCCCGGCCGCTCCCGCATCCACACCGATGACAGCATCGAGGTCAGGTATTACAACAAGCCGGAACAGGATAAGGGCGTCAGCAAGATGGCGTTCTCCTTCACGGCCGACGCGGGCTGTGAATACGGCGGAGGGGTAACTTGCCACGGTGGCAAGGGCGGGCCGAAGCAGGCGTTCCTTGGCTGGATGATGTACAACCGGATTTGGTTTGACAAGGACAAGTATGCCATCACGCTTGGCGGCGGCCAGATGAGCAACCCGGGCCGGTATCTGACGCTGCTGCCGCCCATTAACGGAGCCGATGCCGTCTCCGGTTCGCCCTACTTCACCGCCAATCCCGGCGACAAGGCGCACATGTGGGACTCTACCATCACTTTCCACTGGATGCCCAAACAGTACATCACGTGGTGGACGGAAGCCGGATACCGGCATTCCGATGTTCCGTATTGGTCGGGCCGCGGCGGCATCACGCCTCCCGGCGGAAACAATGGGGCGCCGTCGCAATACGTCTGCGCCAGCGGCGCTCCGTCCGGGGCAACCGACCTCCCGACCGCAACGGCGAATTGCGGTGGACCCGGCAGCGTTTGGTTCCCCGATCTTCGCCACAACCAGTTCACTGTCGGCGTCGGCGTAATGGTCAAGTTCTAACTCAACCAGGTTCACTAAGGATAGGAGTCTGTCATGAAAAGCAACGTTTTGAAAATCAGTCTTCTCCTCGCCTTCGTCCCATTGCTGCTGCTCCTCGACGGCTGTCAAGGAGTGCGGGCAGATACCAAGGAGGAGGCGCCGCCCACGGCAAAGATCGTCCCCGGCTTCGACGTCAGCGTTTTCTCCGTCGAACATCCGGAGCAGTTCCCGGTCGCCACGGCCACAGCCCAGACCGCGGCGCCGGAACTGGTGGTCACCGGCACGGTGAACCCCGATATCGCCCGCAACGTCCCGGTGATTTCGCTCGCGTCCGGCCGAGTGGTTTCCATTCACGCGCGGCTCGGCGACACCGTGACCAAGGGCCAGTTGTTGCTGACCGTGCGTAGCGACGACATCTCCGGGGCTTTCGGGAATTACCGCAAAGCCGTGGCGGACGAGGTCCTGGCGCGCACGCAGTTGGAGCGCGCCAAGGACCTGCACCTCCACGGCGCCATCGCCCTGAACGATCTTCAGGTCGCCCAGGACACGGAAGATAAGGCTAAGGTGGACGTGGAAACCATGGCGGAACATCTCCGTCTGCTGGGTAACGACCCCGATCACCCAAACGGCGTGGTGGATATCTTTGCGCCGGTCTCGGGAGTCATCACCGACCAGCAGGTGACCACCGCGGCCGGCGTGCAAAGCCTGAATACCAATCCGTTCACTATCTCAGACCTCTCCAGCGTCTGGATCATTTGCGACGTGTATGAGAACGACTTACCCAATGTGCGCCTCGGCGACACCGCGGAGATCCGTCTGAATGCCTATCCCGACCGCGTGCTGAAGGGATCGGTCAGCAACATCGGCGCCATCCTCGATCCGAACATCCGCACCGCCAAGATTCGAATCGAGGTCGCCAATCCGGGCAATATGCGCCTGGGGATGTTCGTCACAGCCACCTTCCGCGGCCTGACGAAGGAGTTGCACACGGTGGTGCCGGCATCGGCCATCCTCCATCTGCATGATCGCGACTGGGTCTACGTGCCGGCGCCGGACAAGAAGTTCCGGCGTGTCGAGGTAGTCGGCGGCGAT
>JBEKDV010000620.1:0-3567 GCA_050014175.1 Candidatus Solibacter sp. | reverse complement strand
AGTGCCTTCTCACCGGCCGCCGTGAGTCGGCAGACTGTCAGCGGCATCTTCCCCTTGAACATCTTCTGGATCCGAATGTACCCCGCCTCCTCCAGCTTGGAAAGATGACCCGAGAGATTGCCTTGCGTGAATCCTCCCTCGCGCTGCAAGTAAAGAAAGTCCGCTTCTTCCACCTCGCGCAGGAACATCAGAATCTGTAAGCGCGCTGGCTCATGAACCAGCCGGTCGAGTCGCGAAACCTCCCGAATGCGCTCGTTCATGGCCGAAAACTCTCCACGGGTGCGCTGGGGTGCCGGCGCACATACCCGATTAGTCTCCAGCCGCCTTGCGCCGCCAGCCAGACGCCCCCGATGAGAACCGCGGTCCAAGCGTTGACGTCCTGCTGCATGTGCAGGAGCATCGCTCCAATCCCGGCAACAGGGAGCGGAAGAACCGATGCCCAATGATACGGTCGTTCACTGTTACGGTGCAGCGCGTACAGCAGAACTGCGACGGCGGACATTGCGATTGGAAGTCCAATGGGCTTTGCGATCACTCCAGCGAGCACGTTCCCGCAGATCACCACGCCGACAGTCGAAGTGCGGAAATGCGTAACGTTTTGATCCGGCGTGCGCGTCTCTCCTGCGAGTCCAAGACTGATGACCGTTTCCTTCTGGGATACTTCTTCCCAATCGGATGGAGGCCGGACGTATCCGGTTCTCGGAAACGTCACACGGGACTTCAGGAACAGGCTAATGGGCCGGCCGTAACCGAAGACAACTATAAGCGAGATCAGCCCAAGGACCATGAACGCCGTGCGGTCCGACCATGAGTGCGGCCGGAACTGGCCGAACCACGCCGCACTGCCGCCGAGCCCAACGAAGCCTATGCCAGCTACGATTTCCGGCAGACCGTCGATGAACCAGTACGCCGCAGCTCGACGGCCAGGCGTATCGGGAAACAACTGCTCTTTCATGGAATCTAGTTTACAGTACAAACTGGTCGTCGTCAAGGAGCGAATTGGAGCCAAGCCATCATTTCACCTAAGGAGACAGAAACGGCGCTCTTTCCGATAACGGCAGAAAAACGGCGTTACCGTACATTGGCTCCAAAAGGCCGTCCCAGGCGGATCAGTCCCGTGAAGTCCACGTCCACGTCCACTGGCCGGAAATGCCCGTAACGTGGAAGTCAACCTAAACGGTCCCCAATCTCTTCTGAAAACGCGCAGCCGTTGCGCCCCCGTTAAGGCTGCCTGCCTCACATTCGATCTGTCATCTGAACGGTATTGCGGCCGGCCTGACCATCGCCGCAGCCTGCCCACGTCCCGCTTGCCACAGCACCGCCGCCAGGACCACGGCCAGCGCCGGGATCACGTACATGGCGTCGTGCAGGCCCACCGCGCGCGATGCCTCCGCCGCCAGTCCCGACCGGTGCGCCAGAAAATCGCTGAGGCGTCCGGTAACGAGCGGGCCCCACGACGCCCCGCCCAAATACGTCACCACGAAGTAGACCGCCATGGCGCGGCCGCGCGTCGCAGGCCCCACCACGTCCTGAATCGCCGCGTACACCAGGCCGTAGTACATCTGCAGCAAGCCATAGCCGAACATGGCCAGCCAGACCGCGGCCGCCGCGCTGCCCGCCGGCATGTGAATGGCGGCGTACACCGGACCCGCCGCCACGAGCGAGGCGCCCGCCGCGAGCCATAGCCGGTTGGTGACGCGATCCCCCAGCAGGCCGGCGGCGGCAGCGCCCAAAACTCCCGAGACGCCCGAGCCGATGCCGGTCCATACGCCGGCCCGGGCCACGCTCATGCCGTGATAGCGCGTCAGAAACGCCGGCAGGAACGTCGAGAAGCTGTAGAGCGCGAAGTTGACCACCGCGCCCGAAACCGCGATCCACCAGAACACGGCGGGCAGCGCCGCCATTCCGGCGCCGCCAACCGCCACCGGCGGGCGCTCCGGTTCGCGCAACCACAGCACGGCGGGCACGAGCACCAGGCCCGGGATGGCGGCCAGCACGAGCGCCATGCGCCAGCCGTGCGCCTGCGCCACGGGACCGCCGATAGCCGAGCTCAGCATGATGCCCACCGGGACCGCCATCATGAAGCCCGCCATGGCGCGCGCGCGCCGCGCGGCCGGCACCAGATCGCCGATCCAACTGGCGGCCGCCGGGGTGCACACGGCTTCGCCCATCCCCACGCCCAGGCGCGTCCCAAGCAGCAGGGCGTAGCTCGTGGCCAGCCCCGCCAGTCCGGTCAGCCCGGTCCAGACGGCGATGCCACAGGCCAGCAGACCGCGGCGGCTGCGCGTGTCGGCCAGCTTGCCGAGGGGCAATCCGGCCAGCGCGAACACGATGGTGAACAGGGTGAAGAGTCCGCCGAGCTGGGTGTCGGAAAGGGAGAACTCGTGGCGCAGCGGTTCGAGGATCGCGGCCAGCGTCTGCCGATCGTAATAGTTGAGGACGTTGACCAGAAACAGAACGGCCAGTGCAGGTCCAACCGATTTGGATCTCACTGGCCGTTTACACTACCACATCACATCTTGATTTCGCTATCCCGCAAGTCTTTGGGAGACTTGGGAGGCTTCGGCGGCATGGGCGGACGGGGGCCTCCGTCCGGCGAGTCGGGCAGCACCTCGCTCGGCATGGTGCCTTCCTTGCGCACCGAGATCCAGCCGCGATTGGCGGTGAGCTTGATCACCGGCCCGTCGCCCACCACGCCACTCAGGGTGGCGGTGCGCCCTTCCGATCGCTCCTTGATCTGCGAGCCGAAATCGTTCACCGCGCCCCCCCGCTCGGCCGTCGCCTCCAGTTGGAAGGCAGCCTTTTCCGGCAGCAGCAGTTCGATTTTGCCCGAGCCCGAACGCGCCTGGATGGGCGCCAGCGGCAGTTTGCCCGGCGTCATCTCGATATCGCCGCGCTCCGTATCCAGTTCCACCGACTGCGTGAACTGCTCCAGTTTGATATCGCGGGCGCGGCTCACCAGGCGGATAGGGCCCACGATGCCGCTGGCGGTGAATTCACCCAGGTCCATGTTGATGCTGCCGGGCACCGCCTGCGCGCGCAATTCGGTGCCGCGCGTGCCTTCGAACTGCAGCGGCTTGGCCAGGTTCTTGAAATTCAGCGTGCCGCTGAAACTGCCGTTGATGGTGACCTGCCCGGCGATATTCTCCAGCTCCACGTCGCTGCCGCGGCCTTGCAGATCGATCCGGCCCTTCACGTCGGACGCCCGGATCAGGTCGCTGTGGCTCACGTCCACGCGCACGTTGCCGCCCACGTTGGAAAGCCGCACATCGCCGCGGCTGGTGGCGATCTCGACGTCGCCGGAAACATCGCCCACCTCGTAATCGCCCGCGGCGCCGCGCGATTCCACGGCCAGGCCGCGGGGCACGGCGACTTCCAGATCCTCGGAAATACGCTGATTGCCGGGCACGCGATCCTGGTTGGTGCGCACCACCAGGCGGTCGCCCTGGGCCACGATCTCCACCGGGGTCTGCGTGTTGCTGCGTTCGGCGTCCTCGCGCCGGTAGGCGTTGATCAGCTTGCGCCCGTTCACGGTGACGTCATTCGAATCGCCGCCGGTCACCTTGA
>JBEKDV010000619.1:0-3575 GCA_050014175.1 Candidatus Solibacter sp. | reverse complement strand
ACGGCGTGGGGAACGGGTCGATCGCGGCGATAAACTCATTCAATAGACGACCGCCATGGCGAAATGCATCGCAGTCCGGATTCTGCCCGCTCTCAAACACCGATAGGATCAACTCCGGAAGCACACTCGCCACCCCGGAGACCACTCCGTCGCAAACCCGCTCGCCAATCGCCGGCACCAGTGCGCTGTCATTTCCCACGATCCGGCAAGCCTCAATTCCGGTCTCGCTCAGGACGCGCAGTATGTCCAGGGAACCGCTGCTGTCCTTGATTCCGACCACATTCGGAACTTCGCCGATCAATCGCCGCGCCGTCTGCGGTTCCAGGCCGGCGGCGAACTGGGGAAGATTGTACAGCAGGATCTTCGCCGGTAATGCCTCCGCGGCCTGGCGGCAGAACGCGTCCAGATCGTCCTGAGAGTAGCGGAAGAAATAGGGCATCGGCATCAGCAGACCCTTGGCGCCGCCCTCAATCGCGATGAAGCCCTTCTCGATCGC
The DNA here is from genome assembly GCA_050014175.1 of Candidatus Solibacter sp. Lineage (GTDB taxonomy): Bacteria > Acidobacteriota > Terriglobia > Bryobacterales > Bryobacteraceae > Solibacter. The sequence continues at coordinate 3,079 of JBEKDV010000619.1, read as the reverse complement.
TCCCTGAATCCCGGCCGACCCGATACCACACAGGTATTCGGCGCGCCCGCGAGTCACCTCGGCGGCAACGGCCAGAATAGCCCGCAACTCGCCTTTCGTGGTGAGACAGAATTCACCTGTCGCACCGTTGATGGCGAACCCCCGGATGCCCCGTTCCATCAGGAACTTGAGCGAGTTGCCAAATGAGGCCTCATTCACCGAACCATCCGCGCAGCGCGGAGTTGCCACCGCGGCGTAAACGCCGGTCACCAGTTTCGTAGTCATGTTCGTTGCGATCCAATAGCCCGGATTCCCAACCCCCCACGCCTCGCCGCGCGCTGTTGCATCCCGCCTCCAAAAGTATATTATACGTTCGATCGTTCTCGCCCAACGTTGCGGAGCGTCTTGTCAGGTCAATCGTATATTATTGTGGTCATTATGCCTACATTTCGAATACTACGGCCGCCGAGAGCAAGCATGAGATCCCGGGAAATTGCCGTCCTTGGAGCGCCCGCCCAACGGCGTGAGCAACATGACAGTGGATGTGCCGATCGAAACCGCTGCTGGCGCCCGGGCGGGATTGGGCGGCCCGGCCAGCGTGGAGTAAACTGAAGCGACGAGATGAAAATCGGGACCTTCAGACCTGTCCTTCTTTGCGGCGCCCTCCTCTGCCTGCTCATTGCAACCGGCTCGGGACAAACCCCCGCGCCCAACCCAACGCCGGCCGGCAAGGTCGCACCCAGACCTCTCTATCGCGATCCCCCGTTCGATGCGCCCACCGATCCCGTCCTCTGCTTCAATGCGGAACGGAACAGGTGGTTCATGTACTACACCGCCCGGCGCGCCAGTGCCGCCGATGCGCCCGGCGTCACCTGGGTCCACGGTTCGAACATCGGCGTGGCCGAATCGTCGGATGGCGGAGCCACCTGGACCTATCGCGGCACCGCCGACATTCACTACGGCAAGGACACCCACCCCACGGACTACACTTACTGGGCGCCTGAAGTGATCTGGTACAAAGGGACCTATCACATGTACCTCACCTTTGTTCCGGGTATCTTCAACGACTGGAACCACCCGCGCGAAATCGTGCACCTGACCAGTAAAGACGGCGTCAAATGGGACACTGCCGGCCCCGTCGATCTGCAATCCGATCGCGTCATCGATGCCTGCGTGATTCAACTTCCCGACGGCACCTGGCGCATGTGGTACAAGGACGAGCGCAAGCAGAAAACGCTTTCCTATGCCGACAGCCCGGATCTTTTCCGTTGGCAGACCAAGGGCAACGCCGTCACCGACCGCAGCGGCGAAGGTCCGAAGGTAATCCATTGGCAAGGAAAGTACTGGCTTATCGCGGATACCTGGGCCACCGGGATGCGCGTGTGGAGTTCCCAAGATTGCCTTCACTGGACGCCGCAGGACGAGACCCTCATCGGGTCTCACGGCGATGTCGTCATCAGCGGCGGCCGGGCGTGGTGGTTCTTCTTTGGCGGCCGGATGCCGAACGGACAACCTGACGCTGCTGGTCCCGCGTCGCGACGATCCTCCGCAATCAACGTCCTGGAACTCTCCGTTGTGGATGGCAAACTGATCGTCGGCGATCCCGCCCGGCCGACGTACATCGACCTGAAATCGGAGCGGGAGGCGGAGAACTAATCCCCTTCCGTACTAGTTGTAACGGACGGTCCTCCCTCCAGGCGCCACTGTTCGGGAACTGTGGTACCCATCCAGTCCAGCGGCATGCCCGGCTCGTGCTCGCGTGCCGCCGCCGGCGCCGCTTTATGCTCGGCGTCACCTTTATTACCGGACTGCGGCTTGCTCCTGAGCGGTCAAAGGAGAGGCGCAATTTCCCCTTTGGCCGGCGGGCGGCGCGCTCGCCGCCCTGGCTCCGTTCGACACCCAGACGCAGAACCAGTCCTTCTGCAAGAACTGTGCGGGAGTACGCGCCGACGGCGGCACGGTCCTCCCAAGTTCCGGTCGAAGGTACTGGAACTGACCAACTGGATGAAGGCCTTGCAGTAGAAGGAGCAGCCGAACTGGAGCCTCCTGCCGTCGCACTCGGGCTTTGAAGGCGGTGCGTTCGGACCCGCTTGCCCGATGGTGCCTACTGAAGCAGACCGGATACCCATTCGGCGTCAAGGTTTTTGGCCGGTCGCCGGACTACGACACCAACTCGGACCACTCAGTCCGCAGCGTCGCCGGGGAAGTGCGCAAGCGCCTGGCTCAGTATTATATGGAGTGCGATAGCGATTCGCCCATACGCATCGAACTCCATCTGGGCTCTTACGTTCCTCAGTTCTGCCGTTCCAACGAGAGAAGTTGGGCTGAAGTGGTTTCTCTGGAAGAGCCGGCGTTGCCGCTCGCGGCACCGGCACCTTCGCTCCAGGCTGTCCCCAGGCGTTGGAGAAACCGGGTACTCGTGGTGGCTGGTTTACTGGCCGTCACCGCATTCCCGTCAAAGTGGCGGGCGTGCCGGCGCCAATTGAAGTGGGCGGCTCCTGGACGTCAGCTTCCCGGTCAAGGCGTCGGCCAAACAGCTCGATCTCGAAGCCGGCTCCCGGACCACCAATGCCGATGAAGACGTGAAGTTCTTCTCCGGAACCGCCACCTATAAGAAGGAGTTCACCACTCCCGCCGACCGCAAGGCGGCGGACAAACGCCTGTATCTGGATCGGGGCGACGTGCAGAACCTGGCGCGGGTCTGGCTCAACGGCAAAGACCTGGGCGTGCTCTGGAAAGCGCCCTACTGCGTCGATATCACCGCCGCGGCGATGGCCGGAACCAATCGCCTCGAAGTGGAAGTCACCAATACCTGGGTCAACCGGCTGGCGGGAGATGCCGGTAAACCGCAGGAGCAGCGCGTGACGTGGGCCGGCTCCGCGGGTAGGGGCAGGCCGGGCGAGGCGACGGCGGCCGGCGCACCGCAGTTGCTCCCGGCCGGTTTGATCTGCCCCGTACGGGTTGTGGCGGAAGTCAAGACCGCGGCGGGCATCCGAAGCTGAATCGAGGGAGACTCAACCTATGGAAAGCAACCGACGACATTTCGTGCAGGCTTCCGCCGCCGCGCCGACTCTGCTCGCGCGGCTCTCCGTGCAGACGC
>JBEKDV010000618.1:0-3601 GCA_050014175.1 Candidatus Solibacter sp. | reverse complement strand
GCTGACCAAAGCCCTCAACGTGGGGCTTTCTAAGGCATACTTCAGATCGCTGGGACTTCCGTCATTGTTCGAGGATTGTTAGCGTAACCATCTCGAACCGCCGTGTACGGACCCGTACGCACGGTGGTGTGGCAGGGGTCGGCGGGTGACCGCCGCCCCTATGCCGATCAAGTCGGCTTGTAGCCGGTGATGGCGGGGTGGGCCGGCTTGATCGAGCTGATGATGACGGAATGCCACTGCCGGCGCTTGTTTTGCTTGATGTCCCCGGCCGCCAAGAGGTAAGGTCCACATGGCTACCGATATTGCCCCGAATACCGGCCAATATTCCGAATATGATGGCCCGGTGTACGTCGAGAGGGTCGTCATTCTTTTTTTGTTCGAAATTGGTCATCCTCCGATGGTCCGAACTAATTGCTGAGCAACATTGGCGGCCCTCCGGCGTCGGCCTTGCATTCAGACACTTTTCGTGCGACAAAGTGTCATCGGCGAGCCGCCGAACCTCATTCAAAACGTAACCGCCAAGTCGGCAGAGATTGGCCGGTGTATGCCCATTATGAGGACCTAAATGACTGATTTGATTGTTGTTCCGCAGGCTGCCCACTGGCAGAGACTGAAGCGCTTGGTGCTGGACAGCGTCTCCTCCCCGATCACGCGTCGCGTGTACAACCTGGGGCTCGACGAATTCTTCGCCTGGTATGGCGAGGAACCCCGGCCCGGATTCACCAAGGCGACTGTGTGCGCTTGGCGCGTTGCTCTGGAGGCCCGCGGGCTTGGCGCCGTTTCCATCAACGTGAGGATCACGGCTGTGCGGAAACTGGCGGTCGAGGCCGCCGACAACGGGCTGCTGGCGCCGGAGTTGGCCGCCGGGATAACGCGGGTCAAGGGGGTCGCATCCAAGGGCGTCCGCTTGGGCAATTGGCTTTCGGTGAAGCAGGCACAGACGCTGCTGAATACGCCGGACGTCACCACGACCAAGGGGCTGCGCGACAGGGCGATCTTGGCGGTCCTCCTGGGCTGCGGATTGCGGCGGTCGGAAGTGGCGGCGCTCACAGTGGGCCACGTCCAGCAGCGCGATGGCCGGTGGTGCATCGTGGACCTGGTTGGGAAGCATGGCCGTGTGCGGACGATTCCGATGCCGACGTGGGTGAAGGTGGCAACCGATGCGTGGGCTGCCGCCGCCGGCGTCGTCGACGGATACGTGTTCCGCCCCGTGAACCGAGCCGGCCAAGCGCAAGCCGTCTGCCTGAGCGAGAAGGTGGTTTGGCAACTGCTCAGACCGTACGCGACCGCCGCGGGAGTCCCCGGCATCGCCCCCCACGACCTGAGACGTAGCTGCGCGAAAATGTGCCGGACGGCCGGTGGGGAGTTGGAGCAAATCCAGTTGCTGTTGGGCCACGCCTCGGTGCAGACCACCGAGCGGTACTTGGGCACGAAACAGGATCTGGTACACGCGCCCAATGACGGGATCGAGCTGAGGGTAGCGGTGTAGTGAGTTCCGCTAGCTGAGCGCCTGGAACATGGCGGGCCACAAGCCGACTTGCCAGTACCTATCCAGCATCGACGTCCAGGACACTTCCCAGAAGGCCGTATCTGGACCGCCAGCCGGCACAAGTACGGGACAACGACCGCTCTTCCCTGTAATCGGGACGCCTTTGGGCAGCGGCGTTTCGCAAGAGAATCCGACGTATGGTGAAATGAAGGGGCGTGAAAGCCTACATATTTGGGGCAGGAGCATCGGCAGACGCCGGGTACCCACTGGCGTCTCGGCTCTTGCATGACCTGTCGGCATGGCTGGATCGCTGTGATCCATCGGTGCATTGGGTTCCTTGGGCGCGGAACCGCATCGTTCAGGTCCGGGAGACGTTTGGCTCGCTCGATGACTTCGAGGAGATTCTCGGCAAGCTTGAACAGTACGGACACGAGCGAGTTAGACCGACAGGGCCGGCGACGTACCGTCAGGATTACAAGGATATTGCTCATGACTGCATGGAGCGTTTCGGAGGTATCGATTCCGGAGATCGTGACATTGCCGCCGAGGGCTTCTACCCGCAGTATCTGCGTAGCGATCTGATCGGGGCGTTTCGGGAGTTCTTCTACCAGAAGGAGGAACTGCGCAGCCGGCCAAATGCCTACGACAGTTTCGCCCACCGCACAGCTGGCCCTGATTCGAGCATTCTCACTTTCAACTACGACATTGCGCTCGAGCGTGCGCTGGCGAAGGCCGCGAAGTGGGACATCGGAAACGGGTACGGATTCCAGTTCTTGCCCAATCGGCCTGCATCCAAGGTGACGGTATACAAGCTGCACGGCAGCGTTAATTGGTTCAAAGAACCGATCAACGACGCGCCACCGCCCGTTATCTTCACGCGGGATCTTCGGCTGCTTGGATACGAGCGCCTAGTCGACCCAAGGGTTGGCGGGAACGGGATGGGCGTCGATAATTCCGGCACGTTCATTCTTCCTGATCCGAGGAAAAGATTCTACTGGGAAGCGTTTTGGGAGCCCCTGTGGACTTCCGCGGCTGAATGTCTTCGTGCGGCGGACGGAGTTTTCATCCATGGATACAGTATGCCAGCCTCGGATGAGCGCGCCCGGCAACTCCTCTTCGCTAACATCGAGAAGTCCGCAACGATCAGCATCCATTGCCGGAACAGGAGCGATCACATTGCGGAGGCGTTCCGCAGCCACGGATTCACGGATGTACGGCCGTTTCCATCCGTTGACTTTGAGGCCTGGGCTGTCTCCGGGGAGTCTGCAGCGCAGTGAACGCGACCTTTAGAATTGGGGTCGTGGTCGCCGTCCCCGCACCGCTCGACTCGATGCCGTAGAAGGACTGATGCCGGCCTTTGAGCACCTCAAGAGGATCAGGGTTTCAGCCGATCGTGAAATGCCGGGCGGCGCTGTATCTCAGCGTGGGGCACCGCAACCACTTTACGCATGGCATCCTGGAATCGCGTGAATGCTTCCGACCCTTCGACGTATTCCGGTTTAGCCTTCATACCTTGATGATGACACACTTATTTGGGGGGCGTGGATGCCACTAGTTCCATGAAATCGTGGACCCTACTGATAGCGGCAAGTGCTTCTTCTTTGTTGTAGACTCTGCGGGTGTGTGACACTTCGTTGCGCCACATGTCTTTCATATACTCGCAGTGGTCCACAAGAGCAGAAAAAAACTGTAAGCGCTGCTCTCGCCGATCTCCCGGATTCCGCGTACGGCAGTCAGAGATTTTCTTCCTTATCTGCGTAATTACGACATCCCATGTTGCGAACTCGATATGGTACCGCGATCTTCTGGAGTGTGGTCCACCGCTACCCTTAATTGGGAGTTTTGCTCCAGCGAGCCTAAAGAGTTTCCTGAGTCCGAATTCCGTTACTCGCATACAGTGAAATACACAAGCGGTCCATCGACTCACCGCGTAGCAACGGCACGCCTCGCTCATCTCAAAAATAGCCTGCTTGGGACCTCTTGAAAAGGCCCACACAAACTTGCGCCCAATCACATCCGGCTTGTCGTAGTAGCACGCCTGATCCCTTGGGATGAACATAAACATCCGAGAGTTTAAATTCTCCTCAACGCCGTCCAAGATGGTCTGCAAGC
>JBEKDV010000617.1:0-3646 GCA_050014175.1 Candidatus Solibacter sp. | reverse complement strand
CGGCCCGGCGGGATTCGAGCCCCAAACAATCCTTGAGACATTGGTGTCGGCGCCGGTGACTGTATGCACCGTGCCGGGGCCGGCGATTAACCCGCCGCCCGTGACGGCAAGGCTCGAGATGGAGCCCGCGTTGTTGAACGTGTAGAGCGCAGTGTCCCCCGGATTCACGGAGAGCAGGTAGGCAGTGATTCCGGAACTGGCGTTGGACACGGACGATCCGCCGGTTATGGGGATCTGAAATACGTTTTGATCGGTCTCTCCGGTGAAGAAAAGAGTTGGCGTCCCGGCGACGGTTGGCCCATCTTCTATGCCGTCCGCCCCTTGCTGCGTCGATCCGATCCCCACCGGCGTTCCCAGTCCAGTCGTGGTGTTGTAAGTGTTGCTGAAAACGTCGTTATTGCCTTGCGCCCCTCCACCAAGTGTCGTGTAATAGAAAGTGATCGTGCCGGCATGTACCGCGCCGGTGCCAGCAAATAGGCACACAACTAACGCCATCAACAGTGTACGTTTATTCACGCATCCTCCTCTGTGTGATCCGATGCCGGCACCTACATACCCAAAGTGCAGATACACGGATTAGAGAAAGGATATGCTTTGACGTTCCAAAAAGCAATCGAAATGTCGATTGACCACGGTATTGAGTAATGGTACGAGCAATGCCGGCTTAGTCCTTCCCCTTAGGACGATTTGGTACCTGGCGGGAGATCACGCCCGTTCCGTCGCCGGAAAATCATGGCCGCCAGCAGCAGCAGAGCAGCCAGGGAAACCGCGGCTGCCATGGGCAGGTCGCCCCGGCCGGTCCATGCCAGGAGGATTTCGCAGTCGCCCTGGCAGTGCGGTTGGATCGCCATGAAACCCATGCCGTCGGCGGAGACGGGCGTTGCTTCGCCGTGGACGAAGGCCTTCCAGCCGGGGAACCAGGCGATTTGCACGGAGAGGAGATCGCCGGGATGCAGGTTGGCGCGGATGCGGGCCCGGGCTCCCGAGCGCCACTCGAAGGCGGCCGTCGGGCGGGCGGTGCCGGCGGTAGCCTGCGCGTACTTCCGGATGTCGGAATACTCGAACTTGCCGGTGGGGCGAAGCGGCACGAGTTCATCGGGGCGGACCACCCGGGCCAGCGAGGTTCCCAGGGGGAGGACCGCATAAATGGCGTCGCCGTTTTCGCGGTGCAACAGAGGGAGGGCGCCATCGAAGCGGTCGGGGGCGCGGACGTCCTTATACTCGTCGGTGCTGCTGGGACCATTGACTACGAAGGCCTGGACACCGAGCGCGCGCAACCAGTTGATGCCGGTTTCGGTAGTGCTTGCGCTCTCCATCGAATTGACCTTGTAGGGGACTTCGTTGAGAACCGGTATGGACTGGCCCTGATCGCAGCAGCCGATCAACTGGGGCGTGGCGGAAAAAGCGTTCAGCCAGAAAGCGGTGGACCCGGTGACGTAGACGCGGCCGCCCTTCATGTTGGCGTCGAGCCAGCGCGCGGTGGTGTATTCCGACCGCCTTTCCAGGTCCGCGCCCTGGATGTCGAGGTGCGCGCGCCAGCGGTAGTTACCCCATTGGACCACCAGAGGGCCAAGGCAGATGGCCAGGAGGACGGGCCAGGTCCAGCGCGGGAGCGCGGTGAAGAGAGCCCATATGGCGCAGCCCATCATGAGGCAGGCGCCAATTTCGAACTCCAGGTGCAGGCGGCCCACCTGCGGCAACAGCTCGAAGGTTTCCGAACGGGCGGTGGCGGCCATGCCGCCGGCCAGCGCCGAAAACAGGATGGCGAAGCGCACGGTCAACGGCAGGCGGGTACGTGCCAGGAGGAAGCCGGCGGCGGCGGCGGAGCCGAACACCACGAGGAGAGGGATCGGGCCATAGTGCAGGCTGTTGGAAAAGCCGCGGTGCATTTCGCCCACGTTGGCGCCCACCCGGAACATGCTGGAGGGCGGGATGCCGAAACAGGCCAGGCCATACGCCAGGGCGGAAGCGGCGGAGGCGACGATCCAGGCGGCGGCGTGGCGGTGGCGCGGCTGCGCGCAGATCCAGCAGAACACGGCCACGCCGAGCGCCATAGTACCGGGAATGTTGGTGAGGAAGACCAGCGCGATGGGGAGCGCCGCCAGCGCCAGGGCGCGGCCGGAACGTTTCACGAGCGCGTTTTCGAGCGCCAGAACGACCACTGGGAGCAGGGTCATGGCGGTGACGTGCGGGCCCTCTCCATAGACCGTCATCACCTGAAGACGGCGCGAGTACCAGAAGCCGCCGAGATCGCGCGCCACATCCGCCATGAGCAGGGCGGACGGCGAGAACAAGGAATAGCACAGCGCGGAAAGCCAGGCCGCGCCGCGCGGCGCTCCCAGGCGCACGGCCATCCAGTAAAGCGCCGGCGCGCCTAAGGCATAAGCGACGCCGATCGCGCCATGATAGGCGCGGGCGGCGGAGATATGTCCCAGCGAGGCGGTGGCCGCCACCACGAGGTGCAACAGCGGGACATAGGTATCCTGGAAGGGCATGCCGCAGTGCCAGAGCGGAAACCAGGAAAAGTCTCCCCAATGCCCGGAAATGTAGCGCGCCAGCGAGATGAAATAGCCCTCCACGGAGCTGAACCGGTTGGTGTACTCGACTTTGAGCAGGCGCCAGGAGATGGAGAGGTTGAGCGCCGTCAGGACGAGGCAGGCGGCGAGGGTGGAGAGCGCGCGCTGGCGGGACATCACGCCGCGTCCCCGGCTTCCAGGCGGTAGAATCGCCGTGCCGTGCCGCCCAGAAGATGCTCGCGGGTCTCCATGGATTGCGGGCCGATGGCTTGGGTGAAGGCCGCCAGGGCTTCTTTCCACGTGCCCACGGGGAGATAGGCGGGCCAGTCGCTGCCGTACATCGCGCGTTGGGGACCAAACGCCGCCAGGAGAGCGCGCACGGCGGGCTGAAACTCCGCCGCTTTCCACTGGCCGGGCGCATGGGTAATCAGCCCGCTGATCTTGGCAAACAGATTCGGATAGCGCGCCAGGGAGGGTGGAACAGCGGCGCCCGGGGCACCTACGCGATCGATGGCTACGCGCAGCTCCGGATATGTTTCCACAATCGCCGGAGTAAAGCCGGCGCTGACATCCAAGGTTAGGCCGCGGCGCTGCAATTCGCCAAGGCCCGGCGGCAGTTCGCCCGCGAACGTAAAGCAGACGCCGCGGAACTTGGGATGGCGCTGATACTCGTCGAGCACCTCGCCCAGGCGGGGATCGGCGAGGTCGGCCCAGCCCACCACGGCGCGGATAAAATCGTGCTCGGAGGCGAGAGAGAGCAGCCAGCGGGTCTCGTCGACGCTGGGGCCCTGGGCGATTGCCACAGTGCCGTCAAAGCGATTGCGCCGGAGAATGGGGAACAGCAGCGAGGGAGTGTACTCGGGGGTGAAGTGCTGATGGGAGTCGATGCGCGCAAAGCCGCCCGCGTGCTCTCCTCCGGCCGAGGCGCTCACTGTTGCCCCGAGCGGATTTGGCCGCAGATGAACACCGATAAACACGGATAGCGCAAAACCGTCTTATCCGTGTTTATCTGTACTACTAAATCCTTGTTTGTTTGCGTGACGCGACGATTTTATCATGCTGCCTTCAGGAGTTGGTTTAGTTGATGGAGGCTGGTTCGGGCGAGGGTAAGAACAGCCAAGATGATGATC
>JBEKDV010000616.1:0-3659 GCA_050014175.1 Candidatus Solibacter sp. | reverse complement strand
TGGCGCTGGCTGCCCTTGGGCTGCTCTGGCGGATGGCGCGGCGGCGCGATCAAGGGGTCCCGCGCGTTACCGTGGCGGCCGCAGCGAAACCCAGGTCATCGCCATCCCGACGCAAACGATGAACGCCGCGCTGGCCGCCGGCAGGTAGCGCAGCGCCTTGCCGCGCGCCAGCCCTCCGCTATCCGGCAGCCAATGCTTGGCGTACAGCACGGCCAGTCCGATGGCCGTGAGCACCACGGCGAGTCCCGCGCTGAAAGCCCCCAGCAGGGTCAGGCCGAACCCGACGCGGCCCAGCGACACCGAAGTCAGTAGCAGCACCAGTGCGGAAGGGCAGGGCACCAGTCCGCCGCTCGCGCCCAGGGCGATCAGCCCGCCCACGCTGACCTCTTCGGGAACATGCGTGTGTACCCGGCCATCCCCGTGATGGTGGGCGAGGCCGGGCGAAGCTGGAGCTGTCCTGAGTCCCACCGTCCGCCGGTAGAGTAACGCCGCGCCCACCCACACGATGGTGACGCCGGAAATCGCGCCCAGAACCGGCGTGATGGTTTCCGGCAGCACGAAGCGCGAGAGGTACAGCGTGATGAGGCCCAGCGCGAACACGCTGACGGTATGGGTGAACGTCACCATCAGGCCGAGGAAAACGGCGTGCCGCGCCGTGCCGCGCGAGCCCACCAGGTAGGCCGCCACCAGGGTTTTGCCGTGGCCCGGCGAGAGCGCGTGCACGGCGCCGAACGCGAAGGCGGCCAGCAGGCCGAGCAGCATCACGCTCCAGCCGAGTTCGCCCTGGTGCAGCAAACGGGAAAGGTAATCGCCCTGAGCTACCATTACAATGGTTCTTTAAGGATATATGAAACAGGTGATCACGGCTCAGGATGTGCCGCTGGGCGGCGAATTGCGCGTTCCGGTGGGAACCATCGTCACCTCCTCGGCGCGCGAGGTGGCGGCGGGCCGCGGGGTGCGCATTGTGGAAGTGCCGGAAGATCAACTCTCCGCGCTGGCGCCTCCGGAACGCACCGTGGCCATCGGCAGCGATCATGGCGGCTATCGCCTGAAGGAAGCGCTCAAGCCGCTCGTGGAGAGCCTGGGGCTCGCCGTGCGCGACGTCGGGGTGAACGAAGAGAAGCCGGCCGACTATCCCGATATCGCCCACATGGTGGCGAAACTGGTGGCCTCGGGCACCGCCGCGCGCGGCGTGATTATCGATGGCGCGGGCATCGGCTCCTGCATGGCGGCCAACAAGGTTCCGGGCATTCGCGCCGCCCTGTGCTACGATAAGGCTTCCGCCAAGAATGGCCGCGAACACAATGATTCGAATGTGCTTACGCTCGGCGCGCGGCTCCTGACCCAGACCCAGGCGGAAGACGTTTTACGCACCTGGCTGGAGACTCCGTTCGCCGGCGGGCGGCACCAGGCGCGCGTCCAAAAAATCATGGACATCGAACAGCTATACGCCAGGAAGGTATCCTCGTGACGCCCACGGAACTCGACATTCTGGTCGCCCAAATCGGAGAAGAGCTGCTGGCGCGCGTGAGTCCCGCGGGAGTGACGCCCCCAGCGACGGCAAAGAAGGGCGAAGGACTCAACCTGCCCGACCAGGTGTGCCCCGGTTGCGTGCAGCGCTGCGTGCAGACCTGCGCGCGGAATACCAAGGAGATCATCGCCGCCGGCGCCGCGCGCGTCTCGGCCAGCGAGAAGCTCACCAGGATCGACCCCAGCATCGCGGCACTCATCGATCACACCATCCTCAAGCCCGAAGCCACGCGCAACGACGTCGTCAAGATTTGCCGCGAGGCGCGCCAGTACGGTTTTGCCAGCGTGTGCATCAATCCCTACTGGGTGCCGCTGGTGAAGGCGGAACTGGCGGGTTCCCCTGTCAAAGTCTGCACCGTGGTGGGGTTCCCGCTGGGCGCTACCAGCACGGACGCCAAGGTGTGCGAAACCGCCGCCGCGCTGCGCGCCGGGGCGCAGGAAATCGACATGGTGATCAACGTGGGCGCGCTGCGTTCGGGCGATACCGATGCCGTGAAGAACGACATACAGTCCGTGGTGCGGGTGGCTCACCAGGCCGGCGCCATCGTCAAAGTGATTCTCGAGACGGCGCTGCTGGACGATACGCAAAAGACCGTGGCCAGCCAGATCTCGAAGAGCGCGGGCGCGGATTTCGTCAAGACTTCGACGGGTTTTTCCACTGCCGGCGCCACCGTGCACGATATCGCCCTGATGCGCGCCGCCGTGGGCCCCCACCTCGGCGTGAAAGCCAGCGGAGGCATTCGCACCCTGCAGGATGTCCAGGCCATGACCGCGGCCGGCGCCACCCGCATCGGCGCCAGCGCCAGCGTGAAGATTGTCGAGGCCACCGCTGCCTGAGCGCCGCACGCTCGAGAAGGCCATGCAAGGCACGCGCAAAGCCACCGTACGCTTCCGGGAGCGCAGCGAGCTGCTGGATTTTCTGCTGGAAGTTTCCGCCGCCATCACGCTCACGCTCGATCTGGACCAGTTGCTGGCCAACGTGGCGGAGATCGTGCAGAAGGTGCTGCCCTACGATCTGTTCGCCATCCTGTTGTACAACGAGCGGCGGCGCGATTTGCGCATTCGCTACGCCGTGGGCCATCGCGAGGAGGTGGTGCGCAACCTCTCCATCGCCGTGGGCGAGGGCATCACGGGGACGGCCGCGGCCAGCCGGGAGCCGCTCCTGGTCAACGACGTGCGCAACGATGCCCGCTATCTGAATACGGTGGATGCGGTGCGCACCGAGTTGGCTGTCCCCATGACGGCGCGCGGCAAGCTGGTGGGCGTGATCGACCTGCAATCCACGCGGGTCAACGCCTACACCGAATACGACCGCGCCCTGATGCGCCTGATCGCCGCGCGCGTGGGCACGGCCATCGATAACGCCCGGCTCTATCGCCGCGTGGAGCGGCAGAACCGCACGCTCAAGACGCTGTCCAATATCTCGCGCGAGTTTTCCTCCATCCTCGACCTCAACGAGCTGCTCGGCAAGATCGCCAGCACCATGCGCGATCTGATGGACTACGACGCCTTCAGCATTCTCTCCGTGGACCACCAGGCGAAGGCGCTCAAGCACCTTTTCAGCATCCGCTACGACCAGCGGGTCAACATCGACAACGTTCCGTTGGGCAAGGGCCTCACCGGCGCCGCCGCCGAATCGCGCGAGGTGGTGCGCGTGCACGACACCGCCAAGGACCCGCGCTACATCGCCTCGCACCCCGACATACGCTCCGAGGTGGCCGTGCCCCTGATCTTGCAGGATCGCGTGGTGGGCGTGCTGGACCTGGAAAGCAACCACGTCGGCTTCTTCAGCGACGATCACGTGCGGACCCTGGCGCTGCTCGGGCCGCAGGTGGCGAGCTCGTTGGAAAACGCGCGCCTGTACGCCGAGCTGGCGCAGCGCGAGCGCCGCATGGAGGAAGACCTGGAGGCGGCGCGCGAGCTGCAGCGCATCCTGCTGCCCGATGCCGAACCCGAGATCGCCGGCCTGGAAGCGGCGGTGCGCCTGCGCCCGGCGCGCGAGATCTCCGGCGACATCTACGATATCTTCGAGCAGCGCGGCGGGCAGACGGTGATCGCCATGGGCGATGTCAGCGGCAAGGGCGCCGCGGCGGCGCTTTACGGCGGACTGATGAGCGGCTTGTTGCGCA
>JBEKDV010000615.1:0-3675 GCA_050014175.1 Candidatus Solibacter sp. | reverse complement strand
CATCAAGAAGATCATCGTTAAGCCGTGTGCGGGAAAACCGCAAGCACGGTTTGAAAGGGGGTTGATGGAAACGGGTTGGCGTAAACGCTGATACCGCGCCATAATCTACCAATGCGCCGCTTCCTCCTCCTGCTCGTTACGTGCGCGATCGCCGTCGCGCAAAAAAAGCCGTTTGACGTCAATGCGCTTTTAGAGTTGAAGCGGATCGGCGATCCGCAGATCTCCCCCGATGGCAAATTGGTGGCTTTCACCGTCCAGTCCGTCGACGTAGCGGCCAACAAGAAGCCCGTGCAGGTCTGGACCGTGCCCCTCGATGGCGGCACGCCCCGCCAGATCACCCAGGATGGCGAGAGCAATCAACGGCCCCGCTGGTCGCCCGATTCCAAGCGCATCGCCTACCTCTCCGACCGCGCTGGATCGTCGCAGATCTGGATGATGGATCCCGACGGCGGCAACGCCAAACAGGTCACCAACCTCGTCACCGAGGCCGATGGCCACCTCTTCTCGCCGGACGGCAAGAACCTGCTGTTCACCAGCGCGGTGTACCCCGAATGCGGCGCCGACGATGCCTGCAACAAGAAAAATCTCGACGCCGAAAAGGCCGGCAAGGTGAAGGCGCGAATCTATACGGAACTCCTCTACCGCCACTGGAACGCCTGGCAGGGCAAGCGCCGCAGCCATCTTCTCATCATCCCCGTGGACGGGGGCCCGGCTCGCGACCTCACCCCCGGCACGCGCGACGTGCCGCCCTTCTCCCTGGGCGGCAGCGACGATTACGACATTTCGCCCAACGGCCGGGAGGTCTGCTTCAGCATGAACGCCGACCCCGTCCCGGCCACCAGCACCGATAGCGATCTCTACGTGGTCTCCATCGCCGGCGGGCAACCGGTGAAGATTACCATCACCATGGGAGCCGATTCCAATCCGCGCTACTCGCCCGACGGGAAGTACATCGCCTGGCGCGCCCAACTGCGCGCCGGTTACGAGAGCGACCGCTGGCGGCTCATGACGCTGGAACGCAGTTCGGGCAAGGTCGCCAACCTCACCGAGAGCCTGGACCGGTGGGTGAACAGCTTCACCTGGTCGCCCGATTCGGGCAGCATCTTCTTCACCACCACCGACCGCGGGCGGCAGGCCATCCAGGTGATTCCCGCCGCGGGCGGCGCCTTCCGCACCGCGGCCAGCGGCGATAGCGAGCTGGACGATATGCAATTGACGCGCAATGGCCGCACCATGGTCTACACCCAGCAATCCGGTGTCTCGCCGGTGGAACTCTATCGCGCGTCCTCCAGCGGCGGTCCGGCAGTCGCGCTCACCCGTTTGAACGACCAGACGCTGGGCGATCGTCAGATGACCCCGCTGGAGGAGTTTTGGGTCGACGGCGCCGATGGCGCCAAGATACACAGCTTCATGATTCGCCCCCCCGATTTCACGCCCGGACGGAAGTATCCGGTGCTGATGCTGATCCACGGCGGACCGCAGGGCTTCTGGGGGCACGCGTGGACCTATCGCTGGAACGCCCAGGTGTTCGCCGCCGCCGGCTACCTGGTGGTCATGCCCAACCCACGCGGTTCCACGGGGTACGGGCAAAAGTTCGTCGACGAGATCAATAACGATTGGGGCGGCCGCGCCTTCGACGACATCATGGCCGTGGCCAACCACATCGTCAGCGATGTTCCTTTTGCCGATGCCGGCCGGATGACCGCCGCCGGCGGAAGTTACGGCGGATACATGATCGACTGGATTCTGGGCCATACGCAGCGTTTCAAAGCGCTCATCTCGCACGACGGAGTCTACAACCTGACCAGCGAGTTCGGCGCCACCGAGGAGTTGTGGTTCCCCATGTGGGAGTACGGCGGCACGCCCTGGGACAAACCGGAAAATTACGCCAAGTTTTCGCCCAGTAACTTCGTGCAGGAGTTCCATACGCCCACCCTGGTGATCCATGGCGAACAGGATTTCCGCGTACCTTACAATCAGGCGCTGGAGTTATTCACCGCATTGCAATTGCAGAAAGTGCCCTCGAAGCTGCTGCTCTTCCCCGACGAAGGTCACTGGGTTCTGAAGCCCCAGAATAGCGTTCTCTGGTATAAGACGTTCATCGACTGGATGGATTCCTGGGTCAAGAAGTAGCAACCAAGAAAGTAAGAGACAAAAGTGAAAGTTATCATAATAGCCATCGTTCTTCTCGCGGTCATCAGTGTGATCGCTCTTTTCGCCATGTCTTCGAACACCGTGTTGACCATCAACCCGGACGTCAAGACGGTGGGCGTGACCACTCCGGTCACGGTGAAGATCGCCAATCCTCACGGCGTGCGCCGTGTAGCCGCGTACATCGAACAGGGCGGCGCGCGTTATCCCCTGACGGAAACGAAAACGCCTGCCCACCGCCTCTTCTGGCGCCGTCATCAGGCGCCGCAAACGCTGACGTTCGACGCCGGCAAAAACAAGGCGCCGAATCTCAAGGAAGGCGACGCCCGCATCGTGGTGGAAGCCCATGCCGACGATCTGGCGGGCCACACCGATTCCACTTCGGCCACCGTGAAGGTGGTCTTGACGCCGCCGCGCGTGGCGCCCGACGACGCCCAGCACTACATTAACCAGGGCGGCATGGAGCTGGCCGTGATGACTCCCGGCGGATCGTGGAGCGAGGCGGGCGTGAAGGTGGGCAAGTACACCTTCCGCAGTTTCCCCCTGCCGGGCCATCCCGAGCAGCGCTTCGCCATGTTCGCCTATCCCTGGGACATGGCCGAGAACGTGACACCCATGGTGTTCGCGCGCAACCTGGCCGGTACCGAAGCCACCGCGCAGTTCTGGTTCAAGCTATTTCCCAAGAAGTTCCGCATCCGCGATTTTCCCATTGATGACGCGCTCATGACGAGGCTGGTGAATCAGATCGACCCCGGCGGCACGCTGGCGCCCGGTCCCGACATGCTCTCCCGCTTCCTCAAGATCAACGGCGAGATGCGGCGCCAGAACAACCAGCAGCTGGCGGACCTGCGCTTGAAGACCGAAGAGAAGATTCTGTGGAACGGGCCGTTCCTGCACTGGGGCAAGGAAGAATCCATGTTCGCCGACGTGCGCAATTACATGTACAACGGCAAAAAGGTGGACCAGCAGGTGCACCTCGGCTTCGACCTTTCCGACACGGTGAACGCTCCCGTACACGTGGCCAACGACGGCCGCGTGGTGTGGGCCGCCGATCTCGGCATCTACGGCAATTGCGTGGTGGTGGATCACGGGTACGCGCTGCAATCCATCTACGGCCACATGAACCGCATCGACGTGAAGGTGGGCGACATGGTGAAAAAGAATCAGAGCCTCGGCGTCGCCGGGGCCACGGGGATGGCCGGCGGCGTCCACGTTCACTTCAGCATGCAGATCGATGGCGTGCAGGTGAATCCGCGCGAGTGGTGGGACGAGCACTGGATCCACGACCGCATCATGAGCAAGCTGGATCCCGCCTCCGCGCCCGCGAAAGCCGCGGCGCCCGTGACGAGCCAGCCGCGGCGCCGGCATCGAAAATAGTGGGACAGGCCTCCAGGAGGCCTGTCCCTGGAGTTTCTACATTTTCCGCCCGGTTTGTTTTGATTCGATTTGCGCTCGGCGGTGATCTGACGGCCTAAATTGAGTCTGTCTATTGTTGATTTGTGTTGACAGACCGACCTAAGTATG
>JBEKDV010000614.1:0-3684 GCA_050014175.1 Candidatus Solibacter sp. | reverse complement strand
AAGCGCCGGGCATGCCGGGTGAACTTGATCCCAAGATTGCCGACAGGCTTGCGTCCGGCGCCGTTGTCGGCCTCTGGCCGCAACTGCTCCCCCGCGCGAGCGAGGCATGGCCCCATCCTACAGGCAGCGTTTCAGGCGGGCAACGAGTTCCAGGGGGCTGAAGGGCTTGACCACGTAGTCGTCGGCGCCGAGTTCGAAGCCGCGGAGCACATCGCGCTCGTTCTGGCGGGCGGTCAACATGATGACCTTCACCGGCAGGGCAGCATGGCGGATGTCGGCGAGCACTTCGAAGCCGTCCATTCCGGGCATGTTCACGTCGAGCACGACGACATGCGGGCAGAGTTCGCGGATCAGGTTCAGAGCTGCGGGGCCGGTGGCGGCGGAGCGGCACTCCATGCCGAGGCTTTGCAGCGCGTTGCGCACCACGGCCAGGACGTGCATGTCATCGTCGGCGATGACAATCTGGGGCTTTCCGGAGAGGCTGCGGCGCGGGGGTTCCGCGGCGGCCGGTGAAGGGCCCGCGGCGGTTGCAGGCAGAGGTGTACCCCGCGCCAGGGCAAAGCTCAGGCGCATGATCACTTCCTCGGGCTGCCAGCCATCGATCAGGAACTCGCCAGCGCTGGCCTGCACGTCGAGCGGCAGGGCAAGGAGATCCTCGCGGCCGCCCACAAGCACCAGCGGGCGGGAGGGCGGAAACCCGGACTGCAGCCACGGGATGCCCAAGGTGGCCGGACGCACGTGCACCATCATCACGTCGCAGTCGCGGATGGAATCCGACTCGGGAGGTTCGTCTCCGGTGAAGAGTCGCGGCAGGGCGCGGACGCGTTCAAACGCGCCGCAGATGCGCTCGGCCTCCTCGTCGGCGAAGCCGATCAGGGCGATGCGCTTGCGGGAGAGTTCCTGCACCAGAGAGTCGGGAATCGCGGTGTCGCTGGCTTCGCGGGGTGAGGCGAAGGCGTAGGCCAGGGCTGTCAGGGCGTCGCGCAGATCGCTCTTGGTCCAGCCGGGCGTGTTGAACAGGGTTTCCGCATCGCGCGCCTTTTCAGCGAGTTCCATGTAGCCCAGTGCGCCGGCGGAGCCCACCCACTGATGGAACGTGCGGGCGGCCTCGCCCATATCAAACCGCTCGTTGACAAACTCCAGCAGGCGGCGAACCTGGCGCGAGCCGTCCGCCAGGAAACTGCGACGCAGCCCTTCCATTTTGGGGCCTGAAAACGAAAGACCCGTAGGCAGTCCGCCATGCTCGATGCCCGGTTTGGGGACGGCGCCGGACTGGCTGTCGAGGAACGAGCGGAGGCGCTGCCCCAGACTGCGGATGTCAATCGGTTTGGCGATGAAGCCATCACAACCCGCATCGAAAGCCTGCTGTTGGGCGTCGGCCATTGCCGAGGCGGTGAAGACCACGATTAGCATCTTGCGGGTGCGGGGATCCTGGCGGAGGCGGCGGGTCAACTCCAGACCGTTCATGCCGGGCAACTGGATATCAACCAGCAGGAGGTCGGGGACCATAGTGTGCAATATCATGAGCGCCTCCTCGGCGCTGCACGCCACACGCACCGTGTAGCCGTCGCCGCGCAGCACGGCGGCGGCGAACTTCAGGTTGACCGGCGCGTCGTCCACCACGATGATGGTTTTACCCGCCATGAAACTAGAGGATACTCCCTATGCGGAAGAAGAGGCAACGCGTCCCCACACAAATGGGAGGCTCCACGTGGTATCACCGCAGTAGCGTGTGGTGATGGTGGAGACCATGCCGCGACAGCCGCAGCGGATTCGCAGACCCGTGAAACCGTCATCTGTTACCATCAGAAATGGTCGATCAAAACGTCCAATGATCTCGATCCTAAAACAAATCGAGCAATCGGAAAACTCGCTGCTTCGATTCCGGGCATTGCGCAGGGCTTACCTGGCACTAGCCGGAGCTCTGCCGATGGTGGCGTTGCCAGTGAACCCCGAACTGTCCGGGCAGTGCAAAGAAGAATGTGACAAGTTCACGGCATTGCTCGACGATACCTCCCCGGCCCAGACCATCGACCAGGCAGGAAAGGTCGTGCTCGACCAGTTGGAAGCTATTTACCACTCCAACCGCGCAGGGATCGAGGAGCGGGACGCGGCTCTGAAGGATGTAGTGGCGTCCGTAGCGGAGGCTATTAGCAGCTTCAAGGGTCATGGTGAGCGTCATGAGACCAGTCTCAGCCGGCTGGCGGATGAATTCGATTCACTTTCGCGGGTGGATAACGTCTCCGAGATCCGGCGCCGCCTGCAGGATCAGGTATGCAAGCTTCGGGAGACCGCGCAGGAGATGCGCCGCGAAAATGACAAGGCAGTTCAGCAGTTCGCTTCGCAACTCCCCGGCTACCAACAGCGGCTGGAAATGGCGCGCAAACAGTCCGGCGTCGACCGCCTGACGGGCCTGGGGAGCCGGCGCGAGGCAGAACGTCGTCTGCGGTACCTCTCCAAGCAGGAAGGTGCAGTAACCGTCCTGCTCTTCGATATCGAGGGTTTCAAGGCGATCAACAGCCGGTACGGAGCCTTGTTCGGTGACAAACTCCTCCGTGCTCTGGCCCACTTGTTGCACAGCTGTTTCCCCGAGGACGACACGCTGTTTCGCTGGGGAGCCGATGAGTTCCTTGTCATCGTCGAAGGTTCTCCGCCGAGTTGGTTGGCGCAGTGCGGCGACATCTGCCAATCCTTCGCCACCGGAGGCAAGTATTACACAGCGGTCGATGACGGCTCCAAAGTGGCGTTGGCCGCCGCAGTGGCCTTCGGGGCGGTGCAGTACATCAAGGGCGAGAGCATGGAAGACTTGTGTCACCGGACACAGATGGTCCTCGATCAGAACCGCAAGAGCTTAAGCCGATGACGTCCATCGTTCTGGAGCAAAAGCTGTCTGACCTGATCGCCTTCCAGTGTGTGCTCGTGGCGCTCCGCGGAGTCAGCCCGGAGGCGTCTGAAGAGATGCTGTGGCAGACCTTGGTCTCCGAACTTGTCGAACAATATGGACTTCGTCGAGTTTGGTATGGCCGGTGCGGTGAGAACGCGCTGTATCCGGTCGCATTGGTTGAGGGCAGTCTTGCGAGTTTGGACGATTTACCTGCGAAGGTTGAGGAAAACTCGGTTCTGGCAACTTCCGCCAGCCTCATTTTGCCGGTGTCAGTCGAAGGGGTGGCTGAGGGAAAGCTCCTGTTGTTCGCCGAAGGCACAGTGGGTCCGGAACGGGCTGAGCAAATTCGCATCCTGGCCTCCGAGGCCGCCACGATGCTGGCTGAGCGCCGCTCGCGCCGGCGGAACGAAGATGCGCTGAGACAAGCAAAGTTCGAGGCCGAATCCGCGAACCGTGCCAAGAGCATGCTGCTGGCGAACATGAGCCACGAGATCCGCACGCCGATGACCGGAGTGCTCGGCTTCGCCGAGCTGCTGGCGAGCACGCAACTCACCGCTGGGCAGAGGGATTATGTGGAGACCATCCGCTCCAGCGGACAAGTGCTGCTCACCCTGATCAACGACATCCTGGATTTCTCCAAAATCGAAGCGGGACAGCTCCAGTTGGAAACTCTGCCGGTCGACGTTTGCAGCACGGTCGAGAACGTGATGCGCCTGCTGGAGGTCCAGGCCTCGGAAAAGCGATTGCGCTTCTCCTCGGTCATCGATCCCGCGGTGCCGCCGGTAATCCTCGGTGATGGA
>JBEKDV010000613.1:0-3694 GCA_050014175.1 Candidatus Solibacter sp. | reverse complement strand
GGCTGGATCGAATTGAGGACGGAGGGCGAGGTTGCCGCTGCCGTATGATCGAGCGCATCCGGAGAATCGCCGCGGATGTATTCGAGGTCCCGGTCGATCGTATCGGGCCGGCATCGTCGCCGGACACAATCGAAACGTGGGACTCGCTGCATCATCTGAACCTGGTGCTCGCGCTGGAGCAGGAGTTTGGCGTGCAGTTCACGCCCGAGGAAATCGAGCAGTTGCTTTCGGTGGAACTGGTTGCGGCGCTGGTGGAAGAAAGGCTCGCGTTGAGCGGGGTTAAATAAATGGCCGTCACCTTCCGTTACGCCACCTACGACGAATATCCTCCGATCCGCACATTCCTGGACGAATATTGGGCCAAGGGCCATATCTACGTTCGGGATCGCGCTTTGTTCGATTGGACCTTCAACCGAAAGCCGCTGTGGACGGAGGAGGGATACAGTTTCGCCTTGGCTCACGAGGGCGGAGAACTGGTCGGAATTCTGGGGGGAATTCCTTTCGAGTTCAACTGCTTCGGAAAGTGTTCCACGGGCGTCTGGATTGCCAATTATGTAATCCGGCCCGATCACCGAAGGGGCTCCACGGCGCTGCAATTGCTGAGCATGTTCCGGCGCCCGTGCTTCCAGCCCGTGATCGCATTCGGCATCAATCCGGCTACCGCGGCCATCTATCGAGTTCTCCGCGGCGAAGTGCTGCCGCACATCCCGCGTTACTTCGCGGTGTTACCGGATGCCGTAGCTCGCATGGTGAACTTCCTCCGCATTGCGTATCCGGACTGGCCCGGGGAAAAGGCGGAAGAGATAGCGGAAACTTTCCGATTGCCTGCCACTCCGCCGGTAACTTGCCACGCTAACTCCGCGATCCCGTCCGAGTGGGACACGCGGGATTGGCCGGCTATTGCGGAACGCAGCGTGGGCGCCGCGCGCGACGCGAAGTATCTGGCATGGAGATATCAGGCGCATCCACGGTTCTCCTACCGTTTTCTGAGCGTTCCGGAAGGGCGTTCGCACGGTTTACTGGTGTGGCGTCTCGAGGCGATACGCCGGGCAACGCCGGAGGGGCGGGAAGACGTGGACCGCATTGGGCGAATCGTGGACATCTTACCCGCTTCCGCCGAGAATGCGTCCGCGCTGATCGGACTGTTCTTGAAAGAACTCAAGGAAGCGGATGCCTTCGGCGCCGATTTTTATGGCTATCACGGAGAAGCCCGCGCCGGCCTGGCGGCGAACTGCTTCAAGCCCATCGATTGTCATCCCGATGGTGACGCAATTCCGTCGCGCTTTCAGCCGCTGGATGGAAAGGGCGGAGCCATTCTAAGCGCCATGTTTCCGCCCGAGGGGGCGCCGGCCTGCAACTTGGACGACCGTTGCCCCTGGTGTTGGACCAAATCGGATTCCGATCAGGACAGACCGAACTGAGAAGGGGGCCGGCAATATCCACAGCCTCCTCTCCAACCGTATGAGCGATCGCAGACTTCATGTAGTTACTTACCATTACGTGCGCGACGTCGCGGGAACGCGCCACGCCGGAATCAAGGCACTGGCGGTCTCCGACTTTTACGCCCAACTGGACTCACTGAGCGGCGCGCTGGAGATGGCGACCCCGGAAAGCAGCATGGCCTTCCTGGCGGGTAAATACCGGCCATCGAGGGATCTGTGCCTCCTCACTTTCGATGACGGCCTGCGCGAGCATCTGACCCGCGTGACTCCCGTGCTGGCAGATCGCGGCATTCAGGCGATTTTCTTCGTGATCACTTCATGCCTGGAAGAAGGGTCCGTGGCGCCAGTCCACATGAATCACTTCCTGACAGCCGAACTGGGTTTCGAGCCCTACCGGCGCCTTTTCCTCGAGGCGCTGCGGAATGTTGCGCCGGATGCGCTCGCTTCCGCTCGGGTGGATGTGCCGGTGGCGCGGCGGACCTACCCCTGGGACGATCGAGCCACCGCGTGCTTCAAGTACCTTTTCAACTTCGCACTCCATCCTTCGGTGAGGGACAGCGTCGTAGGCGGCTTGTTCGAGCGCTACCTTGGAGGAGAGCGGCAGTTTGCGCGGGAGCTGTACGTTTCCTGGAGTGGCGCGCGCGAAATGCAATCTTGCGGCATGGTGATAGGCGGGCACTCACACCGCCACCGCCCGCTGGCCACCTTGACGGATGGCGAACTGGCGTGGGATCTTAACACCTCCAGAGACCTTCTGGAGCGCCGCCTGATGCCGCAACCGTTGTGGCCGTTTTCCTATCCCTACGGCAAACTTAGCTCATACACTCAGGGCACGGTCGACCGGCTACGGGCTCTGGGGTTCGACTGCTGCTTCAGCACCGAAGAGGGCTGCAATGAGCCGGGTGTGGATTTGTTCGCGCTGCGCCGCGTGGACACCAGGAAAGCGCCGGCCTTTCGGAACGCCAGTCCGGCAGGAGTGGGTCGTGCGAACTAACGGGCGGCGCAAGATCTGCGTGGTCCTGGTGGATCGAGCCAATTACGGCAGGCTCAAGCCGGTCTTCACCAGCATACAGGCGCGTCCCGAACTGGAACTGCAAGTGGTCGCGGCGGGAACCATGGTCCTGTCGCGTTTCGGATATCCCGCCGACGTCGTGCGCCGCGACGGATTTCCGGTCGACCGTGAAGTCTTTATCGAGCTGGAAGGTTCGACGCCAACCACCATGGCGAAGTCCATCGGCTTCGGGGTAGTCGAATTCGCCGGCGAGTTCCAGCAACTCAAGCCCGATGTGGTGCTGCTCATCGGCGACCGGTACGAGGCCCTGGCAGCGGCCATCGCCGCGGCGTACATGAACATTTGCCTGGCCCACATTCAGGGCGGCGAGGTATCGGGCTCGATTGACGAAAGTGCGCGTCATGCGATCTCGAAGTTCGCCCACTACCATTTTCCGAGCACGCGGCAGGCCGCACGGTACCTGATCCGCATGGGCGAAGCCCCGGCCACCATCCTCGGCATCGGGTGCCCGAGCAGCGACATCGCCCGCGTCCTGGACCGGCGACTCGATCCGCATGCCGTGAACCAAATCGGCAGTGGAGCGTCGATCGACCTCTCCCAGCCCTACCTGCTGGTCATCTTTCACCCGACCACCACTGAGTACGGCCGGGAACACAGACGGATGCAGGAGTTGCTGTGCGCACTGGAGCGCCTCCACATGCAGACGGTGATGCTGTGGCCCAATATCGACGCCGGTTCGGACCAGATCAGCAAAGCGATCCGCGTTTTTCGCGACCAAACGGCGCCGCAGTGGCTGCGCACGGTCACCAATCTGCAGCCGGAGGAGTATCTGCGAACGCTGGCCAACGCCGCCTGCGCAGTGGGGAATTCGAGCAGCTTTGTACGCGACGCCAGCTATTTCGGCACACCAGTGGTTCTGGCGGGCGACCGCCAGCACGGCAGGGAGTGCGGCGAACATGTGACGCGGGCGCCCCTGAAGAGCGGCGACATCGTCACGGCGGTGCGGACGCAGTTGGAACATGGCGCGTGGGCGCCCAGCACGTTGTATGGGGACGGCCGGGTCTCGGACAGGATCGCCGAGGGTCTGGCGCGCCTCACGCCATACACGCAGAAGCGGCTTCATTACATCTATGAATCGCCCGTATGGGCAGGAACGGATGGGCGTGCGTACTTTGGGAGTAGTTACGGCTCGCGGGGGCTCCAAGGGGATCCCGATGAAGAACATCGCCCCGTTGGCGGG
>JBEKDV010000612.1:0-3695 GCA_050014175.1 Candidatus Solibacter sp. | reverse complement strand
GTGATTGCGGAGGTGATCGAGACTTTCCGGGATGGCGTGCGCCGTAGCAGTGACGAGGCCAAGGTCATCGCCTGGGACTGGGGCTGGGGAACTAATGGGGTCCACAACAGTGCGGATGCCGACGGCATCATCGCAAGGTTGCCGAAAGACGTGGCCCTGCTCAGTGTCAGCGAGTGGGATTTGCCGGTCGATCGGGGCGGGTTTCACACAAAAGTCGGCGAGTATTCCATGTCGGTCGTCGGCCCTGGTCCCCGGGCCGTGCGCCACTGGAGCCTGGCCCGCCAGCGCGGTCTCGCGACGATGGCGAAAGTGCAATGGAGTGCTACCTGGGAGATTTCCGCGGTACCTTACATTCCGGTTCCCAGTTTGGTCGTTCAGCACTGCGAAAACTTGCGCAAGGCGGGCATTCAGGGGTTGATGCTGTCCTGGACCGTGGGCGGCTACCCGTCACCCAACTCTGACGCCGCTCAGGCATTCTACTTCTCTCCTGCGCCGGATGTTGACAACGCCCTGCGCCGGGCCGCTGAGCGGAGATACGGTAAGGAGGCGGCTCCTGCAATCCTGGAGGCTTGGAAGACGTTTAGCCGGGCCTTCCAAGAGTTTCCTTACGGCTTGGCGATTTACACGGTCCCCACCCAGCATGGTCCGGCGAACCCCTTGCGCCGCCATCCCACCGGCTACAAAGCCTCCATGATGCTGTTTCCCTACGACGACTACAAAGCCTGGGCCGGGCCCTATCCTATGGAGACCGTGGAGGAGCAATTCGCGAAGATGGCCATGATGTGGGAACCCGGTCTGGAGAGTTTTCGCGAAGCACTCCGGCATGTGCCCGCTCACCAACAGACGGTCGCCCAAAAAGATCTCGGTATCGCTGAGACCTGTCACCTGCACTTTCGGAGCGTGGCGAATCAGATGCGCTTCTACCTCCTGCGCGCCCAGTGGGAATCAGCGAACTCCCAGGACCGGGCTCGATTTGCCGCGCTCATGATAAAAATCGCAGAAGATGAAATCCAGTTGGCGCGCCGCCAGTACGCCATAAGCCGTCAAGATTCCGCCATCGGTTACGAGGCTTCCAACCACTACTACTACCGCCCGCTGGATTTGGTTGAAAAGGTCCTTAATTGCCAGCATGTCATAGAAGAACTACGAAGGGGCTAGACGCCGTACCGAATATGCGCATTAACAATCTCCAGGACTGATGCCGCAATCTTTGCAGGTATTGCTTCGAAATCGCCCAACGTGCGCCAAGTGTGCTCTTCTGCGAGCGCGGGGCGACCCATGCGCGCGAAGAGCGCGCCGGCGTGGCCTCCCGAGCGTCCAACGGGAAGGAGAATGGAACCGTTCGCTGCGGCAACACGGGCTTCGTGTTCTGTGCCAGGACCACCCTCCACAACCACGTACAACTCGGCGAGGCGCCCGAGAATCTCACGGCGCTCGCCCATGTCACCGCCCGCGAACAGTGTCGTGCCGTAATCGCAGCAGGCGCAGCCTCGAGGTAGGACATGAATTACTTTGGGCGACCGCCCGAGGTTCCGGCACCCTCGGGCAAAAGCCCGTCCGACGGTCTCGCCGGCCCCCGGTACACCTCCCGTCAACAAGACAAGACTGGAAAGAGTAGCCAAAAGTTCTCCGACGTGGGTACAGATTCCTGCACTGTCCTCGTGCCAGAATGAAGTGCTCCCGATGATGGCCACCCGAAACCCCTCGGGGATCTGTGCGCCCACGAGGGCGGCTTCTGCATCAAATCGGGCTGGGTCCATCATACGTCCTGCCGAGTGCGGTCAACGATTGACGCTTCAGTCCCTGCGGCACATTGTTGCGCCTGCCGTCGGCTGCAAAGGGTGGTGGATCCACTGCCTGGAATCAGCCTGCCTTCACCAGGCGTCCGAGAGCGCCGGCTAGTTCTTGAAGAGAATGATACCGATGTTCGGGCCGCTTTTCGAGGCACTTCAAGCAGACTTTCTCCGCGGATCTCGGTACTGCCGAGTTCATCTGCCGTGGTCTTGCAGGGGGGCGGGAGAGAACAGCTTGCACGATTTCCAGCGCGGTATTCCCTGAAAACGGAGGCTGGCCGGTCAGCATCATGTACATGGCGACTCCCACGCGATACACGTCAGCCGCTGGTAAGACACTGTGCCTTTCCCGCTCGAAATCCTCCGGCGGCGAAAATGCTGGTTTTAACATGGCCGCCGACTCCCGCTCATCCCACTGCTCGACGACATCCATAAGCTGAAAATCGAATAGCTTTGGCATGCCCTCGTCAGTGAGCAGGATCGAAGCGGGCGTGAGGTTGATGTGAGCCATGCCCTGATCGCGGGCATATTCAAGGGTGAGAGCTATTGTCCGGGTAAGGGCAACTGCCTCCGGAGCCGACAATGGCCCTTCGCGTAACCTCTCAGCTAGAGACCGGCTGACATACTCTACGGCCGTATAGACCCGACCTTTTACTTCACCTATTTCGAAGACTCGCAGAATGTTGGGGTGATCAAGCCGTGCAAGCGGAGCTTCGTGCTTTTGAACGGATTCGGCCAACCCAGGGTCGTACACCTTCAAGACGACCTGTTTGCCGCTGCTCAACTGACGCGCTAGATAGAGGATGGCGCCGTTTCGACCCAGGTATCGCACAACCTCGTAGCCGGGAATTGGGGAATGTTCCGTGAGGAAACCTTCGGCCATATCACTTCCCTGCCCTTGAGAATAGTCGTTCGTGGGCCAAACGACTCTGGCGCTCAGGCGCGGCCCGTTCCTGGCCGTCGCATGTATCGCCCCGTCAGGGGTCCCCTGACTCTCCGCGAATCTTCCTCAGGGCACCTTCCGCAGTCACGACGAGCGAATCACGAGACCGTGGGAGCGGTGCACCAGTAGATGCGCGCGGTTCGAAGTTGTCAATTCGTACCAGGCCGCGGCTGGCTGCTCCCGCATCGCATCTTCTGTATGCCTACCCTACAACAGATAGGTGGCAGGCGCCAGATCCTCTTCCCAATTAACAACACCCGTGGCGCCTATGCCACGAAAAGGAGGTCGTAAGTTTGTTGAACTCCTTTCGATGTGCATACGAGTATTTAAGGCCGAAAAGCCGTGGACCTTGAGTAGCAGGTCCGCGCTACTTGCTCTAGCTTCGCTGGCACCACCTGGTGCGAAACGCGCACGGAGAACTCGCTTCCTGGGGGGCCACTATGACTGCGTTTTGAAATCGAACCAGATTCTTCCCGACTGCGCAGTTGCCGGGGCTTGTGGCGTCGATTTGTGCGATACTCTCCCGAGGTCATCGTCACGAGAGGTCATACATGAACCTGGACCCGCAGTGGATTCCCATGAAATGGCCTTGCGGCCCGCTCGATTGGGCTCGGCGGAGCAAGGCAGCGGATACGAGCGCGGAACTACAGCAAACGCTCACGGCTTGGGCGCAGCCTGCCGCTCTGGACTTGCTCAAGGGAACGCCCGTCAACTGTCTGCTGGTGAATTGGGCGGAGGGCGCTCCGGAAGATTCCGCGCAACAGCAAGCCCTGAGGCCACTCCTTGAAGCCGGTCGCCGGCGGGGCTTGAATTTCGTGGGAATGATTGCCGCGCGCGAGGGCGCAGGCTCGGCAGTCGAGTCGGCGCGGGTAGCTGGCATTTCCGCGGTGATGCTCGCGGAACAATCGGTTCAATCTTTCGGCCTGCCGGTGATCGGGCAATTCCCCCGAGACAAACTT